>JANYCF010000161.1 GCA_025360455.1 Opitutaceae bacterium | reverse complement strand
ATCGAATACTTACGGTTGTGGAAATCTTGGGGCCTGCCGTCGCCCGAGCCGGTGGGTCAGCAAAAGCAATAAGCGATAAGCAACCAGCGTTCCTTTCCGCTGATCGTTTATTGCTTACAGTATTCTGCTTAGAGCCTATCCGAATAACGATGGTACGATGATACGTATTTTGGGTAGGGCGAGTCGTCCCTGACGAGCCGCAGCTCACCGGGACGGTTCGCCCTACCTCATTGAAGCCAATATTCGGATAGGCTCTTAGAGTGCGTCTAAAAGGTAGGGCAAAAGCTGGGCGCGTTTCCGTCGGTGCGTTCCTTACGGGTAAAACGCGGCGGGCCCAGCGGTCCCGCCCTACCAATGGACCCTTTTTAGACGACCTCTAAGAGCCCGTTTTCGTCGACAGAGAAAACAGCGCGATCCCGGTTTTGCGGCAGGCGTCTTTGATTTCCTCTACCTTCGTTTTTCCATTTTCTCCGGCACCTTGAGCTCGACCGCCATGTGCTCCTTGTCCTTGATCAGGCTGCTCACCATCGCCGACAACGTCGCGGCGCTGGCGGTTTTTTCTTCCCCCATAATTTTGTCCGGTGAAATCACATCGATAGTGATCAACAAGCTACTCGCGCGGTGCTGCATCCGCACTGCGGTAAAATTCTGCCCCTGTGCACAGAAGTGACCCTGGCCCCGGCGGAGATCATCCGGCTGCAAGTCCTGCGTTTCAAAATTGAGGTCACGTTCAAACAGGCGCTCCGCACCGTCGGCACCTGGGCCTATCACTGCTGAATGCGCGGCATAACTCCGCAGCGCCGGTTTAAAGGCGACCAACATCACCAACACCAAACCGAACACTATCGCGCCGCCATTCGGCGCAAGCTCGACGCCTATCATCGGCACATCCAAGTCGGCCTCGTCACGCAAGGCCTGCTCCCATGCCTCGCCGTCGCCGCTTAATCCACCAACGAATCCGGTACTCTCAAATTAAGAATATCGTTAAATACTCGCGCGACCGATGAACTGGCACACGGTCAAACAATGCGAGGATGTCATCGGGAAGTATTTGGCAAAAGCTATCGCGAAAAGCTCATTAAAACAAAGCGCCCTACTCCTAATTCCGCCTTTATGACCGATCATATGAGATATGAAGGCATGTCTCGTTATCCTTCTGGTTTGCCTGGTCCTGCTGACTTCTGGATTTGGCAGCGCTATCTTCGGGTGGAGCAGTCTCAAGCCGGGCATGACACCTCAAGAAGTCTCGGCCGTCATCGGCAAACCGATCCTCCAAACACAAGGCCACGGGTTCGAAATCTGGATTTACGACCATCAGGCAGAAGTGGTATTTCACGGCGGCCTGGTCATGGGGTGGACGGCACCCGTACAGACGCATCCGCTCAAATTGTCTCGCCTATAAAGCCCAAAAAAATCGCGCGCCAACCTGATCATGGGACGAGCGCATAGACGTCAACGTGGACCCCAAGCGAAGGCATGGAGTTTTCGCTAAGAGTGCGTCAAAAAGATAGAGCGTGACCGCTGGGCGCGCCGTTGTGTGTGTGCGCTCACTGCAAATCGCGGCGGGCCCAGCGGTCCCGACCTACCAAAGGACCTTTTAGACGCCCGCTGAGACCACGTTGTCGCTCCGTTCCAACGCGACTAACGTGTTTTGAAAACCCTCGAGTAAGCCCTCACACTTTACCGCGGCGGGCCAGCCAGAGCATGAACGAACCAAAGAGCGCGAAGACTCCGCCCCAAACCAAGTTCACATTCTGACCGAGTGAATGCTCCGTATAGATGGCGGGGTCGGAAATAAAACCATAGCCCACCAGAATAATACCGAGGATGAGAAAGAGGAGCCCCATAGGGAGGCGGATATCAAGTTGCATAGGGAGTGGGCGTTAAGGGTTACCAGAAGATGATGTTCAATACGAGGGTGACGGCCAGCACGAGCAGGCCCAAAGGCATCGGACGCGCGTACCACGGCGCCCCCTGCTCTTCTTTTTGTTTCTCCGTGAGCGAATAAACCAAGCCGCGCAATTCTTCGTGAGTCCGATTCGGTTTAGTTGCGAGTGAGATCACGAAGGTGCCGACGAAACAACCGGTGAAAGCGAAGATCGCCATCCAGAAATTTTGGGCCATCGAACTGGCAAAAACCTGTTGAATGGAAATCCAACCGCCCTTGAGCAGACTGGGCGTCTCACCGATGGCAATCGTGTTACCTTGAAACAAGGCTGCGGAGAGCGTGCCAAGCATGAGACCGAAAAATGCACCATGCCCGGTCGCGCGGCGCCAGAACATGCCGAGCAGGAAAATAGCGAATAGCGGGGCATTCACGAAACCAAACACCAGCTGGAGCATGTCCATGATGTTATTGAACTTCGTCGCAGCATAGGCGCAGACGGCGCTGATGAGCAGACCGACCACAGTGGTGACTCGTCCTACTTTAATTAAATGGGCATCGGTCGCATCTTTCTTAAACCAGCGCTGATAGAGATCGTAAGTCCACACCGTGTTGAACGCCGTGACATTGCCCGCCATGCCGGACATGAAGGAGGCCATCAGCGCCGTGAGGCCGATGCCGAGCATGCCGTGCGGAAAATATTTCGAGAGCAAAGCCGGCACCACCATATTGTAATCGGGATTACCATCCGCGCCGATCGGGAGTGAAATGGCCGCCGTGCCGCCCTTGTAATAGAGCGCAATCGCGAGCATACCGGGCAAGATCACCAGCGCAGGAAAGAGCATCTTGGGAATTGCCGCGATAATCGGCGTGCGACGGGCGGCGTTCATATCCTTGGCCGCCATGGCGCGTTGAATCACGAGAAAATCCGTGCACCAATAGCCGAACGAAAGGACGAAACCCAAGCCAGCCACCAAACCGAACCACTCGATGCCGATGGGATTATCCGCCGCATGGCCCATATGAGACCAAGAAGAAGTCCAGGCGCCCGGCATGCCTTTGACCGCTGAATAACCGTCGAGATTTTTCATCAACCCGTCCCAACCCCCAATGTCTTTCAACCCGAGCAAAACGAGAGGCAGGAAACCAAGCACGATCAGGAAAAATTGCAGCACTTCATTATAGATCGCCGAGGTCAGACCACCGGTGTAGATGTAAACCAGCACAATCAAGCTGGAGATAACAATGCAGCCGTCAAAATTCCAACCGAGGATCGCGTTAAGGAGTTTCGCCAGCGCGAACATCGAGATACCCGATGAAAATACCGTCATGACGGCAAAAGAAAGAGCGTTGAAGGTACGGGTCTTTTCATCGAAACGCAGCTTGAGGTATTCCGGCACCGAACGGGCCTTCGAACCATAATAGAACGGCATCATGAAAATACCAACGAAGACCATCGCAGGAATGGCACCGACCCAGTAGAAGTGACTCGTCGCGATACCGTATTTCGCGCCCGATGCCGCCATGCCCATGACTTCCTGAGCACCCAGATTTGCACCGATAAAGCCGAGCGCGCAAATCCACGCCGGGAGCGAGCGACCGGATTCAAAAAAGTCCGAGCTCGTCTTCATGTACCGGCGGATGGCCCAACCAATCCCGATCACAAAAACAAAATAAGTCCCGAGAATCAGGTAATCGACGGGGGCAAGCTGCAGGACCACTGCGGCAGTGGCTAAAGGCGGGGTAGAGAGCATCGAGGACATGATAATAGCTTAGTTTAAGGTTAAATTATGGTTTGGGGAAGGAGAGTAACGAAAAATAAAATCAATGCACGGAAGCGCTCACCATTAACCGGGGGTAAACCATACAGAGGCACTCAATGCTTCCACCCATGACAAAAGCAAATGAACCCGATTGGTAAAGGTAATTTGTCGCTCTGCCGAGAGAGTGAAGCTAACGGCCTCGTTTCTCCTCAAACCCGTTGTTTCACGGCCAGCGTACTTTTTTCGCCTGCGCTCTTCGCCCGCACCGGGCAACTGCGCCCATCGCACCAAGTGCCTTCCACAAAAGTCGTGGTGGGGATACTCGGGAGCCCCACTTTATTATGCTGGAGTTGCGCGGCCAGCATTTCGACGGCCGCCGCACCCACGGTCTTATGATTCTGCCGCACCCCGGCATGGGCACCGCTGAAGTCCTCCAAAAAGACATCCACGAATGCCACGTCCCGCGGCACCTTTACCTTCATGCGTTCCAGCAACGGCAAAACAAAGGAGCCTTTACTGATCACCACTTCCGGTCGGTGCAGCGTGAACCATTTCTCAAAGGCATCAAAATCTGCTTCGACCGGAGCGTTGCTTTCATTGAACCAGCGTTCCACCGGAATCTCCGCCGGGAAAATATGCGCCGGCAGCTGCTCGCGGACCTTGAGATGCTGTTGCTCGCATAAATACCCCGCAGTCCACAAATGGTCGACGGCATGATCCCAACCCCGGTGCATGACGAAACCAATGCGGCGGTAGCCCGCAGCCATCACCTTCTGCATCGCGACCCGGATGATGTCGCACTGATTATTCGTTACATTGTGCAACACCGGTTGGTGGGGATAATAATCGATCTTCACCGCACTAAAATTCTGCCATTCAAATTCCAACGCATCCCCCATCTCCCGGCCATGTGACGCGATGATCACCCCGCCGATACCGCGCGCATACAGCATCCGGCTGAGCCGGCCCTGCGTCTGGCCCGGTTCATTCAACCAAAAATGTTCCAGCTGGTAACCCAGCTGGTTCGCCATCGCCTCAGCTCCGGCATAGAAATCAGGATGGGCCGTAACCTTTTTCCAACCCCAACGTGTATTCCAGTTGGTCACGTAGGCCAGCGTCGGCGTATTGCGTCGCTCCATAATCTTGCCCCGATAAGCCACCAAGGCACGCAGCAAGGGATCAGGCCGGTAGCCCATTTCCTTGGCCAAATTTTGGATGCGCTGGCGCGTCGTCTCCGGCAAACGCGGATGATTTCGCAACGCGAGAGAAACCGTGGTGACATGCACCCCGGCTTTTTTCGCCACATCGGCGAGTGTGACACGACGTTGATCCATAAACAGCTCTCGTCTATCTTGGTTGGTTCGGCTCTTGACAAGTCTATAGTTAGTATGGGTCACCCCTTGTCCGCCCAGTCGGGACCCAAGAGAAATTATCTTCTCTCATCTCGTCCTCTTGCTACTGCTAACGGTAAATTCTGTGCACGCCCCTCTTTTTCCCCACGATAGTTATCATACGCAGCATTCCCCCTTGGGGGCCTTTGCCAGTTTCTCGATCGGTCTGGTCGATAGTCCGGGTGGGTTCGGTCAGTCGCTCCGCGGTGCCGCCAAACAGAATGTCTATATCGGCTTCCGCGCCGCTGCTCACTCGGAATGGCAATTACTCCCCTTCCTTACTCCGCCGAAGTCGAAAGAATCGGCCTTCACCGGCGATACCGGCGTAGTCCAGCCTCCCCGTGGTTTTAATTCCCTCCCCCCTTCCGATTACGAACGCACGCTCGGCTGGGCCAGCGACACGTGGCGCGCCGACACCTCACGCTTCGGCTTCTCCCTCCTCTCACCCTTCACTGAAATACCCGATCCGGCGAAGCTCAATAAAGCCAGCGCCCGCTTCCATCTCGCCCCCCAGCTTTCCGGTTGGATCGAATACGACAACCGCACCGGCACCGCGCCCGTTCAACTCATTTTCGGCGTCGGCGATTCCGACAACACGCTGCGTCCCCTCTCGGATACAAATCCGCACTTGATCGGTTTTGCCAGTGGCACCGCCTACGGTTACGCCACGAAACCCACCCGCGGCATCGAGCTGCGCCAAGGTTTCGACGTTCTAAATCCAAAATTTCGCGATTACCGCGGACTGTCCGTGATCGCCGGTGAAACCGCCCTGATCTTCACCGTGCCCGCCGGCCAGCGCAGACGTTTCCCTCTCGCCCTCGGTTTCTATGCCGGCGGCACTGCCACCACCGGTCTGACCACCACGTATTTCTACACGCAGTATTTTCGCGATCTGGAAGAAGTTCTGGTCCACGGCCTCGCGCAGCACGGGCGCTACACCAAACTCGCCGCGCAACGTGATCGTGAGCTCGCCAAGAGTCAGCTCGACGCCGATCAGAAATTCCTCCTCGCCCAGGCCACCCACAGTTACCTCGGCAGCACGCAGCTTTTATTGCACAAGGGCCAGCCGCTCTGGAGCGTCAACGAAGGCGAATACCGGATGATCAACACCTTCGATTTGACGGTGGATCATCTCTTTTTCGAACTCACCTGGCATCCTTGGGCCGTGCGCAACGCTCTCGATCTTTTCGTCCGTCGCTACTCCTACACTGATCAACTCGGCCTCTCCTTCACGCACGACATGGGCGTGAATAATTTCTTCTCGCCCGCCGGCCACTCCAGCTACGAATGCGACAATATCAAAGGCTGCTTCAGCCACATGACGATGGAGCAATTGCTCAACTGGGTCCTCTGCGCCTGCACCTACGCCGAGCATACAGGCGACCGCGCTTGGCTCCGCGCCCAGAAAAAAACTCTGCTCGCCTGCGCCGATAGCCTGCATCACCGTGACGATCCCGACCCGAAGAAACGCGACGGCATTCTTAAACACGACTCTTCCCGTGTCGGTGATGGAGCCGAAATCACGACCTACGACAGTCTCGACGTCAGCCTCGGCCAGGCCCGCAACAATCTTTACCTGAGCGTCAAAACACTCGCCGCGTGGGTGCTGCTCGAAAAAGCCTTTGATCAGATCGGACTCAAGAAATCCGCCATCGATGCCGCGTCCACTGCGGATATTCTTGCCCACACGCTCACCACCAAATTCGAAACCGACACCGGTTTCTTCCCCGCCGTGTTTGAAGCAGGCAACCACTCACGCATCTTGCCCGCCGTCGAAGGTTTTGTTTATCCCCTTTTCCTCGGTTACGAGGATGAGGTAAATCCCACCGGTCGCTTCGCCCCGCTGTTCACCCAGCTCCGTCAGCACATCGCGCAGGCCTTGCAACCCGGCGTCTGTCTCGACGCCACCTCGGGCGGCTGGAAGATGAGCAGCACGAGCAAGAACACGTGGTTCAGCAAAATCGCCCTCGCTCAGCACGTGATCCGCCAGATTTTCCCGAAGGCCATGACCGCCGCCGCACGCCAAGGGGATCGCGTCCATGCCGATTGGCAGCGCCAACCCGGCTGCGGAGTGGATGCGATGTGCGATCAGATTTGGAGCGACACCGGCATCACCTGCGGCAGCCGCTATTACCCGCGCGGCGTCACCGCCTTCCTCTGGCTCCGCGAATAAACGTCCCGCCCCTCCCCAGCTTACCCCAGAAAAACCCTACCCCATGAGCGACACTGAACATAAACTCACTTTCGTTGAAAAGGCCGGCTACAGTGCAGGCGACGCCGCGGCAAACTTCGTCTTCATGTCGATGGTCCTGTTCCAATCGGCATTTTATGCGAATGACTATGGTCTGTCCGCAGAAGCCGCCGCCGCCATGCTGCTTTGGCCACGTCTCTGGGATGCAGTCTTCGACCCGATCATGGGCGTGCTCGCCGACCGCACTAAAACCCGTTGGGGCAAATTTCGTCCGTGGGTTCTCTGGACCGCCGCGCCGTGGTCCATCGTCATGATCCTCGCCTACACCACGCCCGATAAGAGCTGGGGTTGGGGCGCGGGCATGATGATCGCCTACGCCGGTATTACGAATACCCTTTTGATGACGCTCTACTCGATGAACAACATGCCGTACTCCGCCTTGGGCGGCGTCATGACCGGTGATCTCAACGAACGCACGAAACTCAATTCCTATCGCTTCGTCGCCGTCAACATCGCCCAATTCATCGTCGGTGGTCTCACCCTGCCGCTCGTCGCCAAGTTCGCCGAAGGGTCCACTCGTCAGCACGGCTGGCAAATGGTCATGACCATCTGGGCAGTCGTCTGCTTCGGACTCTTCATGGTTACTTTCTTCACCACCAAGGAACGCATCAAGCCGGTCAATGAGGTTAAGTCTTCTCCGAAACAAGATTTCGCCGACCTCCTCAAGAACAGTCCCTGGATCGCCCTCGTGGCTTACACGATCTTCCACTTCGGCGTGCTCGCCTATCGCGGGGGAGCCCACTATAATTACTACCATCACTTCGTCGACAAAGCCGCCATGTTCGACTTCGTGGAAAAACTGGGCCTCACCACTCCTGAGATGGCCAAGAATGCCGGTGTACTCGATTTCCTCGGTTACATCGTTCATGGCACACGTGACACCATCGCCAACTCCAACGTGGCGGATGTTTTCAACAGCATCGTGAACATGACCGGCACGGCGACCACCATCATCTGTATCATTCTTTCCGCCGGTTTCTCAAAAAAATTCGGCAAGAAGAACATTGCCCTGACCGGCTTCTCTCTCGCCGCCCTCAACGCCTTCGCGATGTACCTGCTCCCACCCACCGCCTGCACCGGCATGGTGATTCTCGCCGTCACCGGCTCGATGGTTTATGCGCCCACCATCGCCGTCATGTGGGCCATGTATGCCGACGTCGCCGATTACTCGGAATGGCAGACTGGCCGCCGTTTCACCGGCATGGTTTTTGCCACCATCGGCTTTGCTCTAAAATCCGGCCTCGCGATCGGCGGCGCCCTGTTTCTCTGGCTCATGGCCAAGGCATTCCATTACGACACCAAGCTGCAGGACGCCCCTAACGCCATCGCCGGTTATCAATTCTCCAGCAGCATTGTAGTCGGCCTGTTCTTTGTCGGCTGCGTCGCCTCCGTCGCCTTCTGCAAATTAAACAAGGACCTCACCCTCCAGATGTCCGCCGATCTCGCCGAACGCCGCCGCAAGGCCGGCACCAACTAATCCATCATGCGCTCCGGCCGATCACTCTCATCGGTCTTCGTCGTTCTGGCTATCGTGTGCCTTCTGGCCCAGGCGGCATGCGCCACGCCCGTCGCTGTGGTTCCCGCCCACCCGCGCAATCTCTTCACCGAGCTCCTCGGCAAATCCGAAACCGACGTCAGCGTAAAAATCAACGCCGCCTGGCAGCAGCTCTTCTACGGCGACGACACCACCGAGCGCGTTTATTATCCCGTCGGCGATGACCTGGCGTACATCGCCGACATCGGGAGCCATGATGTTCGCTCCGAAGGCATGTCCTACGGCATGATGATCGCCGTGCAGCTGGACAAAAAAGCGGAGTTCGATCGCCTCTGGAAATGGGCCAATAAATACATGCGTCACGCCAGCGGTCCACGCCGCGGTTACTTCGCGTGGCACTGTAAGTTCGACGGCACGCAGATTGATTCCGGTTCCGCCAGCGATGGGGAGGAATGGTTCGCGATGGCCCTCTTCTTCGCCGCGCAC
Organism: Opitutaceae bacterium; assembly: GCA_025360455.1. GTDB lineage: Bacteria > Verrucomicrobiota > Verrucomicrobiia > Opitutales > Opitutaceae > Didemnitutus. The sequence goes on along the minus strand of JANYCF010000161.1, from coordinate 14,199 downwards.
CGCTGGGGCAATGGTAGGGCGGTACCGAACAACGCGACATTCGGCCACCCTCCGGGTGAGCCGTCTCCGTCCGCGCGGCGGCTCAGCGGGGACGCTTCGCCCTACCCTCCGAAATCGAATGGCAACTATGAAGCGGAAGCGCAGACGTTGCTGCGCGATATGTTGCACCAGCGCGCCACCTCCGAAGTCATCCCGATTTTCAACCGCAAGGAAAAGCAAGTCGTCTTCGTCCCCAATCCCCATGCCGGCTATTTCACTGATCCCTCCTACCACCTGCCTGCTTTCTACGAACTCTGGGCCCAGTGGTCGACCGACACCAGTGACCAAAAATTCTGGAATGAGGCCGCGCAAACCAGCCGCACGTTTTTTCACCGGGCCGCTCATCCGATCACCGGCCTGATGCCCGAATACGCGAACTTCGACGGCTCGCCTTTCACCGAAAATAAGTTCGGTGCCGGCAAAGGTGATTTTCGTTTCGATGCCTGGCGCACGCTCGCGAACGTCGCTCTCGATCATGCGTGGTTCGCCGCCGACCCTTGGCAAGTCGAACAAAGTAATCGCGTCCTGCGCTTCCTCACGGATCAAGGCACAAAGATCCCCAACCAATTCACGCTGGACGGAAAACCTCTTTCTAAAGATGAGGCCGCCGGCCTGAGTGCGATGGCCGCCGTCGCCGGCCTCGCGGCCGATCCCGCGCTCGCCCGCCCTTTCGTCCAACGCCTCTGGGACCTGCCCATTCCCTCCGGCCAATGGCGCTACTACAACGGGATGCTTTATATGCTAGCTCTCCTGGAGGTCGGAGGGGAATTTCAAATTCATCAAACGCATCCTAAGCTATAGGAGGGGCTTTGTGCCCCGAAAAACTCTCTCCCGCCCATGAGTTATCTCCGTTATCTCGCCCTCACGCTCACTTTAACTCTTTCTCTTTCGGCTGAGGACGGCTACCGCCTTTGGCTGCGTTACGATCTGATCACGGATGAGTCTCTGCGCGCTTCGTATGTGCATTCACTGTCTCGAATCAATTTCATCACCCGCTCGGGCGTTGTGTCACCAACGATTTCTGTAGCGCGCGAGGAATTGATTGCAGGCATCAACGGGCTAACGGGGCTTAAATCTGAAATCGCACTGGGAAGTTCCGTCGCTCAAAGCAACTTTGGCGCCGAAGGCTTCGCACTCGGCCGCAACGCGACCGGCACCTTCACCATCCACGCCAATACCGACGTCGGCATCCTCTACGGTGTCTTCGATCTACTTCGCCGCATCCAAACCGGCCAGTCCATCGAGACGTTGAACGTCACCAGCACGCCGAAAATCCAGCAGCGCCTCCTCAATCATTGGGATGACCTCAACCGTTTCGTCGAACGCGGCTACGCCGGTTTCTCCCTCTGGGAATGGTTCAATTTACCCACCGTCCGCAACCCGCGCTACCGCGACTACGCACGCGCCTGCGCCTCCCTCGGCATCAACGGCACCGTGCTCACCAACGTCAACGCCAACGCTCTCATCCTCACGCCACCCTACCTCACGAAGGTCGCGGCCCTCGCCGAAGAATTCCGCCCCTACGGCGTGCGCGTTTATCTCACCGCCCGTTTCAGCGCACCCATCGAAATCGGCGGACTCAAGACCGCCGACCCACTCGACCCGGCCGTGGCTGCGTGGTGGAAAGCGAAGATCGACGAGATCTACACCTACGTCCCCGACTTCGGTGGCTTCGTCGTGAAGGCGAATTCCGAAGGCCAGCCCGGTCCGCAGGATTACGGCCGCACGCACGCCGACGGGGCCAACCTGCTCGCCGATGCTCTCGCTCCGCACGCCGGCATCGTGATGTGGCGGGCCTTCGTCTACGCCGCAGAAAACACCCAAGACCGCGTTAAACAGGCTTACCGTGAATTTATGCCACTCGACGGAAAATTTCGCGACAACGTCGTTATCCAAATTAAGAACGGCCCGCTCGACTTCATGCCACGCGAACCGTTTTCGCCGCTTTTCGGTGGCATGACCCGCACGCCTCTGGCTCTCGAATTGCAGATCACTCAGGAATACTTCGGTGGCTCAACCCAACTCGCTTACCTCGCCTCCATGTGGAAAGAGGTCCTCGATGCAGACACCTTCAACGCGGGTCCCGCCCGTGGTGAGCTTGTCGAATCCGGCGCCACCGTTGCCCGCATCATCGATGGCACCCGGCATAATCAACACCTCTCCGTCATAGCCGGCGTAGCCAACACCGGCACGGATCGCAACTGGACGGGGCACCCGCTCGCGCAAGCGAATTGGTATGCTTACGGCCGGCTCGCGTGGGATCACACCCTCAGCGCCGAAAGCATCGCCCGCGAATGGGCGCAACTCACCTATGGCCCCAATCCTGCCACCATCCAGACGATCACAAAAATCCTTCTCGGCTCCCTCGAGACCGTTGTAAATTACTCCATGCCCCTCGGTCTGCACCACATCATGGCCGAAGGTCACCATTACGGACCCGGGCCATGGGTCGAGCACGCGCGGCCCGACTGGTCCTCCCGCTATTATCATCAAGCGGACCCACTCGGACTCGGCGCCAATCGCGGCGTTACGGGTTCCAACGCCCTCGAAACCTACGCCCCCGAACTTCGCGCGCTCTGGGGCAATCTCGAAACCTGTCCGGAAAACCTCCTGCTCTGGTTTCACCATGTCCCTTGGGATCACCAACTGAAATCCGGCCACCCGCTCTGGGATGAACTCTGTCTGCATTACCAACAAGGCGTCGATGAAGTCCGCGTGATGCAGCAGGAATGGGCTTCCCTCAAAGGGTCTATCGACGCTGAACGCTTTGCTGAGGTTCAGGCCCGCTTCCGCCGACAGGAACTCGACGCCCGCGACTGGCGCGACGCGTGTCTCCTCTACTTCCAAGAATTCTCCAAGCGCCCGCTGCCCACCGGAGTCGAACCACCCGCCCACGATCTCGCCTACTACAAATCCGTTAAACTTCGCTACGCCCCCGGCCACCCCGGCGACAAGTAAGATAAAAATCTAAAACCCCGAATTCTTAACCGCAAATCCACCCTAATTATCGCCAATAAATACCCTCTCACGTTTCTTTTTTTGGGGAGTCGGTCTCCCGACGCACCGTGACCGCTCACAACTTTATTGGCGTGGATTAGCGAAGATTAGCGGTTCACCACCGCTTTTGTTTTCTTCCCCATGATCGTCAGACTTTCATTCCTCTTCCTGTCCCTCAGTGGTCTCGCCGCTGCCGCCAACACCGCCGCGTTGCCTTTCCTCAGCCCGGTCTTCGGCGACCACATGGTGCTGCAGCGCGACAAACCCAACCGCCTCTGGGGCTGGACCAAGCCCGGCACCGAAGTTCGCGTAGGAATCGCCGGACAGACGACGAAAGTGATCGCTGCCGCTGATGGCCGCTGGCAGGTGGAATTCAGTCCGCCTCCAACCGGAGGACCGTACCTCGTGAAACTCGACGGCCCGCAGCACGTCGAGCTAACCGACGTACTGGTCGGAGATGTCTGGTTGTGCAGCGGCCAATCCAACATGGCCTTCGGACTCACCGGATCCCGCGACGGCGAGGAGGTGGCGAAGACCGCGAATATTCCCAATATCCGCCTGTTTCAGGTCGCGCAAAAAGCAGCCTACCATGCTGCTGCCGTGCCCCAGGGCAATTGGCGAGTCTGCACTCCCGAGGCCTTCACCAGCGGTGGAGGATTCTCTGCGGTTGCCTTCTACTTTGGCCGCAAGGTCCACGCCGAAACGGGCGTGCCCATTGGCCTGATCCAAGACGCCGTTGGCGGCTCACCCGCCGAGTCGTGGATGAGTCCGGATACACTGCGCACCCTGGCAGACTTCGCGCCGGCGCTGGCTGAGATCGACCGCTTCAAGGCTCAGGGCGGAGAAGAATACGGCAACTACATCAGCCACTGGTATGACGAGTTTGATCGCGGCCAACGGGAAGGTTGGGGCAACGAACGGTACGACGACTCCACCTGGAAACATACCACGCTCAAAAGCGGTTTTGCCGATCTCGGCGTTCCCATTACCCCCGCCGTCTGCTGGTTCCGCAAGGACATCGTGCTACCCGATCCGTTACCCGTCGGTGCAGCCAAAATCTTCCTCGGGGTGGTGGAAAAAATGGACACGGTCTTTATCAACGGACGCTGGACCGGCGCGAGTTCCTGGGTCGAGAATCCGCGCAACTACCCCATCGGCACCGGGGTGCTGCACCCCGGCCGCAACCAGATCGCGATTCGCGTCTTCAAGACCAAGCCCATCGGTGGTTTCCAAACGTCCGCCGACAATCTGAAGATCGTGCTCGGCGACAACTCGGCCATTCCCCTCGAAGGAAACTGGAAAGGCGCCGTGAGCGTAGACGCCCACCCGCCTCATCCGTTGCCGCTCGGCTACGAAAATTATCCGACCATGCCTTCGGTTCTGTTTCAGGGCATGATCCGTCCCCTCGCCCCGCTCGCGTTCACCGGCGCGCTCTGGTACCAGGGCGAAGCGAATCAGTTTAAACCCCAGCAATATCGCACCCTGCTATCCGCATTGATTGCCGACTGGCGCGCCTGCTTCACCCAAGGCGATTTTCCTTTCTACATCGTCAGCTTACCCGCCTTCACCCAACGCCGGAGTGAACCCGGCACCGATGGCTGGACGCAGATCCGCGAAGCGCAGGACCTCACCGCGCAAACCGTGCCGAACACCGGCCTGATTATCACGGTCGACACCGGCGACGCCAACGACATCCACCCGAAAGACAAGCAACCCGTCGGCGAACGCCTCGCTCTGGTTGCCTTGAAAAATACGTATCACCGCGATGCCGTCTGCTCCGGTCCGACCTTCGCCGGTCTCGAAATTCTGCCCGCCGCTTTGCGTCTTCGTTTCACCCACGCCGATGGTGGGCTGATGGTGAAAGGCGACAAGTTGGGCGAGTTCTCCCTCGCCGGAGCGGATCAAGTGTGGCACTGGGCCGAAGCCCGGGTCGAAGGTGATACGGTCGTTGTCTCTTCCTCCCAGGTCCCCCGCCCCGTTGCCGTGCGTTACGCCTGGCAGGCCAACCCGCTCGCCACCCTCTACAACGGCGCAGCATTACCCGCCGCACCGTTCCGCTCCGATCACTGGGAGAACTAATCGCAATCCATGAAAACCATCGGTCTTTTCCTCTTTTCCGTTCTCAGTCTCACCGCCGCAACTCCGCCCACTCCGGTCGCTTTTGATTCGTTCACCTACATCGGCCGCGACGTCGCCTTCGAACCGTCGCTTCCACCCGGTGATTACCGCAATCCCATCTTCGCCGGTTACTATCCCGACCCGAGTATCTGCCGCGTGGGTGATGATTATTATTTGATCAATTCCAGTTTCGCGCACTTCCCCGGCATCCCGATTCATCATAGCCGCGATCTCGTCCACTGGACGCAGCTCGGCCACGTCATCGATCGGCCCACTCAATTAAATTACGACGGCCTCGGCATCTCACGCGGAATTTTCGCCCCCGCTATCAGCCACCATAACGGCACGTTTTATGTCGTCTGCACGATGGTGGATTCCGGCGGCAACTTCCTCGTCACCGCCACCAATCCCGCCGGCCCATGGTCCGATCCGATCTGGTATAACTTCGAAGGCATCGATCCTTCGCTCTTCTTCGACGATAACGGCAAAGCCTACCTCGTGAACAACGGCGCGCCCGCAGGGACGCCGCTCTATCAAGGCCACCGCGCCATCTGGATTCAAGAATTCGACATCGCCACCAAAAAACCCGTCGGCCCGCGCACGGTGCTAGTGAATGGCGGCGTCGATCTGGCGAAGAAGCCCGTGTGGATCGAGGGCCCGCACCTCTATAAACGCAAAGGCTGGTACTACCTCTGCTGCGCCGAAGGCGGCACCGGGGATAATCACTCCCAAGTTATCCTCCGCAGCAAAGCACCGACCGGCCCCTTCCTTCCGTGGGACAAAAATCCCATTCTCACCCAACGCGATCTCGAGGGCACCGTGCCCCAAGCCATCACGACCACCGGCCACGCCGATCTCGTGATCGGCCCCGATGGCAACTGGTGGTCTGTGTTTCTCGCCTGCCGCCCCTACGCCGGAAAATATTATGCTACCGGTCGAGAAACTTTTCTCCTCCCCGTTAAATGGACCGAAGACGACTGGCCGCAAATTCTGCCACCCGGTGAACGGGTGCCCTATTTAGTCACTGCGCCCAAGGTGGAACGCGTTGCCCCCAGCGCGATAGAGACAACGCGCTCCCCCGCCACTGACCCTCCCCTCACCGGCAACTTCACTTGGACCGACACCTTCGACGCCCCAGCGCTCTCCCCTCTCTGGCTAATGCTCCGCACGTCCAAAGAAACATGGTGGAGCCAAACCAACGGCCACCTAAATCTGACTCCCCGCACCGATCAACTCTCCGGCACCGGCAATCCGACTTTCCTCGGCCGTCGCTTGCAGCACGCGCGCTTCGAAGTTTCCGCGAAGACTGAAACTCCGGCTACAGTTGGCATCTCCGCCGGACTCGTCGCATTCCAAAGTGAAACCCACCACTACTACTTCGCCGTGCGCCGGACCGTTGGCGGCCTCAGTGCCATCGTGGAAAAGTGGAACGGCCAGGGTGCCGAACTCTTGATCACCACCGTGCTGCCCGAGGTAAAGCAGATCGAACTCCGCCTCATCGGTGAGGACAGAAATCTCGCCTTCGCCTACTCCTTCAAACCCGGTGAATGGCACACGCTCATCCCCGAGGCCGACGCTACTGTCATCACGACCCAAGCCGCCGGCGGCTTCGTCGGCGCCTTGGTCGGCCTCCATGCCCGTGTTGATCCATAAGGCCATCTCAATGGCGCGTCTGATTGCTAAAAACAACTGAGCCGTTCTTGCGCTCGGCCGCTTGTTAAGAACAACGCTAAGCGTGGAGCTTTAAGAAATCCTGCACATCCGCAGGCACGGCATCAGTGAGATTCGGGATGATCCATTGGAAAAGCCTCGTCATCTCGATACTATTGGAAGCCACCAAGGGCCTCATCACTTTGCTTTCTCCTGTCGTGAAAAACTGCAATTTTTTGTTCTTAGCCGTACCGCGGATATAATATTCTTTCACTTTCAGTTCGAAGGCCGCGCAGCGTTGCTGGTCCGGATCACGCCAAATCGTCAAACGCGCGCCCTCCTTTCCGCCATATTGTTCGACTAAATAATGGGATTCATCGGTCCGGTCATTCTTCACCAATTTGAGTGAGGAACCGAGGGCCACTAACTCCACCAGCTGACGGTAAGCCAGCCGCGTTTCACTCTGCGTCAGGTTCAATTCCAAACCAAAAACCGCATAATCACGATGCTCCTTCACATGCGCCACCCGACAAGGGATAATGAGTTGGAAGCGATCAAGGATAAGTTTTAAATTGCAATCATCTCCCTTGGCCGCGAGTGCCGCCGGCGGCAGTTCCATCCGCGCTCCCGTGCTGGAGAAATTAATCAGCTGCCCTTTCCAATCCCAGCCTTTGTTATCGGAGGCTTTGAGGGCGTTACCAAAATTGTCCCGCCCCGTCAGACTAAGGATCGAACGCAAAGGAAACGCCGGATTAATCGCATAGCGATTGGAGCGTCGCTTCTCTTGCGATGCACTCGGCTTGATGGCCGCTTTTAGGATGCGCTTGAAGAATAACATCGATTAAATGAGAGCGTTATTTTGAACCGGAATGCAGGAACCGGCCCACAATCGGGCGTGCCTCTGCAAGTACAACTTCGACACAATACCTGCAATACTTTAGCGCGCAACAGGTACTCGCCAAACAGCGGGCGCATCTCAGTTTTTAGACTATCCTCAATTTTTGGCTTGGTAGGTGGCGCGCTTGTCGCGCCACGTTGCGAGGCAAGCTCGCAACCTACGTGTGGTGAATGTCGCTTATGCCAAAAACTGAGATGCGCCCCAAAACAGCTCCACCCGGCCCATCTTGGTCATGAGTGGGCGCGTCGATGAGTCCGCCCGCGAGCGCTCAACCAGCTCAGTATTTCCGGCATCCTCAACCCACCGGTTGGATACGTCGAAAGCGCCGAAGCCCTGCGCCGCGTGCTGGGCTAACGCGGCTACTCTGGCCGATGTCACGGAGAGTCCGACTCGAACAGGCTCTGATCAAAGCCCCTGCCCCACCGGTATCACCAATGTATTCCCTTTTTTCCGTCAAGCCATCTCCGGGGTTGCGCTGACTGAAATGTTGGGCTCAGTTGGTCCCTCATTCTTATGTCTGAAAAAGTTGAAAACGTCGTCATCGTCGGTACCGGCTGCGCCGGTCTTACCGCCGCCATCTACACCGGCCGCGCCAATCTGCTGCCTCTCGTCATCGAGGGCGTGTTACCGGGCGGGCAATTGACCACGACCTCCGAGGTCGAGAATTTCCCCGGCTTCCCCGATGGCATCGACGGCTACGAGCTGATGCAGAACCTCCGCAAACAGGCGGCCAAATTCGGCACGCGCTACGAAAGCGGCACGGTTCAAGGCCTCGATACTTCCAAATGGCCATACACGCTCAAACTCGCGGATCGTGAGATCAAAGCGAAGATCATCATCATCGCCACCGGTGCCTCCCCACGCCTCACCGGCATCCCCGGCGAAAAAGAACTCTACGGCGGCAAGGGCGTGACCACCTGCGCGACCTGTGACGGTGCGTTCTACCGCAACATGGATGTCGCCGTCCTCGGCGGCGGCGACAGCGCCGCAGAAGAAGCGTTGTTCCTCACCCGTTTTGCCAGCAAAGTTTATCTCGTTCACCGCCGCGATACGCTGCGCGCCTCGAAGATCATGGCGGATCGCGCCACCTCACATCCGAAGATCCAATGCGTGTGGGACAGCGTTCCCGTCGCCGTCGAAGGCGTAGAGCAAGCTGCGGTCAGCGGCCTGAAAATCAAGAACATCAAGACCGGAGCCGAGAGCGTGCTGCCCGTGAAAGGCGTCTTCGTCGCCATCGGCCACGAGCCCAACACCGGACCGTTCAAGAGCGCCGTCGATACCGACGACCAAGGCTATTTTCTTCCTGTGGGCCACAGCCAAGTGAAAACCAAAACTCCCGGCGTCTACGTCGCGGGCGATTGTGCTGATCATCACTATCGGCAGGCCATCACCGCCGCCGGCATGGGTTGCCAAGCCGCGATCGAAGCCGAGCGTTGGCTCGCCGAGAAAGAAGCCTGAGACGGGCTCATGCACTTGAAACAGGTGGAACCAGCCTCTGGACCACTGCCGTTGAGTTAAAGGGTTCCCGCGGCATTCGATGCGTCGTAGGTATTGCTTGGCGTAGCCACAGGCCTCCGGGCCTGTGGGATTCCGAGTGCGTGCGAGCCTATAAGGGCTGGATCGCAAAACTCGGCAGGCAGAGACGCCTGCCGCTACTCCGAGCCGATGCCACTGCAGTTCAACCCGAGTGAGTCCGGGCCCTGTGGTCGCGGCCGCAGTCCACGCTATCGCCTTCAGCTGAAGCCAGGTTTCACACGCTGACCATATCTCTGCGCAGTTTCAGACCGAAATGCCAAGGTGTCAGCAGGAACGAATCACCCTCGAGCGTAAGTTTGACTTCTGTGGCCCACGCCGCGATTTGCTCCGGCCGAGGTCGGATGTCGAGTGATGGGCCGCGAGGCGTAACCACGTCGCTTCGCCAATGTATGACGGCGATAAGACCGCCGCGCCGCACCACCTCGCGGGAGGCACGCAGCAAGGCAACCGGATCCTCGACGTGCAGGATATTAAACAGGAGGACGGCGTCGCACGAACCGGCGGACGGGCCAAAGCTGTGAGCCAACACGTCGCGCGTTTCTGCCTTCACGTTGGTAAGTCCGGCCTCGGTGGCGCGGTCCGCCGTGATCGCCACCATCGCAGGATCAATGTCGATCGTATGCACGGTGCCGCAGATGCTCTGGGCCAACGGCAAGGTAAAGGTGCCGTAGCCGCAGCCGAGTTCGGCCACGTCGCCTGTGGCTGCTCCGAAACCGAACGCATCGAGGATGTGCGGTACATCGAGCAGCGTTTCCCAATAATCCTGCGGCGGCATGCCGCTGTCGCGTACTTTCATGACAAAAAAATAAGTTACGTCTGACTGGAGGAATTCGAACCAAGCAATCGAAGTGCATTGGCCACCACCAGCAATGTCGCGCCAGTATCGGCCATGATCGCGAGCCACAAACTCGCGTGGCCAAGAAGAGTCAGCACGAGGAAGATGGCTTTGAGCCCCAGGGCGAAAGTGATGTTGAAGCGGATGATTCCCATGGTGCGGCGCCCAAGCCGGACGGTTTCGGCGATTTTGCCGAGGTCGTCTTTCATCAATGTAACATCCGCCGTTTCGATGGCTGCATCCGTGCCAACGCCACCCATGGCGATGCCAATCGTGGCCGTTGCCATCGCAGGCGCGTCGTTCACGCCGTCACCGACCATGCCGACCGAGCCATATTTTTCGCACAGCGCTTTCACCGCCGCGACCTTGTCTTCGGGCAGCAAATCACCGCGCGCCTCGTCGATGCCCACTTGTTTCGCGATGGAGTCCGCCGTGCGCTGGTTGTCACCGCTCAACATCACGACCGCTTCAATGCCGGCGGCATGCAAAGCGCGGATCGCTTCTGCGGCATTCGGTCGCACCGTGTCACCGACGGCGATGATGCCGAGCACTTCGCCCTTGCAGTCATCGTGCGGGCGATGGCCGACCACGATCACGGACTGGCCTTTGCTTTCGATGGCTGCCAAGCGACGCTCAATATCCTCTGAGCATACGCCCAGCTCATGGGTGAAACGGTGGTTGCCGACAAAATAGGCGTGGCCCTCGACAACGCCCTCGGCACCTCGACCGCTGCGGGCCTGATAATTTTCAGCCCGCGGGAAGGCGACGCCCTGTTCTTTGGCATGATCTACCACGGCCTTGGCCAACGGATGCGACGAGTGATCGTCAATGGCCGCAGCGATCCGTAGAATTTCCCGTTCGGATTTCTGATTGAGCGGTTCAACGCTCTGCACCTGCGGCTTTCCTTCCGTGATCGTGCCGGTCTTGTCCACCGCGAGCGCCTTAAGCTTCGCGATGGATTCCAAATGCGCTCCACCCTTCACGAGCACGCCGCGCTTGGCGAGTGCCGTCAGGCCCGCCACGATGCTCACCGGCGTTGAAATCACGAGCGCGCACGGGCACGCGATGATGAGCAGCACGCAGGAACGATAGAGCCAGGCCGACCAATCTCCACCGAGGAAAAGTGGCGGAATTAAGAAGACGAACAATGCGCCCACCGTCACCGCCGGCGTATAATACCGGGCGAACACGTCCACGAAACGCTGCGTCGGTGCCTTCTGTTCCTGCGCTTCTTTCACCAGCCGGATGATCCGGGCGAGCGTGGTGTCACCCGCCGCCTTGGTGACGCGGATTTCCAGCGAACCCTCACCGTTGACGGTGCCCGCGAAAACCGTGTCACCTGGCTTTTTGTCCACCGGCACAGACTCGCCGGTGATCGGGGCTTGATTGACTGCCGACTCGCCGACCAACACGGCACCATCGAGCGGGATGTTCATCCCGGATTTAACCGCCACTGTCTCGTCTATGCGGACGTCTTCCACCGGCACATCGGTGAACTGGCTGTCGCGTTTCACGGTCGCGGTCTTTGGCGCGATTTCGAGCAGCGCCTCGACGGCGCGTTGCGCGCGACGATCAGCCCAGCCTTCGAGCCATTCGGCCACGCCGAACAAAAACACGACTGTCGCCGCCTCCGCCCAATCGCCAATGACCGAAGCGCCCACGACCGCAATAACCATGAGTGAGCTGACATTTGGCCTGAGCCCACGGACCGCCGCCCATGCCCCCGGTAACAACATCCAGCCACCGACACCAATCGCGGCGAGAAAAACTCCGATGGACAGCATCGCCGGACCAATCTGGAGCCACCGCAACAAAAGGCCCGCACCGACCAGCGCTCCCGAGATTGCCAGACTCACCGTGACGAGTCGACTGTCGCTGTTCTCATGGTTGCACCCTTCGTGACCGTGATCGTCGTGATCCTGATGGTCGTCATGATCATGTCCGCAGTCGTGACACTCGTGCTTGTGCTCTTCAGGAGCGCCGGGGGAATGATCGGGTGCAGCCATAAAGTTCAATGTTATTTTTCGAAAAACATCACAAGCAAACCGAGCGCGCAAAGCAGGCCACCGAGGACTCCGCTTTCGTAACGCTCAATCCATTTCAGTTTCATTTTTTCAAGACCGACCAGTGTCAGCCAGGTGAACACCACCATGCCGAGCACCGTGCCGACAGAGAGAATCGCCGTCAGCAGCGCGAAACCGCCCCAACCGTAGCGCACGCCGGAAACATAAACAGGGATGAACCCTTCACAGGGCGAAAAGGTGAGCAGGACAAAGAGGCTGACCATGGCGGCCCAATCTGACTTCGCCGGTGCGGGCGGTTTCACTTCTTCCTCAGCACAGTTGTGATCATGTTCGCCGTGATGATGATCCTCGGTGAATTGGATTTCATGCCGATGAGCATGGCTGCCATGCCGCACTTCCACAAAAACCGTGAATTCATGCGGCTCAGGAATCTCTTCATTTGATTCCAAGTAGCCCGGCCCCTGCTTAAAGGTAAAGACCTGCCGTGTGGCATCCGGTCGCAGCGTGCTCAGGCCGATACTCGCAGGCGAAGGCGGTGGCGTTCCACGGCCCTTTGCGTCGGCGAAGTACAGCCGGAAACGAGGTGGCACCCCGGTTTCGAATACACTGAGCTCGATGCTGCCATGCCCCGTATCCACCAATGGCCCGTCATGCGGGCCGTGCTTATGATCGTCACCTTCCGTGTGCTCGGGGTGATGGTGCCCGCCAAACATGTGGCTGTGCCCGTGACCATGCCCCGTAAACTGGCGATACACGTAGAACAACCCGAAGGCCAGCAGCGCGCCGCCGGCAATACGCGGGAACCATGCGCCCACCCGCTCGTTGAGCGCAAAACCGAGCCAGGCCACAAGGAAGCCGAGCACGGCAGTGAAGAGCACATGGCCCGAGCCGCAAACCGCCGTTACGAGCAGCGTCTTGCCCCGGCTCCATTTCTGCACCCGTCCCGTCAGGACGAAGGGGAGCCAGTGCGTTGGAATCGCCGCGTGCAGGAAAGCGATGGTGAAGCCGGTAACGGCGATGGTGGTGAGAACGGTAGAATTCATCGGCATGACCTATGCCCCCTCCCCCCATATCAGGCAAGCTCGATTATCGGCTCGCCGCGACCGAAGATTTTTCCCAGCATCGTCCCATGCCCAGCCATAACCATGAAGCCCACCCACCCGAGGAAGCCCTGGCGTTGCGCACCCGGTTGCGTAAAATCACGGGCCAGCTCAATGCCGTTGAGGGCATGCTGATAAACGACTACGATTGCTCGGAGGTGCTTATGCAATTGGTCTCCGCCCGCCGCGCCATCAAGGCGCTCTCCGAAAAGCTCATTCACTCGCATATGGAGCATTGCATCGAGGGCGCATCGTCGCCGGTTGAGGCCAAGCGCAAGCTGCGGGATTTGCTGACCGTGCTGGAACGTTACGTGGATTAATCGACGTAGAGCAGCGGTCATCGCCAACAGGCCGGTGATCCAACAACTTTCCTCGACAGATCTTCTGGAAAACAGACGGGGAGTCCCTCGCCTGCTCCAGAGACCTGAGCAATCAAGTGAGTTCCTGGGTTGAGGGTGGTTCCGGCAAATGCACCACCGCTGCAGGCAGCTCGTCGCGTTCGAACACTTTGTAGAGCGTCGGCAGGATGAAGAGCGTCAGCAGCGTGGAACTGATAAGGCCTCCGATGACAACGGCCGCGAGCGGCTTTTGAATTTCGCTGCCCGGACCCTGGGCGAACAGCATCGGGATCAGGCCGAGTGCCGCGACGCTCGCCGTAATCAACACGGGGCGCAGCCGCAGGACCGCGCCTTCAATCACGGCGAGGCCGATTTTCATTCCCTCGCGGCGCAGTTCGTTGAAGTAGCTAACCATCACCACGCCGTTGAGCACGGCCACGCCGAACAACGCGATGAAGCCAACGCTGGCACTCACACTCAGATTAAATTCGCCCACGACGAGCGCGAGGATCCCGCCGATGAGGGCAAACGGGATGTTGAGGATGATGAGCGTCGCCTGCTTGATCGAGTTGAACGAACTGAACAGCAGCAGGAATATCCCCACGATGGTAATGGGCACGACGATGGAGAATCGCTTCATCGCCCGCTGTTGATTTTCAAACTG
>JANYCF010000116.1 GCA_025360455.1 Opitutaceae bacterium | reverse complement strand
CTTCGCTGAGAACATCGGTGGCGAGTAGCACCCGTAGTTCATCGCTCTGGGCAATCACGTCGCGCTTCCGGTTGCTCACCGGGCTGAACCGCCACGCATAGGCGGTAGGGTCTTCGGATTGGCCGGTAACGCCAGCCAGTTGGGTGATGCCGTGGGAGGTCAGTTGCTGCTCAAGGTAGTCGATGGTGTCGGCGAACTGACTGAAAAGAATCACCTTCTCCTTCGCATGCTTACCGGCCAGCAGTCCACGGAGGGCCGTTAGCTTGGCGTCTTTCAGCGGGTCCCACACACCGCACTGGGCAAGAATCTTGAGCAGGCTCTCGGCGTCACTGTTGAGATCGTCACGCAGCGAAGAGTCGAACAAGGCGGGACGCATCCAGCGGAACCGGGATTTAAACTGGGTGGCGTAGAGCGAATACACTTCCTGGGCGCGGGCCTGAAAATGTCCGGCGGACTTTCTCTTGGGCGCGTCGGGGACTGGGCTGGCTTGTTCACCACCGAATATCTCGGTGTTGGCACTTTCGCCATCATTCTCATCGTCGTTGACCTCATCCAGCAGGCCCGAGTCTTGAGTGCCAACGGGCAACGGTAGCTGGTTGTCGATGGCGTGGAGAAAGATTTGGTTACGGAGGATGTGGCGCTCAAGTGAGAGAATAAAAGCGTGACCGCTGCTTTCGAGTCGCTTGAAGAGATTGACACGACAGAACCCCATCAGTCGTTTGCCGGCACGGGATAGATCGTCGAGGAGCTTGGCTTCAGCCTGGCTCGGGGCTTGATGCGGAGTCGGAGCGACATAATTACCGAGACCATAACGGGGCAGATTCAGCTTGTTGATGGCCGAAACCACACTCGGCGCAAAAAGCCGGGCGTATTGGTCATCGGGGTCTTTCTCGTTAACGGTAAACTTAACGGTCTTGGGAATACGCGCCGGAAAGTAGGACTTGGTGCCGTCCTCAAAGGTGAGATGTTTGCGACCGGACACCGGATCGATGGTCGCATAGTTGTCCTGAATAAAACTGCGGGTGCGGCGCACCATGTAGAGCCGCATCAGCTCGCGCCAGTCATCGATGAAAGTGCTTTTCTCAAAAGCGGCCAGTGAACGCACCGGGCTCTGGTGCAGCTTCATAAATTCAGTCTCACCCATTTCCTTCAGCAGCTTTTCCGGACGGACACCCAAGTCTTTGTCCTCGGGCACAAACAGCCGCAGCTGGCTGGAGAGATCGAGGTAGGACTTGTTGTACGGGGTCGCCGAAAGCAAAATGCATTTGCTTTCATTGACCTGAATATAGTCCTGAATCGCGCGGTACCGTTTGCCCTCCCGGTTGCGCAAATTATGGCTTTCGTCGATCAGCACGACCCGGTAGCGGCGCAGATTGGGCAGCTCGGTGATGGCGCGGGTGACAGGCATGACTTCGGCGAGCAACCGGTATTCCGAAACGTAGTCCTTCCACATTTTCACCAAATTCTTCGGGCAAATAATGAGCGTTTCGGTGAAATGATCGTCCTGAAAAATCTTCGCGAGTGCCGTCGCCATCAGGGTTTTTCCGAGGCCGACCACGTCACCAATTAGAACACCGCCACGTTTGTTGAGATGGTGCGCGGCGATCTTGACGGCTGCCACCTGGTAATCGAACAGGCGATTGCCAAACTCGGGAGGGATGCGGAACTGGGATAGACCCGCACGCGCTTCCTGTGCCAGATGGTAGGCGATTTTCAGATAGATATGGTAGGGAGGAATCGTGACTTCACTCGCCCAGCTTTGCTCAATCACCTCGATAAGTTCCTTGGTGATAGCGATGCACCAGCGATCATTCCAGCGATCCTCAAACCACTTGGCCAGTTTGAGCGCGGCATCGTGATCCATCACATCGACATTCAATTCGCCCTGATACGAGAGGCCTGAAAGCGTGAGATTACTGCTGCCCAAATAACCGATAATCGGGTTGATGGGATCGGAACGGAAACAAAGATATAATTTCGCGTGCAGGGTATGGCGAAGAAACAGTTTCACCACTACTTTGCCGCCCTTTAGCTGTGTCGCGAGACGACGTAATCCGGCCTCATCATCATTGGTGGGAATGCCGTAGGTGAGTTGATTCCGAAATTCTTCGGCTAGCTTCTTTTTCAGTCGAATGGCCGCCTGATTATCAATCTGAACTTCCTGATTGGTCAGACTGAATGCGGCCTGTAGCTCATCTTGAGGGAGCCGTTGCATTCCTACCAGCAGCCGGCAGCAACTGCCATCGCCGCCAGGCCAATTTTCGACACAGGCATCAAGCTGTTTCCATCCGCGCAGGTTGAAGTAGCCGACACAAAAATCCGAGCGATCCGACAACTGCAGCGTCTGCTTTAGCGCAGGAAGGAGCGCTTGTTCAATATTGTCGTAGATACGCGGCATGGGGTAGCTAGTGAAAGCTGCGGCCCGACCCGTGAAATGCCAAGCGGTTTACTCAAAAAGTTGAAGCCGGGCCGGGTGAGATTAGAATGGGCTGGCATTTTGGGTGCTGGCGTCATCCTACATCCGCGTTTTTCCGCGACATCCGCGGAAAATGATGCCTTTCTCGTCTGTCTCTGTGCTCCCTCCGTGTTCTCTGTGACAAAACTTTGTTCCTGCTGTCCCGGTATTCGCGCCCCTTTGCGTCAACCTGTCATCCGAAGTCTTGGCGAAGGATGATTCGCGGTTCAATCCTTCCTCACAACAATCCCGCCAGCACCCGATCCTTCGTCAGCGCAAAGGCGGAGCGCACGGCGGCGAAGGTTTCCACTAATTCTTTTGGCGAGCCATTTTTTGGAAACCGCATCTCCAGCGTCGCGCCATCGCAAATCACCTCGGCGGACACGCCCACGACGGCCAACACGCAATGCCGATAATCCGACGGATAACTCACCGTGAGTCCGCCCGCGCCTCCCTTCTCCTCCACCGCATCGATCACCGCCTCGACCCGTGCGCCTTTGGTCAGACCGAACACGATTCCACCAAAGAGCGCGGCGAACAGTTCGTTGAACTCCGGCAAGCTCACCAGCTCTCCGCTGCGCAGGCTGTGCAGCGTGCGCGTGATGTCGTAACTCGCCGGATTGCTCGACTGCAGCGCGTACGCGATCTCCAGCGTGAAATCTTTCGCCGTCAGCACAGCGGTCGGACTTGCCACTTCCAACGAGAGATCCTTGCGCAAATAACCCATCGCTTCTTTCGTCCGCTGAAAAAACTGCTCGCTCTCCGCCGCCAGTTCACCCGCGCACAGCTTGCCAAGAAACGCCGTGGTCGCCGCGCTCACGGCATCGGGCACCGTGTGGTGTTGCTTTTTAAAACCCGCCAACGTCTTCACCATCCCGTGGCTGCGGCCGACGAGACTGATCCGGGAAACAAAGGGGTGCGGATGATCCGCCGCTTTTGCCATGCCGCGAAATAGGCAGATGGCGCGCCCCGAAGCAAGGGGAGGAATTATTGGGCCCGCGAAACAGGCGAAAGACCCGAAAGGGTGCCGTGCAGCATCTTTTGTAGGAGCCTGTTTACAGGCGATTCAAAACTTGAACCGTTAGCGGGCGTTTCATGTCGCCTGTAAACATGCTCCTACATTTCAAACCAAACATCTGCCAAAATTATCTCCGGCCAACAGAAACGGCAGCCCACCACAGGCTGCCGTTTTGATTGTTACCCCTGACACTACCCCAAAATATTTAGGCCGTGAGCGGCGCCGAGGTTGGCCCGGTCTTCTTGAAGAGGCTGATCAGTCCCATGACTGCCAGCACCGGAATCCAGATCGGCGACAACGCCACGGCCAGAGCCAGAGCGATCGCCATCAGCGCCGCCACCAGCGAGAGGCCTACCGCACCCAGCACGGCCGCCGCGATTAAACCAAGGATCGCTCCCACAAAAATCACCGGGCTGAGTTTGATCGCCACGATGAGGAGGGCCGCCAAAAGGAGAACTTTAAGGAATGTTTTCATGCCTCAAGAACACGGAGCTTTTCGAAAAGTTGCAGGATCCAAAATTTAACCACGGAACACACAGAATACATGGAAGAATTTACCGGTTTGGTAGCGCAGGCATCCTTGCCTGCCCTTGGGAGATCGCAGGCTGGAAGCCTGCGCTACGCGCTTGCATCAAATACCTTGTCCTCTGAATCCATCCGTATGTGCTGTGTCTTCCGTGGTTTCTCCTGTTTCCAATCCCGTCCCTGTCGTCTGCGCGGTCATTGAACGCAATGGCCTCGTCCTCCTCGCCCAGCGCCCACCCCACAAACTGCTCCCGCTGAAATGGGAATTCGCCGGCGGCAAAGTCGAGCCCGGCGAAGACTCCACTGCCGCCATCATCCGTGAAATCCGCGAAGAACTCGGCTGCGAGATCGTCATCACGCGTGCACTGCCGCCCTTCGTGTACGACTACAAAACGGTCGTCATCGAAATGATCCCCTTCGTCTGTGCGCTCACCCCCACCTCGCCCGAACCGCATCCTCACGAACACGTCGCCCTCGCGTGGGTCAAGCCGGCCGACATCACGACCTACGATCTCGCCGCCGCCGATTTTCCTGTGGTGCAGTCATTGGTGTCGCTGCCGCCTGTGATTAGTTTCGGAACGTAGTATTGGGTCCCTCCTGTTTCCAGCAGGCACAACAGAGGAGCGACGAAATTATCTTTAGGCCAGCGTGCTGGCCTACCGATACAATTACACCCTGTCTGCCAAGCATCGACCCAGTGGAAGCGAGGAACCATTTATTTCATCTATAGCTGAAGGGTTACGCACCCTTGTCGGTATTTAGCGTCTTACACGACTGGACCCCGCGCTCCGCATCATCATTATTGTCCAGCACCGCAGATTTATTTGCCCAGCTTGATCGATGAACAAATTTCAATCGTCTGCCCACTTGTTCTTTTTTGCATTCTGACTATCCTGCGAATTCCACCCTTAGCCCCTATGAATACTAAATCACTCCGTTCCGGACTGCTCATCGTTAGCAGCCTGTGTTTGATCGCCAGCCTTTCCGCCGAAACTCCCGCCGCGCCCAAGCTCGAGTTTCCGGCCCCTAGTCCCGCCGCCACCCTCAAGCAGCGCGTCGGCATCACCGATATCCAGATCGATTATTCGCGCCCCAGCATGAAGGAGCGCGTCATCTTCGGCGGCCTCGTCCCCTTCGACAAAATCTGGCGCACCGGCGCCAATAGCGCGACCAAGATTTCCTTCAGCACCGCCGTGAAATTAGGCGGCACACCCGTTCCCGCCGGCGAATACGCCCTCTTCACCATCCCCGGCAAAACCGAATGGACCGTCATCCTGAACAAAGTCACCGGCCAGTGGGGCTCCTATGCCTACGATGAGAAAAACGATGTCGCTCGTTGCAAAGTCACCCCGGTGACCATCCCCACCGCCGTCGAAACCTTCGGCATCGGCCTGGCTGATCTCACCCAGCACTCGGCCACGCTTTTCCTCACTTGGGAAAAAACCCGCGTACCCGTCAAAGTTGAAATCGACACTGTCGGCCTGCTCGTGCCGCAGATTGATGCCGCGATGGCCGCCACCGAAGGCAAGAAGCCGTACTTCGGCGCCGCCATGTTCTATTACGAGAACAACCTGGATCTGAAGAAAGCCGCCGCTTGGATTGACCTCGGCATCGCCGAACAGCCCGAAGCCTTTTGGATGATCTACCGCAAAGGTTTGATTCTGGCAAAAATGGGCGACAAAGCCGGCGCCCTCGCCGCCGCACAAAAATCCCTCGAACTCGCCGCCACGCAAAAGGGCGAGATCAAGGAAGAGTACACCCGCCTGAACAACGCCCTCATCGCCAGTCTTAAGTGAGGATGCGTTCGTCGATCATTACGGCCAGCCGCCCTGGGTTGCGGCTGGCCCTTTTTGCAATCAGCGCCTTCCTTGTCGGCTCGCACGCCTGCGCCGCTACCGAGCCTTTGTCTGCGCCCGCGATTCTGCAGGAGCTGAAAAGTTTGCGTGAAACTGGCAGCGTGCTCTACCTCGCCGCCCATCCCGACGATGAGAACACCGAACTCATCACCGCTTTCTCCCGCGGTCGCGGCTATCGCACCGCCTACCTCTCCATCACGCGCGGCGATGGCGGCCAAAACGAATTGGGCCCCGAACTCGGCGAAAAACTCGGCGTCGCCCGCACGCAGGAATTACTCGCCGCGCGCCGTCTCGATGGTGGCCAACAATTTTTCACGCGCGCCATTGATTTTGGTTTTTCCAAATCCCCCGAGGAAACTCTTGCCATTTGGGATCGCACCCAAGTCCTCGGCGACGTGGTCCGCGTCATCCGCAAATTCCGTCCCGACGTCATCATCACCCGCTTTCCCATTCCACCCGGCAGTGGCGGCCATGGGCATCACACCGCCTCCGCCATTCTAGCGGTCGAAGCGTTCAAGCTCGCTGGTGATCCCACCGCGTATCCCGAGCAAATCACCCAAGGCCTGCAGCCCTGGCAACCCAAACGAGTCGGCTGGAATGTTTTCACTTGGAGCGGAGTCAGCCCACTGCAAGGGCCGACCGTGCCCTTCGATATCGGCGGCAATGATCCCGTGACCGGCGAGCCGTTCGGCACCATCGCGAACCAAAGTCGCGCAATGCACAAAACCCAAGGCCTCGGATTTTTCGCCGCCCGCTCCGGTGGCCCCGGTCCAAATATGCAGTCGTTCATGCTGCTCGCCGGCGACGCTCCGACGGCCGATCCCATGGACGGCGTTGAGCGCACCTGGAGCCGCGTGCCCGGCGGCGCGGAACTCCTCCCGCTGATTGAGGCCGCTCTCACCAGTTTCAATGCGGCCGATCCTGCCGCCAGTGTGCCCGCGTTGCTCGCGATCCGCACCAAGCTCAATTCGCTCCCCGTCGACGCCCTCGTCCTCGATAAACGCCACGCACTCGACCGGATCATTCAATCCTGCCTCGGACTCACAATCGAAACCACATTACCCCAAGCGGAAGTTGTGCCGGGAGAAGATTTATCCCTGCAACATGAGGCGAGCATCACATCCGCTGTCCCCGTTCGCTGGATTTCTGTTCGCTATCCCACCGCGAAATCCGAACTCAAAATCCGCGCCGATCTCCCGGCCAACCAAACCCTTTCCCGCAACTCAACGCGCACTCTGCCCACGGCCACGCCACCCAGCCAACCCTACTGGCTACGTAGCGAAGGCACCGCCGGAATGTTTCGCGTTGATGATCCTTCTCTGATCGGCCTGCCGGAAAATCCCCCGGCGTTCCCCGTCGAATTTGTTTTCGCAGTCGGTGGCCAAACCCTCGTCTTCACCGATGAACCTGTACAATTGGTCGCTGGCGCCTCCGCGGCTCAAGCGCATCGTCGCTTAACGGTTATCCCTCCGGTCTCTCTCGGCTTCGCCACCCAACTCGAACTCTTCGCGCCCGGTGCGACCAAAGAGATCACAGTGGAAATCACCGCCGCCCGCCTCAATTCCTCGGGTAAACTCCGGCTCGAAGCTCCTGCCGACTGGACGATTTCCCCAGCCACTCAGCCGTTTGCGCTCACCCGCAACGGCGAAAAGACGCACCTCACCTTTCAAGTCACCGCACCCGCGCACGCCAACACCGCCAGTCTTGCTGCCTCTGCGGAAATCGCCGGTGTGCGCTATGGCACTGAGCGTTCCCTGCTCAACTACGCTCACCTGCCGGTGCAATTACTCCAGCGGACCGCGCACCTCAAAGCGGTGAGCTTGGATGTCCAGATTCGCGGCAAGCAAATCGGCTATCTCCCCGGTGCCGGCGACAACACCGCCGAGAGCCTCATCCAAATGGGCTACACCGTGACACGCCTCACCGGCACCGATCTCACTGCTGAAAAGCTCGCCGGTCTCGACGCCGTCGTCATCGGCGTCCGCGCGTTCAACGAACGCAAAGATCTCACACCGAATCTCCCCGCGCTTTTTGCGTGGGTCGAAGCCGGCGGCACCGTCGTCGCGCAATACAACCGGCCCAACGCCAATCTGAAGGATGTCCCGCTCGGCCCTTATAAACTTTCCATCGAAGGACCAGCACCCGCGCTTCGCGTCACCGATGAAACCGCCGCGATAGAAATTCTCGCCCCAGACCATCCCGCACTAAACACGCCCAATAAAATCACCGCCGCCGATTTCGCCGACTGGGTGCAGGAACGCGGTTCCTATTTCCCCAGCAGCTGGGACGAAGAACACTACACCGCGATATTCGCGATGAACGATCCGGGAGAAAAGCCCCTCAAGAGCAGCCTGCTCATCGCGAAGCACGGCAAAGGATATTACGTCTACACCGGCCTGTCGTTCTTCCGCCAATTACCCGCCGGCAATCCCGGCGCGCACCGCCTTTTCGCGAATTTGGTGTCACTCGGAAAATGAAGCAGGCGAGCGAGATTTCAAAGGTAGGGCGGGACCGCTGGGCCCGCCGCGATAACTTTCGGCGCGCCCAGCGGTCGCGTCCGACCCCATGAAGCCGCCCGAATCCGCCTCCACCGACGAAGCCACCGGCCTGCCGCGCATCCGCGAGTGGCGCACCGTCTATTGGATCGTGTTCGGTATTTTTGTCCTATGGGTCAGCCTGCTGACCTGGCTCACTGTAGCGTATTCGTGAATACGCTCGATTACTTCGTCCTCATTGGCGTCATGGTCGGCATTGCCGTCTACGGCATGTGGCGCACCCGCGCGCGCGGTGACCTGCACACCTACCTCAAAGGCGAAGGCAACACGCACTGGCTGACCATCGGTCTCTCCGTCATGGCGACCCAGGCGAGCGCCATCACGTTTCTTTCCACCCCGGGGCAGGGCTACGAAAGCGGCATCGGCTTCGTCCAAAATTATTTTGGTGCACCGATCGCGCTCATCATTATCGCGGCCGTCTTCCTGCCGATCTATCGACGGCTAAAAGTTTACACCGCCTACGAATACCTCGGCAAACGCTTCGACTCGAAAACCCGTCTGCTCGGTGCCGCACTCTTTCTAGTCCAGCGCGGCCTCGGTGCCGGCATCACCATCTATGCGCCAGCCATCGTGCTCTCCACCGTCATGGGGTGGCGGCTCGACTACACGATCATCAGCAGCGGCCTGCTCGTCGTGGCCTACACCGTCAGTGGCGGCAGTGCCGCAGTAAACCTCACGCAAAAATACCAAATCGGCGTCATCTTCATCGGCATGTTCGCCGCGTTGATTGTCCTGTTAATGAAACTCCCGGCCGGTCTGGGCTTCACTGACGCGCTCGCGGTCGCCGGTGGCTATCACAAACTCGAGGCCGTCGACTTTTCGCTCAATCCCGACCGGCGCTACACGATCTGGACCGGCCTCCTCGGCGGCATGTTTCTCGCGCTCTCGTATTTCGGCACCGACCAGTCACAGGTCCAACGCTATCTCACCGGCACCTCGTTGCGCGAAAGCCGCCTCGGCTTGATGTTCAACGCCGTCTTCAAGATCCCGATGCAGCTCTTCATTTTGCTGCTGGGCGCACTCGTCTTCGTTTTCTACCAATTCGAACGTCCGCCGATTTTCTTCAATCAATCCGCCTGGCACTATGCCGCCACCCACGGCTCGGGCGAGCAACTCCGCCAGCTCGAAACGGATTTTAATTCCGCCCACGCCGAGAAACAAAAACACGTCCAGGCCTGGCTCACCGCCCGCCACTCCGGTGACACCGCTGCCGTCGAAACCGAACGCGCTGCCGCCCTCGCCGCCAACGCCCGCACTGAGGCCGCCCGCGTCGCCACCAAAACCGTGTTGAAGGCCGCCGATTCCAAGGCCGTGGTCAACGACTCCGACTACGTCTTCATCACCTTTATTCTTTCCTATCTGCCTCACGGTCTCGTCGGCCTGCTCGTCGCCGTGATTTTTGCTGCCACTTTTTCCTCGAAATCCGGCGAACTCAACGCCCTCGCCTCCACCACTGTCGTCGATTTCTACCGTCACGTGATCAAGACGGACGCGACCGACCGGCACTACGTTATCGCTACAAAATGCTTTACCGCCGCGTGGGGTTTCGTCGCCATCGGCTTCGCTCTCTTCGCCCAGCTCGCCGAAAATCTCATCCAAGCCACCAATATTATCGGCTCTATTTTCTACGGCGTCGTGCTGGGCATGTTCCTCGTCGCTTTCTTCCTGAAGAAGATCGGCGGCACCGCCGTCTTCTGGGCCGCCGTGATTTCCCAATCCCTGGTGTTTGTCTTCTATTTCACCCTCAGCATCTCCTACCTGTGGTACAACGTCATCGGCTGCGCGCTCTGCATGGTCATCAGCGCCATCATCCAAATGCTTTTGCCCGCGAAACCCGTGAATGAACGCGAATAACCAATCCCTTTTTGTAGGAGCCTGTTTACAGGCGACAAGAATTCACGCAAGCACGCCCACGGGTCGCCTGTAAACAGGCTCCTACCTACCAAAGCGAAGCCCTCGGTAATCCCACTCTCCACTTTCACTCTCATCTTGTCCTCTTCCCCCGTCATTTGCTTCGGCCAACAACCCTGCGGATTTTTTCCGCGGCGGTTTCTCTACGCCAAATTCGTGACCGCACGGAAACTCCAGGCCGAAATCGGCGGCGAGATTGTTTTCTTCTACCACGACAGCGATCACGACTCGCGCGAAACGCAAACCACGCTGCGCCACCGCAAAACCGACGCGCCCACCCCGTTCAATTTCACTTTCACCAATAAGGTACAGCGGAAATGGTCACCGCTCTTCGCCAAGAAAATTCCCGCCGACTGGTCCGCCCACACCGCCCGCCAACTCCCCAACTACGTCGATCCGCGCTGGACCGAAGCCTTCAAGCAAACCACCGCCACCAATCCCGCCGACTTCTGCCTCGAGATGTACCGCCGCATGGGCCTGCTCGAAGGCATCCGGGTCGTCCGCTCCGGCGATCCGGCCGTGCGCCTCGCCGCGTGCGACATCCGCGACTGTTTCGTGGATGTACCGCACGAAGGCGAAGTCGTCCGCGCGCGACTAATGGACGGTGCGCTCAAACTCCACGAAGGCGGCCCATCTTACGTGACGGTGCCCACGACTCCATTCACGAAGGAGCAGATCAGCCCGACCCGCGACAGCCGGTTGCGCTGGATGCAGTCCGTGATTCACTGCACGCATTATATTTCCGGAGCCGGCGAACAGGCGTACTTGAACAAAGCCGATGCCCCGGAAATACTCTTCGTCAACCGCGACCCCATTGACCGTTCCGATGAAGCCTATACAGAAATTCCAAATTAATCGCTTGAGGTGGAGCGCGACCTCCGGGCGCGCTTCGAACGCGTCCAGAGGCCGCGTTCCACCAAATTGATAACTTGCCACGCATGAACGTTCCTCTCCCCCTCCTCGCCTTCGGCGCCCACCCTGACGATATCGAGTTTGGCTGCGGCGGCATCATCGCCCGCGAAGCGCAGGCCGGCCACCCCATCCATTTCATCCTCTGCTCCCGCGGCGAAGCCGGCACCAACGGCACACCCACGGTACGCACCAAGGAAGCAAAAAAAGCAGCCAAGATTCTCGGCGCGACCATCGAATTCATCACGCTCGACGGCGACGCCCATCTCGAAATCCGTTCCGCCCACGCCCTCAAGCTCGCGAGCATGATCCGCCGCATTAAACCGGCCGTCGTGCTCGCGCCCACCACCGAACAAAACCAGCACCCCGATCACTGGCGTTTGGGCACGCTCGTCCGCGATGCCACACGCCTCGCCCGCTACGGCGGACTGGCCAAACTTAAAAAATCACCGGCGCATGCCATCGACCAATTGTTTTTCTACGCTCTGGGCGCTGGAGCCGAACCAATCGGTGCTTCCCCGGTGCTCATTGATATCTCCACTCCGGCAATCATCACCACTTGGACTAACTCGATGGAAGCTCACGCCTCGCAGATGAAGACAAGAAACTACGTCGAGCTCCAGCTGGCCCGCGCCCGCGTGCACGGACTCAACGCCGGCGTCGGACACGCTCAGCCACTCTGGCCCAACGACCCGCTCATCTTCGATTCGCTCACATCGCTCAGTCGCAGCGCCAGCAAATTCTAGATAATGCCTTCGCTGCCAAACTTCCTAACTGTAGGAGCGGCTTTACGCCGCGATTGTATGGTTTCCGCTGCAACATGATCGCGGCATAAAGCCGCTCCTACAGTTAACCTCATGACCGCCACTCGCCCGCTCCGCATCGGCATCACCTGCCACCCCTCCGTGGGTGGCAGCGGCATCCTCGCCTCTGAGTTGGGCGAGGAACTGGCGTTGCGCGGACACGAGGTCCACTTCATCAGCCACGCTGCGCCTTTCCGGCTGCCCACCAACCAGCCGCGGATTCATTTTCATCCGGTCGAGGTCAACGACTACGATCTCTTTAAATATCCCGACTACACGCTGCCGCTCTCGGTAAAGATGGCCGAAGTCAGCGCGGCCCACCACCTCGACATCCTGCACGTCCACTACGCCGTGCCGCACGCCACGGCCGCCATGCTCGCGATGTCGATGCTTCCGCCCGACTCGCGCCCGAAGGTCATCGTCACGTTGCACGGCACCGATGTGATGCTCCTCGGCTGCGACGCCGGTTACGGGCCCGCGATCCGTCACGCCCTGGACGCAGCCGATGGCGTGACGACTGTTTCGCATTTTCTCCAAGGGCAAGTCCGTACGCATCTCGGCTATGACGGACCGGTTGAGGTGATCCATAATTTCTTCGCACCACAAAAGCCCACCCGCACCCGCGAAGCCGTGCGCGCCGAACTCGGGCTCGCTCCCGGAGAAACCATGCTCCTGCACGCTTCGAATCTTCGTCCGGTGAAACGCATCGATCTGCTCCTGCAAACCATCGCCCAGATCCAACCGCGCGAATCATTCAAACTTGTCGTACTCGCCGGTGGAGATACCTCAGCTCTTGTGCGTGATGCCGCTAAACTCGGACTCACCGATCGGATAGTTATCCGCGAGAAGGTCACCGACATCGAAGATTATCTCAACGCCGCCGACGTCGGGATCTTCACCTCAGAGTTGGAAAGTTTCTGCCTGAGTATCCTCGAAGCCATGACGTTCGCCTGCCCGAGTGTGGCTTTCGCAGTCGGGGGCATTCCTGAAGTCGTCGAGTCCCGCAAACACGGCCTGCTCGTCCCGTTCGGCGAAACCGCCGCCCTGGCCCGCGCCGCAGAATCCCTCATCGCCGATCCCGCCCGCCGCAGCGCATTGGGTACTGCCGCCCGCGACCGTGCCGCTTCTCTCTTCTCTGCCAATCGTATCGTGGCACAGTACGAAGAGTTTTATCGCAGCAAACTGTAAGCTTGTCGATTGATCCTGCTATTCAAGAAGGCACCGCTTGAAGCCAACTCCAATGAATACAGAAAGTCCTGATCTGAGTTTGGATGCTCTGCGCAGAAAATTATCGGATCTTCGCTCTCAAAGTTCGAAATTGGAGGATGAGATCGCTTGGCTGCAAAGTCAGGGCCAGATGGAGTTGCCTCCGGCGCGGTCGATGGCAGCTCGTACCGTACCGCGTTTGCCGGCGGAGAAGGTTGCGCTATTCCTCGATTTGTTTGGGACCCGCCGATCCGTGTACCCCAAGCGCTGGGAAAACATGAAAACGAACAAATCCGGTTATGCGCCGGCCTGTGACAACGAATGGCGGGAGGGAATCTGTCGCAAGCCCCAGGTGAAATGCTCGGATTGTCCGCACCAAAAGTTTCCTCCGTTGAATGAGCAGGCCATCGAGATGCATCTGCGCGGCCAGCACACCCTCGGCGTTTACGCCATCACCGATGACCATAGGTGCCGGTTTCTCGCCGCTGATTTTGATGGCGAAGGCTGGAAGGATAACATCGCAGCTTACCTGGAAGCGGGAGCCAAGGCCGGCGTGTCCATCGCAGTTGAGCGCTCGCGATCCGGCAACGGGGCACACGCCTGGATATTCTTTGGCGAATTGATTCCTGCCACGGTGGCTCGAAAACTTGGCGAGATCCTTCTGGCCAAAGCGGCGGCGAAGCGGCCGACGATGGAACTTGATACGTTCGACCGCTTCTTCCCAAACCAAGATTTCATTTCACCGGGCGGGTTTGGTAATCTCATCGCCTTGCCCTTGGCCAAAAAGCCACGGGACGAGGGCAACACGCTCTTTCTCGATGAGAAATGGGTCGTGATTCCAGATCAGTGGGATTTCCTGGCGAAGCTGCCTCGGCTGTCCGGCAAGCAAGTGCAGGATCTCGTGGATCAGATGGCGCCGTTGTCACCATTGGCGGAGCCGCAAACGGCAGAGACCCCTGAATTAGTGCTGCAATCTGACGAGGCCACTTTGGATCTAACCCGTCCCGTGGTTCGTCGTGGAATGATTTCGGGTGAACTGACCATCAGATTGGATTCCAAAATCCATATTCCACGAACGATTCCTCTGCCCGTCTTGGCTGCGCTCAAGCGCCTCGCTTCGTTTCCCAATCCGGTTTTCCACGAAAAACTGCGGTTGCGTTTCCCGACGTTCAACATTCCACGTTTTCTTTTCGCGGGCGAATGGCACCCAGACAGACTGGTATTGCCTCGTGGCGTCATCGAACAATGCCTTCAGCTTCTCGAAGATGCGGGCGCCGTGGTGACACTGCTGGACCAGCGAAGTGCGGGCGCACGTTGCGCGTGGACATTCAACGGCGAGCTGCGCCCCGAGCAGCAAATCGCGGTTCGCGAAATGGCCGGCCACGACATAGGTATTCTGTGTGCACCGCCCGGAGCCGGGAAAACCGTGATGGGCTGCGCCGTGATCGCCCGCCACCGCACCTCTGCATTGGTGTTGGTGCATCGTTCCGTGCTGCTGGATCAATGGCGTGAATCAGCCATGCGTTTCCTTGGACTCAAGAAAAAGGAAATCGGTGTCTGGAAAGGATCAAAGCCGCGACTGACTCACCGCTTGGATCTCGCGATGATGCCGAGCCTTTCGCGCACCGAAGACTATGCGGCGGCTTTTGCCGGTTACGGACTGGTCATCGTTGATGAATGCCACCATGTGCCAGCCGCCTCGTTCGAACTGCTCCTCAAGGCATGCCCGACACGCCGAATCATTGGCCTCACGGCCACACCCTACAGAAAAGATCGTCTGGAAAAATTGCTTCACCTTCAGTGCGGCCCCATCCGACACACGGTGAAGCCGGTGGCAAACCGTGAGGACAATCGCGTCGTCATCGTCCGACGAAGTTTTATCACCTTACCGTCGGCAGTGACAAATCAGCCGAGTATTCATGAAATATGGAGCGCATTGGTGGCCGACGAGGCCCGCCTCCAGATGATTGTCGCGGACATTTGCGAATGCATCGAGGCCGGACGCTCACCGCTCATACTGGCCGACCGCAAAGCCTATCTGGATAAGATTGAGACAGCTCTCGCAATGCAGCCGAAGGTATCGGACATTCCCCGTTACCGAATGGATAGCACCGTCGGGAAAAAACTTCGTATCGGAATACGCGCGAAAATCGACGCTCACTACCGCGATAATCATCCCTTCGTTTTGCTGGCCACCGCTTCGCTTGTCGGCGAAGGTTTCGATCTCCCGCAACTGGACACACTGATCCTCGCCATGCCGCTGTCATTCAAAGGCCGGCTGATCCAATATGCCGGGCGGCTGCATCGCGTCCATGAAGGCAAAGCCTCAGCTCGCATATACGACTACCTTGATGAGAACAGCCCGCTCACCCGTGCCATGTTCCAGCGTCGCTCAGTTGGTTATCGCCAAATGGGCTATAACATGGACCTGAGTGGCGATCAGAAGGGTGACGTAAACGAATTAGGCGCCGCGAACCAATGATTCGGATCAATTGTGGCATGCTCTACCATGACCCGACCCTGATCGGGCCGAACATACCGGTATTGATGAGCGTATTCCAAATGGTTTTCAGCGCCTGACCGGTTTCTTCGTTGATGAAGAGTGAAGAGCGGCTGCCGCTTGGCCGGCCGAGAATGTAGGGAGCCATCGTTTTCCACGTCTCCGCTACCTGGGCATTCCGCCAAGTGTGCATTTCACGCTCCAAAAGGAGCGGGACTGCCAGTGCGATTGGGATTGTGCCGTCCCGGTTCAACGGCCGTTGCCAGGCGCAGGTCACGAAAATAGGCTGCGCGTGGGGATGATAGAGCTGCGCCTCGATCTTCTCGGCCGTGAGCGACGCCACCCCGCGGGTAACATCACGTTCGGCCAGTCGTGCGACGGACTTTAGTACCGCATCACCGCCATCGTAAGGACAGGTAATGAATCCATTCCGAAGGAAGACCGTATGATCCAATCCCTCGTAACCGCAGCGATCGCCGGGCAGCGTTACCGGGCTTTGGTGATCCTCGTTGTCAGCAACCAGCGGATGCCAATAGGGGTAGGCATCGACAACCGGTCCATGAGTGTCGATTAGCTCTTGGATCGTTTCCGTGCTCTTTTCCAAAGCAGTCTTGTCAATGCTGCGGCCCAATAGCTTGCCCATGGCTTCGCGCCGTCCATTGGTGATTTCTTCGTTTGCTCGAAATGCCATGTTTAAAAACAACGCGTTTTATGTGCGTTTATCAACATTATCACGCATAAAAATAAGTTTATATGACTGCATTCATTGTATATCAGCATTTTAATATAATAATTCGTTTAAACGTATCATAATTCATTGAATAAACGTGACAGATAATCGAGCTATCGGATACTTTAACCACGCATTGCTCTATGATTAGTCGCCTTTCACTCACGCAGCTAGAAGACGCCCTAACCTTGCTGGGCGAACGGCTGCGCTTGGCTGGAGTGGCTCCGCAAGAAATCTTGGTGTGCAGCGGCACCTCCCTGATTGCGAGGGGCTTTGTTTCGCGAGCGACGAAGGACGTAGATATCTTAGCCCGGCGGACGCCGGGGACCGATTTTGTCAGTGCACGAATTCTCCCACCGGAATTTCTAGAGGCGGCACACCGGGTGGCCGTCGACTTGGGATTGCCCGAAAATTGGATCAACAGCGGTCCGGTCGACTTGTTCGAGATGGGAATGCCCGAAGGTTTCTTTGAGCGGCTGGAATCGAAAAACTACGGCCACCTCACCGCATGGTATGTCGGGCGGATCGATCAGATCCATTTCAAACTGTATGCTGCCGTAGATCGTGGCCCGGGGCCGTCCCGGCATCTGAACGATCTGCTGGCTTTACAGCCAACAGCCGCTGAGCTGTTCGCGGCAGCGCGATGGGCGATGACCCATGACGTGTCGCCAGGGTTCCGAGATCTCCTGAAGGTCGTGCTGAAGGACATGAATCATGACACCGTCGCCACCCAACTTTAATGCGCGCACGCGTGAACTCCTGCTCGATCTGATCTGGCGGCAATGGAGCGTGCTGGGAGTGGCCGGGCATGGGGCCAAGGAGCCGAACTGGATTGTGGACATCGAGGCCCTGGTGCTCATCACGACGGTGCACGGCCGTTCTGATCCCCGACTGTTCGACGAGATGCTGGATTGGCTGTGGGGCAATGCACAATGGGTGAACGTGCAGCGGCTGCGGAATATCCAGAAGCGGCTGACTCTTGGGGATAGTCGCGTACTGGCGGCCATCGCCGACTGGTTGAGCCAGCGGACCACCCTCAGCAAATGGAAAGTCTTGGCGAAGGACCCTGAGCCAGTGGAATACCCGGAATCGCTGTTCCGGTTATCGGACATGCGCGAATTGCCCTGGCGAGGCGAACCCGACCCCATCTTCGTCCGGCACGGACTTCAGCGCGGGCCGGTGGAGCAGCGCGGAATGAGCCGCCCACCGAATCCACGGTCCGCAGCAGTGTTGTCGTGGAAGCTACGCAGCCTCTTTGGCGTGCAGGCTCGGTGCGAATTCCTGCTATGGCTGCTAACGCATGAGCGGGGGCATCCCGCGGAGATCGCGCGGGCCACGTATTATTTCTCACGGACGGCGGAAGACACGCTGCGGGAATTCGCGGCATCGGGACTGGTGCGCGGCACACCGACCGGCCGGGCGATCAGCTATTGGGTTAAGCCGGAAGAGTGGTTTTTTCTGCGTAGCTGGGACCAGCCGCGGGGGTTTCCGCGCTGGATTGACTGGCCGCGATTCTTCCACTTTCAGGAAAAATTGATGTCGGTCGCGAAAACGGAAATGAGCCCGCTGCTCCAATCCTCGGAATTGCGCCGGGCATTCGAGCAGTTGCTGCCTGTGCTTGAAGATGGCGATCTGCGGACCGCATTTAAAGCCAGCCGGAACGACAACGGAACGGAATTCACCGCGGTGCTGACGCGGGACGTAGAAGGACTCTACGCAGCACTCTAGGACGAGTTAATTGGTGGAGGTGAGGGGAGTTGAACCCCTGTGCCC
Source organism: Opitutaceae bacterium (assembly GCA_025360455.1). Classification (GTDB taxonomy): domain Bacteria; phylum Verrucomicrobiota; class Verrucomicrobiia; order Opitutales; family Opitutaceae; genus Didemnitutus. The sequence goes on along the minus strand of JANYCF010000116.1, from coordinate 17 downwards.
CTGGCCTTCGCACGCCG
>JANYCF010000099.1 GCA_025360455.1 Opitutaceae bacterium | reverse complement strand
ACAATTCTCGCCGCCACGCGCCGGGCGGTGAGGGCGTCGAGTTTATCTTCTTCGACTTCGAGATGTTTGCCGAGAGCATCGAGCATCGTCTCAACGGTTTTCCGGTCAGCAGAGTCGAGCGGGCTGCGGGTGCAATAACTGGTCAGGCCGGCGCCGATCGCGGCCGGAGTATTCGGCATAGTGCGAACGATGTTGCGGGCCTGAGGGAAAAATTTGGCGAGCGTGGCGACTTTTTTTCCGGCCAGGAGAGAGATGACGAGTTTGCCGGCGGTGAGTTCGGCGAGACGCGGATCAGAACCAGCCAGTGATTGGGGCTTGAAGGCGACGATGACGATATCGGCCGGGGCCAGGAGCTGGGCCAAGTCGGCTTCGTGCTTGATGCCGGTGGTGGCGGCGAGTTTTTCGGCGGTGCCGCCGGACTTGCTGGTGCAGGCAATGTCGGTAGGTCGGCAGACATTTTTTGCGAGGAGACCGCGGACAATGGCGGAGGCGAGATTGCCGGCGCCGATAAAGGCGAGACGGTGAGAGGACATCGGGGAGCAGGCTTAGCGTGCGCCCCGGCGCTGGATGGGATGCCGCAAGGTGCAGATCGCCCCACCGCCTTCACGGTCTTCAACGCCGACATCACCACCGAGATTACGCACGGCGTGGCGGGCAATCGTGAGGCCCATGCCGACGCCGACGGTGTGCTTCGAACTCACGAAGGGCTCGAACATGTGATCGCGGACTTCCTCCTGGATGCCACGCCCACGATCTTCGATATGGATCAGGAAAAACTTACCCTCCTCTTCGCGGTCAACCGTTTCGGTGCGAATCGTGATGGGACGTTGCTCTTTCGGGGCGTCGCCGAAACTTTCCCAGGCGTTAATCAAAAGCTTGGCGAGGGAGTCTTCGAGGACCTCGAGATTGGAATCGATCACCAGGTTGCCGAGGGGGTTTTGGATTTCCACGGGTTGATCGATATTATTATCGGCTTGGTAACGCTTGATGCTGCTCTCGAGGAGACTGGCCAGCGTCATGCCGGTGACGGGTGGTTTATTCCGCACGACGAGACCGGTGAGCTGGCGAATAATGTTAACAATACGGGTGACGGCGTTATCCAGTTGCTGGGCGTTTTTTTTCACCTGCTCCGGCTTGTCGTGGTAGGCTTTGATGAGATCGACGTAACCGATCACGACCCCGAGGAGATTATTCAGATTGTGCGCGATGCCTTGTGTGACGGCACCGATGGTGGCGGCGCGGCGCGCATCACCGAGACGGCGCTGGAGATCGACGAGTTCGCGATTGATCGTGACGAAGCGCAACTGCGTCTGAACCCGGGCTAATGTCTCATCGAGATCGATAGGCTTGGTGATGTAGTCAACGGCTCCCACTCCGAGGCCTTCGAGTTTGCCTTCTTTCGACGTGCGGGCGGTGATGAAAATAACCGGGATAGTGCGGGTCGCGTCGTCGGCCTGGAGGTGTTGGCACACTTCGATGCCGTCCATATCGGGCATCATCACATCGAGGAGAATGAGATCGGGTTTTTCGGCGGTGACTAGATTTAGCGCATCTTGGCCGCTGTTGGCCGTGAAGACGGTCATGCCTTCGCGTTCTAATTTACGCTTAAGCAGCTGGACGTTAATTGGCTGATCGTCGACGACGAGAATTTTGGGTGCACCCATACGGTTGTGGAGCACTGAATAGCTTTACTTGTGGGTGGCAAGTCTCGGGTTTGGAGCAACGTTAGAGCTGTCGGTGGCGTGCTTGCCGCGTCAGGTGGTGCGGCAAGCATACAACCCTACCCAAGCCAGCCGCGCCTCGGAGCTGTGCTCCGTAATGCGAGAAGTTGAGTCGATTCAAGTGGACTGATTCAGACGACGCGCTTTGACGGTGTTCTTCATTAACATGGCGACGGTCATCGGACCTACGCCACCGGGGACGGGAGTGATTTTGGCGCACAGCGGCGATACCGAGGGAAAGTGAACATCCCCCGTCAGGCGGTAGCCAGATTTTTTGGTCGCATCGGGCACCCGGCTCACACCGACGTCGATGACGATGGCTCCGGGTTTGACCATATCGGCGGTGACGAATTCCGCTTTCCCAATCGCGGCGATGAGGACATCGGCTTGGCGCGTGATGGCGGGCAAATTGGTCGTTTGTGAGTGGCAGATGGTGACGGTGGCATTGGCCCATGCTTTGCGTTGCACGGCGAGGAGGGCGGCCGGTTTGCCAACGATCAAGCTGCGACCGAGCACGACGACGTGTTTGCCGGAGAGGCTGACGCCGCTGCGACGGAGCAATTCCATAATGCCAGCGGGGGTGCAGGCGACGAAACCGGTGTCGTCCTCCTGCGCGAGCTTGCCGAGATTGAGCGTGTGGAAACCATCGACGTCTTTATGGGCGGCGATGCGGCGAAACACGGCGACTTCATCGATGCCTTTCGGCAGCGGCGATTGGACGAGAATGCCATCGACGCCCTCATCCGCGTTGAGCTGATCGATGAGGGCAAAGAGTTCGGCTTGGGGAATCGTCGCGGGGGGCAATATCAGGCGACTCTCAATGCCGATTTCAGCGGCCATGACTTGCTTTTTTTTCACGTAGGAGACCGAGGCCGGGTCTTCGCCTACGCGCACGAGGGCGATGCAGGGCTGGCGTCCGGTCAAGGTGGCGACCTCGGCTTTAAGCTCGTGAACGATGGCGGCGGCGATCTGGTTTCCGTCAATGATTTCCATGGCGATAAAATGCACGCCGGCTCATGGCCGGCTGAAAGACAGGATTACTTTTTGCGCGAAATCGACTGCGCGTCGACCACGAGATCTTTGCCGTCTACGCTATTGCGGATGGTGCCGCTGATGACCACGACGGTGCCGGTGTAGGATTCGATTTTTTCGGTCAACACGAGTCGCTTGGTATCAACGTAGGCAAACCGACGGCCCTCGATATCCGTGAGCTGGTAATCGTAGAGCGGGTTGGGATTGAGAATCGGACGACGAGCGCTGACGAAGGTGCCGGAGAAAAGCCGCGGTAGATTGGCGGTGTTGCCGGCAATCGTCACAGCGCGCCCCGGCGTGCCGGGTTTCTCAGTCGGGACTACGGGGCCGGAAACCGTTTGCAGGGTGGGGGCGTTCGCGCCCGGGCTGTTGGCGGTGCTGCCGGTGGCGATGAAGCCCTGAAGTTTTTTGGTGAGCTTGATCTGGCAATAATCGCCTTTGATGCCGGTCACTTCGGTGACGTCATCCTTTTGGGCAACGGTGAGAACGGCGGCGTTTTTTTCCGGAGCGGTCAGAATGTTGGCACCTTCGTGAACGTCGAGGCCCTTGGTGATATCGCGGCTGTGCGCGAAGGCTTCAAATGTCCCGCTGATTTCGACGCGACGCCAACCGGCCGGGGCATCGCCGGTGTAGACGATAGTGTTACCGCTCTTCAGTCGTACGATAACGTGTGATTTGGGGTCGGCTTGCATGAACACGGCCGTATCGGCCGCGAGGATATCCGCGAAGAGTCGGGTGGAGAGAAGCGCGAACACGGCGGCGACGCCGAGGCGGCGCAGGAGGGGAATCAGGAGTAGTGTATTATTCATCGATGGTAGTGGAAGCCGGAGTACGCCAGTGGGGCGCGGGAACGGTGAAGAGAGATGAGATCTCTTTGGTAGAAAGTTGTTTCACGCCGCGCAAAGGAATTCCACGCAGGGGGAAGGCGCCGATTTGGTAGCGACGGAGGCGTTTCACCGGGAAACCCAGGGCGAGGAAGAGCTGGCGGATTTCACGTTTTTTGCCGTGGTGCATGTGTACGTCGAGGCTTTTGGAAGTCTTGCTTGCATTCGGATTCACGAGGGTTGCCCTTTCGACTTTCAGATGTTCACCTTCGATGGTGACGCCTTTCAAGAGTTGACGAAGCCGACCGCCGGGGAAGGGCTCTTCAAGGGAAACGTAGTAGCGTTTCACGACGTCGTTGGACGGATGCATGAGTTTATTCGCGAGATCGCCGTCGCTCGTGATAATGACGAGACCTTCGCTGTCTTTGTCCAAACGTCCGGCGCAAAACAGGCGAAGTTTGGCCAGCTCACGGGGAAATAAATCAAAAATGGTCGAGTCGGCGTGGGGATCGCTGTTGCTGCAGACAACGCCGCGCGGTTTGTGGACCGCGAAGGTGAGTTTGGGCTGGGCGATGGCGCGGACGCCTTTGCCTTTGACGGTGACTTTGTCGATACCGGGCTCGACTTTTTGACCTGGTTCAGCGCGTTCGCCATTGATGTAGACTTCCCCGGCGGCGATCAAAGCCTCCGCGGCCCGGCGTGAGCAGATGCCGGCATCGGCGATGAATTTTTGAATACGAACAGACTCCATACCCCGTCGATGGCAGGCGAAACGGGGCGGAGCAATAGGAAAGCCACCGTTTCGGAAAGAGCCGGATGGCGGTCGGGTTAAATATCGTGCTTGCGCGCGCGGGCAGGTGGCGGAACTAATTTGTTATTCCATGAGCACGGAGCCCACCGCATCCCATTACACGAAGGATCATCCCTTTCTCGCTCGGATGACCGAGAAACGGATGCTGAACAAGCCGGGCTCGGCGAAGGAAACGCGGCATTTTGTCGTGAATCTCGCGGGAAGTGGGTTGAGCTACACGGCGGGAGATTCTCTGGGGGTTTTCCCGACGAACCGACCGTCCGAAGTGAATGAGCTCTTGCAGCGACTGGGTGCGCGGGGGGACGAACTGGTTTCGCCAGTGATGTTGAAATTACCGGCTCCATTGGCTTTGCGTGAAGTGCTGTGCTCACGACTGGCACTGGCGGCGCCGACGGCGAAATTTATGACTGCATTGGCCGGCAAGGTCACTGGTGCCGGCGAGAAAGCCAAGTTAACGGGTTTGCTCACGCCGGAGTCGAAGGAAGTGCTGGCGGCGTTTTTATATGAGCGGCAATTTGTGGATCTGCTGGAGGAATTCCCGAGTGCCAAATTTACTCCGCAAGAATTTGTGGATCACCTGCGCAAGTTGATGCCGCGGCTCTATTCAATCGCTTCTTCTCCTAGAGTGTTTCCTCAGGATGTTCATCTCACCGTGGCGGTCGTGCGCTACCAAACCAATCATCGGGATCGGGTCGGTGTGTGTTCGACCTTCTTGGCAGATCGCATGCAGGTGGGCTCCACGCTCGCGCAGGTTTTTATTTCGCACTCGCATTTTGCGCCGCCTGAGGATGGGGCGAAGGATATCATTATGGTGGGGCCGGGGACTGGCATCGCACCGTTCCGTGCTTTTATGCAGGATCGCGTGGCGAGCAAGGCGACGGGGCGCAACTGGATGTTTTATGGCGATCAGCACCGCGCCACGGATTTTCTTTATGAGGAGGAGTGGTTGGATTGGCAGGCGAAAGGAGCGTTGACCCGACTCGACTTGGCTTTTTCAAGGGATCAAATTCACAAAGTTTATGTGCAGGATCGGATAAGGGAGAACGCGGTCGAACTATGGCGCTGGCTCCAGAATGGGGCTTGCTTTTATGTTTGCGGCGATGCTCGGCGCATGGCCAAGGATGTTGATGTGGCATTGCATGCGGTGATTGCGCAGCAAGGCGGCATGGATGCGGATAACGCGGCTGACTACGTGAAGAAAATGAAGCGCGAGAAGCGTTATCAGCGGGATGTTTACTAAGAGGGGAGGTGTCCGGTGGGAGAAATCGTTCGGGCCGAGGTGTGGGATTTCGCGCTTGCCGAGTGGAGGGCGAGTAGGTCCGATAGTAGCTTCTCCTTTTGCATGAATCTTACTTTTAATAATCGGGTCGCACTCGTAACCGGCGCAGGTCGTGGTATAGGCAAGGCCATTGCTGAATTGCTCGCCAAGAATGGCGTGAATGTCATCTGCGTGAGTAAATCAGCGGACAGTTGTGGTGCCGTCGCGGCTGGGATTATCGCGGCAGGCGGCAAGGCCAAGTCGCTGGCGGTGGACGTCGCGGATGGCGCGGCAGTCGCGAAGGCGAGTGCTGATCTGCTGGCGGAGTTTGGCACTATTGATATCTTGGTCAACAACGCCGGTATCACCAAAGACGGACTGCTTTTCCGAATGTCCGAGGATGACTGGAATTCGGTTATATCCACCAATTTGGACAGCTGTTATTTTTGGACCAAGTATTTGGCGCGTCCGATGACGCAAAAGCGTTGGGGGCGGATCGTTAACATCACTTCGGTGGTCGGGTTGATGGGCAATGCTGGTCAGGCTAATTACTGTGCGGCCAAGGCGGGAATGATCGGCTTCACAAAGGCGATCGCCAAGGAGTTCGCCTCCCGAAATATCACCAGCAACGCCGTGGCTCCTGGCTTTATTAAGACGGACATGACTTCTTCTTTGCCGGCGGAAGCGGCGGAAAAAATCACTGCCGTTATTCCACTCAAGCGATTGGGGGAGGCGGCTGATATAGCGAACATGACCGCCTATCTCTGTTCCGAAGAAGCCGGCTACATTACCGGGCAAGTTTTTACCGTTGACGGCGGCATGGTGATGTGATGCCTCATTTCCTTTCTACCCTCTTACCTTTTCACACACATGGCCGACCAAAAAACAATCGAACAACGCGTTAAACAAATTATCGTTAACCAACTGAATGTTAACGAAGAACAAATTACGCGCGAAGCCTCGTTCCTCGACGACCTCGGAGCTGACTCACTCGACACCGTCGAGCTGATCATGGCCTTCGAAGAGGAATTTAAAAATGAGATCAAAGGAGAGATTCCCGAGTCCGATGCTGAAAAGCTCCAGACCGTCGGCGACGTGATCACTTACATCGAAGCGAAAGCTGCGGCCAGGTGAGTTAAACCCAGCGGAGGCGTTCTGTCGTCTGGCTTTACCGGACTGCTAGAACGCCTTTTTCTTTCCACCCACTCAAACAGATGGAAACAGCTTCTCCGCACAAACGTGTTGTCGTAACCGGCATGGGTGTACTCGCCTCGCTCGGTCATAACGTCACTGATTTTTGGGCCAATATTCTGGCTGGGAAAAACGGCATCGATCGTGTCACGCTATTCGATGCGAAGGATTACTCCTGTCAAATCGGGGCGGAAGTTCGCGGTTGGGATGCCGCGCAGCACATGGATGCGAAGGAGGTTCGTCGTAATGATCGTTACACGCACTTTGGATTTTGTGCCGCCAAGCAAGCGGTCGCGCATGCGAAGCTCGACATGACGAAAGAGGATGCTGACCGCGTCGGCGTTATCATTGGCTCGGGTATCGGTGGCATGATGACGATTGAGACGCAGCATTCCGTGCTGCTCGCGCGCGGCCCGCGTAAAGTTTCGCCGTTCATGATTCCGTCGCTCATCAGCAATATGTGCGGAGGACTGGTCGCCATCGAGCTCGGCGCCCGTGGACCTAATTTTGGAGTCGTGAGTGCCTGTGCCACCGCCACGCACGCCA
>JANYCF010000339.1 GCA_025360455.1 Opitutaceae bacterium | reverse complement strand
GGCTATCGTCTCGTACCGGCCAAGGTGGATCGGCTCGTCGAAGTGCCGTTGAGTTATTTCCCCAAGCAAACCGTCGGCCTGCAGCAGGCGTGGCGCTTGCGCGAGTCCGATTGGTCCGCCGAGCTGCGCATCGAAGCGCTGGGCCAGAGCATTCAAGCCGACGTGTTTCATCTGTACTCGATCAAGGAAGGTTTCGTGTACGGCAGCGTGCTGGTAAACTATTTCGTCGTGGGCGCGCCAGCCAACGAGTGGCGACTTCAAGTGCCGGCACTCGCGGGCAACATCGATGTGGTCGGCCAGAACGTGCGCCGGGATTGGCGCCGCGAAGGCGATCAGGTGATTGTCTCATTGCACCAGCCTGTGCTCGGTGCGGCGACCTTGCTCGTCACTTTTGAAATGCCGATGAGCGCCCGCGGCGGTCTGATCAATCCGGGCGAAGTGCGTCTCCTCGGCGTGCAAGCCGAGCGCGGCTACCTCGAGGTCGTCAGTCCGTTGCAGGTGAAACATGAAGTCAAAAAAACGGAAGGCGGTTTGCTGAAACTGGAACCGCTCGAGCTGCCCGCCGAATTTCGGTTGCTCACGACTTCCCCCGCGCTCGCCGTCTATCAATACACAGCGCGGCCCTTCAATCTGGAGATCAATCTGGATTGGTACGCGCCCGGCGAAACTGTGGACCAGGTCGTGGACTTCGCGAAACTTTCCAGCCAGATTTCCCGCGACGGCCAAGTCGTGACTGACGTGCGCTATTTTGTGAAGACCCGCGGGCGCAAGGCGCTCCGACTGATTCTGCCCGAGGGCGTGAAGCTCTGGGAGGCGCGCGTCGATAACGAGATGACGAATGCCCGCATCGACGGCGAACAAACGATCATCCCGTTGCCCGCCAAAATAAATCCCAATGAGCCCGTGGCGGTCGCGTTGCGGCTCGGCCAAACTGCGGGCAACTCCGGCCACACCGTGAAACTGCTCGCCCCGCGCACGCTCTCCGCCTCGGTGATCAACGAGTGGACGTTGAAAAGCGACGAGGGCTTTCTGCTTGTGCCGCAAGGCGGCAACGCTGCGGTCATTCGCCCCAGCCTGACCGAGACGGGCTTCGAATGGATTTCATCGCGGGGCCATTTTTCCATGATCACTTTGCTCGGTCTGGTCGCGCTCAGTGCGCTATTCCTGCGCTCGTATTATGGGTGGCGCGTGGGCGTCGGCTTGCTGTGCGGAGCCATCGCGATTTTCGCGGCGTTGAAATATGCCGGCCACGCGGCGTTATACGCGCGCGGCAATACGCAGGAACTAACCTACGCCGCCACGATGGTCCCTTCGGGAGATAATATTTCCATTGAAGTCGCCAACGTCCGTGATTGGCACGCGATGCTCGTCTGGTGGGGCGTGGCCCCATTGCTGGCCGGAACTGCGCTCCTGATCCCGAGCCTGCTCAAAGCCCGCCACGACCGCAGCACCACCGCGCTCACGGTTCCGCTTGCTCTCATGCTTATGTTAGTGGGCCTGTTGGCGCAGCACGGCGGCGCCGTGGCCTTTTTCGCCGCAGTAGCCGCAGCGGTATTCTTTTTGCTACTCGTGCCTGTCGTGATCCATTGGAACCGCGAACGTCACGAAGAACCCGAGACGCCTCCGCTCATGCCTCCGCCAACCACCGGCACGACCACGGTTGCTTCGCTGCTGATTATCCTGGGAGTCGCAGGTTTCTCTCTCGGCGGCACACCTGAACTCCGCGCCGAGCAAAGATTCTCGCTCGCGCCGACGCCCACTCCCTGGCTCCAAGACGGCGCGAAGGCCGCCCAATCCATCGTGCAAACCTGGTCGATTCACGACAGCCGGTTGTACGCCGAGCTCGACCTCACGGTGCGCGGTGGACCAGGCGATAGTTTCTTGCTGCTCCGCGCACCGGCCATGTTGACCGATTTCAAAGGCGAAGGCCTGCGCGTCGTCAAAGTCGAGCGCGATGGCCAGACCGCCTACGACGTCGCGCCCGAACGCGAAGGCACTTTCACCGCGCATGCAAAATTTGAAATGCCCGTGCCGGATCGCGCGACGGGCATCGCGTTGCCCACCGGCCCCGCCGCCACACAACGCGTGACCGTGGAGCTCGACCAAGGTGGCTGGGAATTTGTTTCACCGCTCGCCGTGCAGAATCTGCCCACTCCCGGACTCGGCGACAAACGCAGCGGTGCGACTCTGATCCTCGCCCCACAAGGTCTCGCCATCATCCGCCTGCAACCGAAAGGCCGCGACATCGGCGCGGAGACGACGCAGTTTTTCGCCGAGGCCGCCAATCTCTATGTGCCCGGCCCCGGTGTCGTGAACGGTTTCTCGCGCATCACGGTGCGACCCGTCCAAGGTCGCGTCACTGAAATGGCTCTCGACGTGCCCGCCGGTCTGACCGTGGGCGACGTCGTGCGCGGTCCCGTAGGCGCGTGGCGCTTCGATCCGGTGAAACGCCGCCTGCATGTGGCGATCGAACCGGCCCAGACGGACGCGTTCAAATTCGACGTCGAGACGCAACTCGGCGCCGGTGCCCTGCCCTTCGATCTCGTGCTCGAACCCGTACGCGTGCTCGGTGCCGCCGGAGAAGTCGGCCTACTCGCGATTGCCTTCGGCGGCGACGCCCAGCCGGAAGCGGTGAAGGCGACCGGACTCTCGACCATCAACGTGCAGGATTTCGATGCGACCCTGCTCCCGACTTCCCGCGAAGGCCGTGCCCTCGCCACCGTGCAGCAGGTGTGGCGTTATGGACAAGCGGGCGGGAAAGTTGATTTGAAAGTTTCCGCCGTCGCACCCGAAGTACGCGTCTCGGGAAAGCAAGTCTTCTCCCTCGACGATGATCGCATGGTGATGGCGATGGACTTGAACGTGGCGATCACGCGCGTCGGACTTTTCAAACTCAGTTTCGCGCTACCCGAGGGATTGGAAGTCGAGGCGTTGAGTGGAGCGGCGTTGAGCCAATGGACCGAGTCGCAGGAAGGCACGCGCCGGATCGTGACGATGCACCTGAACGGCCGCACCCTCGGCGAACAAAGTTTCGCGCTCACGCTCGCCGGCGCTGCGCCTCATGCGCAAGCCGCGTGGCCCGTGCCGCGTCTCCTCATTCGCGAAGCCACCCGGCAAACCGGCGACGCCCTGATCGTACCCGGCAAGGGACTGCGCTTGCGCGCTACGGATCGCGAGAAAGTGACGCAGGTCGATCCGCGCTCGGTGGGCGGACTCCAGCCCGGCACGCTCGCGTTTCATCTCTTGCAGGAAGATTGGGTGCTCACACTCGGCATCGAAGCCCTCGAACCGTGGGTCACCGTGCAAGCGCTGAGCGAAGCCACTGTACGCGAAGGCCAGACGCTCACACGCATCGGCCTCCGCTATCGCGTGGATAATGCAGCGGTGAAACATTTCCGCGTGAAACTCCCTGGATTGAGTGAGGAACGTGCCCGCACCGTCCGCGCCACCGGCTCCGCCGTGAGCGACATAATCAAAGTCGCCGACGAAAAAGACCTATGGGAAATCCGCTTCCAACGTGGCATCGCCGGCGAGACGGATGTACAAATCGAATTTCAAGGCCCGGCCATGCGCGAGAAAGACCAGGAAGTAATCGTGACTCCGGAATTCCCCGGCGCGCGACAAACCACGCAATTCGTCGCCGTCCGCGCCAGCGGACGACTCGAACTCGAAGCCGGGAATCCCGCGCGCGGTTGGACGAAAATGGATTGGAGCGCGGTACCCGCAAATCTACAGGACCGCAGTGATCGCAGCGTGCCCGTGCTTTGTTACCGCGTCGCCGAACCCGAGGCTCCGCTCACCGTGACGGTGCGCCGGCACGAAGTCGCCGAGGCGTTGAAGCTGCGCGTGACGCAGGGAGATTTGACCACGCTCTTCTCCGCCAGCGGCACCTTTCTCACCACCGTGGAGTTGAAAGTAGACGTGCTCGAGAAAAGCACGCTGCGTGTGCGGTTGCCCGAAGGCGCCGCGCTCTACAACACCTTCGTGAATGGCGAAAGTGTTTCCGTGGTCCGCGAAGGCGATGCGTACCTGTTTCATGTCGCGCCAAACACCGGGTCGGAACGCTCCGCCACGGTCCGCCTCGTCTACGCCGCCACAAATGCTGGTAAGAGCGGCCCCGTCGGCCTTATTGGACCAAGCCTGAACGTTCCGTTGGAAAACGTGAAATGGCGCGTCGTGATTCCACCCGGGTACGCGTTGAAAGCTTATCAAGGCGGTCTGCGGTTGCAGGAAGACTACGCGACCTCTTCTTTCAGCATTGAAGAGTATCAATCGTCCATTCTTTCAAAGCGCTCCGCCAACGCCCAGCAAGCCGTCGCGTTGCTGCAAGAAGCCAACACCCTGCTCCAACGCGGCGACCAACAGAAAGCCGGCGAAGTCCTGAGCCGCGTCTCGAACGCCCGCGCCCTCGACGAAGCCTCGAACGAAGACGCCCGCGTGCAGTTGAGAAACTTGAAGACGCAGCAAACCGTGCTCGGCCTCAACACGCGCCGGCAAAAACTCTACCTCGACAACCGCGTCGAAGGCGCCCGCAACGAGCAAATGGAGCAAGCCGCCAGCGTGAATCCGCTCATGCAAAACAAACTGAATTTTAATCCGTCGGAGATTGACCAGATGCTGATGGGCAACACCGCCGATGAAAATACCGCGCTAAAGGGCATCGCCGCGCGACTGGTGGACCAGCAGCTCACCGCCGAGCCCGCCCCCAGCGCCATCGACGTCACGCTCACCGAGAACGGCCGCGTCCTCACCTTCACCCGCAGCCTGCAAGTCGACGGCGGCGCGCCCCTCGAACTCAAACTCGAAGTCGGCCAAACCGCCTACGCCAACCTGAAGTTCACGATCATGCTCATGCTGGCCCTCGCCGCAATCGCCGCGATCCCACTCGTGCGCCGGGCGGAAGGTTGAAGCTGATACAGCCCAATTCCATTCAGTGATCGTTCTCGTTCTCCCCCTCTTTCCCGTTCTCAGTCCTGTTTTTGGCGTGTCTTCAAGCAGAGAGAGAACGAGAACGACTATTTACGAAAAAAGAGCAGCCCAGTAAGCACAATTGACAGAGCACGCCGTATACACAGCGTATGCACATGAGCATCGTCACAGCCAAGGTCTTCAAATCCGGCAACTCCCAGGCGATCCGCCTGCCCAAGGCGCTTCGTCTCCGCACCAAGACCGTGCAGATTGAAAAGACCCGGCGCGGCCTGCTCATTCTCGATCCGAAAGCGGAAGCGAAACGGGTGCAGGCGCTGGCGAAACTCTACGGCTCGTGTCCGGAATTTCCCGACGTAGAATCGCTCGCCCTGCCCCAATCGTGATCTATCTGCCAGATACGAACGTCTTCTCACGTTACCTCCGCGGAGAAGATGAGCAGGTGAAAATAAAACTGGAGGCCAACCTCCGCTTTTGCCGGCTTTCCTCCGTCGTGTTATCCGAGTTGGAATACGGTGCAGCCAAGCGGCCTGATCTTCCCGCGCTGCGCACGCGACTGGCCCGACTCCGTGAGATCATCGCCGACGAAGCCGACTACACCGGCGCCGATGCCATTTTCTACGGGACGATCCGCGCTCATCTCGCGCGTTTAAAACCAAACGCCCAACCCATCGGCCCTTACGATCTGATGCTCGCCGCCCAAGCCCTGCGGCTGGGAGCGGTGCTCGTCACCCACAACACCGCCGAGTTCGCCCGCGTCCCGCATCTCGTCGTAGAAGATTGGCAGAGCTGACCGGAGCTTTTTTAACCACTAATCCACACTCATTGACACTAATGAATACCGCAGCAATTGACCCAGATTCTGACCTCTGGATTAGTGTCCATTAGTGTGGCTTAGCCCGAACATTTCATACGCAAACCAAGAAAAATTCTTGGGACACAGAGACGGAAAGAGGAGCACAGAGGGCACAGAGCGAAAGACCAGGACCCAAGCTTCGGATTTTACGTTCACGCCAGCTCATCAGCGAGAGAACCTACCACACCTTGTACACTCCTTCTCCCTCTGTGCCCTCTGTGAAAAGGATTGGGAGGTTTTAGGTATGAAATATTCAGGTTAGTGGTTAAACATTCCCGAGCTTGCCCGGTTGGGTTTTGCCCGATTCCGTTCTCACTGTGCCCGCTGCTGCTGAATCTTACATTATTCCTCCAACAACCTGTGAGAATCTGAAACAGATTGTTTCTCGTTACGGTGGAGCGCTAGACGTGCGAGCCTGTAATGCACGGGTTGAGTACGTCATGCCCATGCACGCGTCTGAGGAAATCAGTAAATCTTTGCAGCCGCACGCTTCGATCAATTTCGAGCCCGCGTTCCTCGCGCGCTTGCCGGGTGGGCGGGTGTTTGGTTCGGGGAATGTGCTTTCGCCGGACGGGCTGACCATCGCGCGCGAAGTGTCGCCGGATTTCGGGAAGCCGTTTGAAGCGCATTGGCTGCTGTCGTACAAAAAGATTCGGCCGCCGATTCACCTGCCCGGCACGACAGCAGTGATCGCGACTACGCTCGGCGCGGGCTACAGTCACTGGCTGCTTGAGGAATTGCCGCGCCTCCTCGCGCTCAAGCCGGACGATTGTGAAACGCTGATCGCTCATGCCGCCCACGCGTATAATCGCGAGGCTTTCGCGTTGCACGGCTTTGCCGGAAAAATTCTCCCGGCGAAGCGCGAGGCGCATCACCGCTGTGAGCAATTACTCGTGCCGAGTCTGGGACAGCTGATACCCTCGACGGTTCAAGCGCTCGATGAATTCGCCACACCGCTGCGTCAGTCGTCTTCTCCCTTCGGCGAGCGGCTCTATATCACTCGCGAGAAAGCCCGGCGGCGGCGCGTGGCGAACGAAGCGGAACTGTGGACGGAACTCACCACGCACGGCTTCACCAAAATCCACCTCGAAAAATTAACTTGGGCGCAGCAGATCACGGCCTGCCGCGCGGCGAAAGTGATCGTGGCCCCGCATGGCGCAGGACTGGCCAATCTGGTTTTTTGTCAGCGCGGCACGAAGGTAATCGAGCTCTTCCACCGCTCGTATGTGAGCCCTTTGTATTGGCAACTCGCCACGCTGAAGGGATTGGATTACCGGCCGCTCGTGCCACCAGGAAATGAACCGTTGGCACAAACGCTCGAAGCCAACCGCCTGGATATCGCGGCCGACGTGGCGCAGGTACGACAGACATTGCTGCAATAGAATCCCCGATTTCTTCACAGGAGGGCACAGAGGAAAGGCAGGAGGGTTGGTCTCTGTTACCTCTGCGTGCTCCTGTGAAAATCTGCCATTGAATTTCACTCTCGCCCCAGCGGGCCGGTCGCGTTCGCATAAGGCATCCATGGCTGCCTCCACTCGTAATCAAGAATCTCCCTGGCGGGCCGGTTGGGAAAGCGCCCGACTTCTTTTCTGGCCGGGCCTCGTCCTTCAAGCCACTGCGCTCTCACTTGTCCTCGCCTACTATTTTCTCCCGGCCGCTCATGGTTTTTTCGCTCAGATCGCGGCCTGGCGCGAAGCGGGTGGTTTTTTCTTCTCGGCTCTTTCGACTTCCCTTTGCGGCGGCCTGTTGCCGTTTCTCTACCTGCGATGGAATCCGGTAACGCGTGCCGCTCATCCGTGGTCGCACCTTATCTTTTTCATACTCTTCTGGGCCTGGAAGGGGATCGAGGTCGATCTGCTCTATCGTGGACTCAGCCGGCTCTTCGGAACCGAAGCGGTTTTTCTCACCGTCGCCGCCAAGGTGCTGTTCGACCAATTGGTCTACAATCCTTTCTACGCCACGTCTGCCAGTCAGCTCAGCTTCGCGTGGAAGGACGCGGGCTTTCGTTGGGGGCCAGTCATCGCCGATGTGCGCGCCGGCCGCTGGTATCAGCGCCGGATTATTCCGGTACAATTCGCCGTGTGGTGCGTGTGGGGGCCGACGGTCAGCTGCGTCTACGCTCTACCCTCGGTGCTGCAGATCCCGCTATTTAATGTGGTGCTTTGCTTCTGGTCGCTCCTCTTTGCCTCGATCATGTCGCGGCAGAACACGACGAAGTGATCGCTTAGAGCCTATCCGAATATTGGCTTCTATGAGGTAGGGCGAACCGGTCGCGCTTCTGCACCGACCGCCGTCCCGGTGAGCCGCGGCTCGTCAGGGACGACTCGCCCTACCCCAAATACGTAGCATCGTACCATCGTTATTCGGGATAGGCTCTAAGCGCACCGTAACAACATTCACGGCGGGCCCAGCGGTCCCGCCCTACCATTGAGGCATCGTAGCTATGTCATAGTTCAGGGTAGCCGAAATCTTTGAGGTATTCCGTGGTGATCATGCCTGATCAACTTTACCGTTACTTGATCAATCTTTTGCTCAATTTCGCGTCCGAATAAGGGTGTTTGAAATAAATCCCTTCCCGTCTACTCTCATTGTTTGATGAAACTGCCCCTGCTGCCACTTCTCCTCTTCATTCTGCCGTATTTGGTTTTGTCCGCCGATCCTGGCGCGGTGAGAAAAGGAGCCGTCACCGTCGAGCTCGTCGCGGAGCAGACCTCAATTCAGCCGGGCCGGCCCTTTTGGGTGGCGTTGAAAATGAATCACGATGCGCACTGGCACAGTTACTGGATCAATCCCGGCACCGGTTACCCGACTTCGTTGGATTGGAAACTGCCGGAAGGTTTCACCGCCGGGCCGATCGTCTGGCCGACACCGCATGTAGTGAAGGACACCACCGGTCAGGTAACCGGACTGGGCTATGAAAATGAAAATTTTCTCTTCACCCAAATCACCCCACCGGCCGGACTCGCCCCCGGCAGCGACATCACGCTTCAGGCCAAGGCGGGATGGCTCATGTGCAAAGACTCGTGCGTGCCCGGCGAAGCCCAGCTTGAACTTACCCGGCCGCTCATGGCCTCGCTCGTGGCCGATAACTCCAGCCCAGCCCAAAAAATCCGCGAGGCCTTGGCGCAATTGCCCAAGCCAGATGCAAGCTGGACGGCGATCGCAACTCGCCACGAAAAATTCCTCACACTTCGGCTCACACCCGCCACTGGTCAAACCCATCGCCCGACCGAGTTGCATTTTTTTGACCAGGACGCCTTGCTCGACTACTCGGCTCCCCAAACGCTCCGCGAGGAAAACGGCAGTTATGTCCTCTCGCTCCCTCTCTCCTCCGAAGGCAAACCCGAAGTCACCCGCCTCACCGGAGTGCTGACCTCCGCCACTGGCTGGAGCGCAGGAAGCAACTACGGTGGCATCGTCATCGATGTGCCGTTCTCCTCCTCCGCCAACTCTGGCTCTCAACTCTCAGCTCTCAACTCTCAGCTTCCACCCGCCGCCACCGGCGGCCTGCTCGGCACCCTCCTCCTCGCCTTCGTGGGCGGACTAATTCTGAACCTCATGCCCTGCGTTTTTCCCGTGATCGGCATCAAGATCCTCGGCTTCGTCAATCAATCGGGTAACGACCGAAAAAAAATCACGCTGCATGGACTCGTCTTCGCTTCGGGCGTACTGGTCTCGTTCTGGACGCTGGCAGGTGTGCTCCTCGTGCTACGCGCCGGCGGCTCGCAACTCGGCTGGGGGTTCCAGTTGCAATCGCCCGCCTTTGTTTTCGGCATGGCTGTCTTCATGTTGATCTTCGCGTTGAACATGAGCGGACTGTTTGAAGTCGGTCTTTCCGCCACGGGTGTCGGCGGCACACTCCAGATGAAGGACGGCTATGGCGGATCTTTTTTCACCGGCGCACTCGCCACCCTCGTCGCCACACCGTGCAGTGCCCCGTTTTTGGCGCCTGCACTCGGTGCCGCGCTTTCGCTTTCTGCGGTGGAATCCCTTTTGATTTTCACCGCCATCGCCATCGGATTAGCCACGCCGTACTTGCTGCTCTCGATTTTTCCTCAAGCCATCAAGCTGCTCCCCCGCCCAGGCGCGTGGATGGAAACCTTCAAACAGTTCATGGCGTTTCCGCTGTATGCCACGGTCGGTTGGCTGCTCTGGGTGCTCGCCGGTCAGACGAAAGACGACGACAATGCGCTCCTCCTGATCGCCTTCGGCTTCGTACTCGTGGCGATGGCCACCTGGGTTTACGGGCGCTTCGGCCAAGCCCACGGCAAACCATCCCGCCAATGGTTCGGTCGCATCGCCGCAGCGGCGCTCTTTGCCACCGGCTTAGCCACGGGTTGGCCCAAGGGGACGTCCGATGCGACCACCACCGATTATCAAGTCACTTGGGAAAAATGGAGCCCCGAAGCCATCACGGCGGCGCAGCAGGCGGGGAATTTTGTCTACGTCGATTTCACCGCGCGCTGGTGCGCCACTTGCCAAACCAACAAAGCCGCGATTTTCCACAACGACGCGTTGCTCGCCGAATTCGGCAAACGCCATGTCGTGCTCCTCCGTGGTGACTGGACCAACAAAGATCCCAAAATCACCGCCGAGCTCGCCCGCTGGAACCGCTCCGCTGTGCCCTTCAATCTGATCTACGCTCCGAGCAAGCCGGAACCGGTGATATTACCCGAACTGCTCACCGCTGGTAAAGTCCTTGATGCTCTCACCCAGGCCGCAAAATAACGTGGTCAAAGGATAGTTTAGCGTGTTACTGATCGGACGATTAAACATTCAACCCCTCAATAATATGAATATTGCTACCCCTCGTTCAACGCTTCGCAAAACCGCCCTGATTGCCTTGGGCTTCGCCCTTAGTCTCGCTCCTGTCACCCTGCTGAATGCCGCTAGTTCGAATGTCTTGCAGCCCTTGACGGAGCAAACCCTCAAGAGTCTTCCCCTTACACCCACGATCGCAAAAGTGGCTGGCGAGGAAGGACCGTTTGAATTGAAGCTGACGAATTCCTCGAAAGCTTCCGTCAAGGTCAGTGTGCAAATCCTTTTGAGTGTTTATATGCATGCCACCGGCAAAGCCAGAAATCTGCCCGCGCAAGCCATCGAAGCCGGGAAGGACCTGACGATCACTAAACTGGCCGCGCTGGATAAGGTCATCGTCAGCGCTGAAGGTTACGCGTCGCTCACG
Source organism: Opitutaceae bacterium (assembly GCA_025360455.1). Taxonomy (GTDB): domain Bacteria; phylum Verrucomicrobiota; class Verrucomicrobiia; order Opitutales; family Opitutaceae; genus Didemnitutus. The sequence goes on along the minus strand of JANYCF010000339.1, from coordinate 846 downwards.
ATCGAGATTAAGTAATTTCCCCGGATTTCATCAAATAGTATTTCGGTATTTCCGACTGGGGCAGGTTCACCTGCCCCTTTTTTGTGCCCTAAACCAACCACCGTATTTTTGTAGGGCTGTCGCTTGCCCACACGCCTCCCACGCTCTCGGCCCGGCCACAAGGGCCGGCCCTGCTACAGGCTACTCAACTCTGAACTGCATCGGGGAATCATCAGCCCGAGATGCGCTCCAGCCGGATATCGCATTCCCGGCTTACGTATTTCCATTCGGGTGAGGCCCGTAGTTGAGCGGTCAAGTCATCGAACGCAGCTACATTCTCCGGCGCAAATTCGAACCAGGTCAGAAAATCAAACGGCTCATCGGGTCCCAAATCCCGACAGTGATGCAACCGCCGCGCGATGGCCGGCAGAAATCCCATGCCGATTTTAATAGGGGAGGACTGTTCTTCGAATATCTTTCTCCGTTCATCCTGGGTCAGATTCCACCATGCCGCGCTTTTCTTGATCGGAATGAGCATCGCACACCGGGATGCCGGACGCCCCAATCCTTCCTGTTTCGCCACCAACTCACTTTTTTCGTCACGGGTCACGTAACGCTCGTTGCTGGTGATGCCGCGCAACACCCACGCGGCACTCGCGCCACTGACCGCCTCGGGCACGATTTGCAAAAAATCCGCCACCGGAAGCGGCTCACCAATTATAGGGTCCATGCGGGTGACGCGCCAATTGCCCGAGTTACCGCCAACGAAAGAATATAAACGGGTACCGGAGGCGGGAGTGGTGGGTTGGTCTGGTTTCATAAGCTAGATTCGAAGGTGCTGAGCAGCATTCAGGCCAGACCAAAAAC
>JANYCF010000361.1 GCA_025360455.1 Opitutaceae bacterium | reverse complement strand
GTTGCCGCGAGTGAGCTCTGTGAGTTGCTCCCGTTCTTTTTGCGTAAGGGTGACTTTATATCGGTTAGGCATACCGAATACCACCGGGGTCGCACCTTTTTATCAATACGAAATATTACGTGTTACATGATACTAGGTGCGGTTAATGGCACTGGTTCCGCTGTGCGATTTCAATCTCCTTTGGGCATCGCCGTTGATAAAGCAGGCAATATTTACGTCGCCGACACTGGAAATAACACGATCCGAAAGGGTGTGCCGCCGGCTGGCGCTCCCTCACTCACGACCCAACCCTCAAGCCAAACCGTTACAGCGGGCAACACCGTAACCTTTACCGCTGGTGCCGGCGGCACCGCAACGCTCACCTACCAATGGCAGAAAGACGGGGTGAATATTAGTGGGGCCACCAGTAGCTCATTTAACATCCCGAGTGTCGTTTCCGGCGATGCCGGCAGCTACACGCTCAATGTCACAAATTCGGTCAGCTCGGCCACGAGTAACAGTGCGCTTCTGACGATAAATCCTGCGAACTCCGCACCAGTCATCACCACACAGCCATTAAATCAGACGATTGCATCGAGTAACTCCGTCACCTTCACCGCAGCCGCCAGTGGGGTGCCTGCGCCGACTTATCAATGGCAGAAGGGTGGAGTGGATATCGTTGGTGCCACCAGCAGCTCGTACACCATCGCCAGCGTCGCCAGTGGTGACGCCGGATCATATACGCTTGTCGCTACCAATTCCGTGACCTCGACTACGAGCTCTAGGGCCTGTTAACACTACTTTAGGGCTAACCAGATGAGAGCGAAGGTGACGAAGGAACGGAAAAGCACATCGAGCTTGTCGTAGCGGGTGAAGATACGGCGGAAACCCTTGAGTCGGCGGAAGAGGCGTTCGACGTGATTGCGCTCACGATAGATCACCTTGTTCAGCTTCCATGGTTTGAGTCGCTGAGGATTGGGCGGAACGACCGGCTTGAAGCCAAGCAAGCTGGCCAGGCCGCGGGTCTCGTCGCCGAAGCTTGAACAGGTGTTTTTCACTCTGTGACCTCTGGTGCGCCAAGCAAGCTTGGCGGTTCTCGTTAGATGAAAAGTACTAACTATGATAAAAGATCGAAAGTCATATAACCTATCCCACGCGAGGTGGCCGCAAGGCCGCCTCGCGAAGCTGGGGTGCGTGAACGCGCGAGCCGTAGTGGGAAACCGCGAACTTGAATCGGCCTCGTTACGCAAAACTGGGAATGGTCAGCGATCCAGAGATCGTGAAACCAGCACCGGTGCGGCAGTGCGATCAAAGAACCGCATCGGATTCCCCGGGGTGAAAGGAGACAGCGCGCGCGGAAAGAACCGTCGGGAACTTGGGAGAGCCGCTGCGGCGGTCGGGCGCTGGGAGCCCGGCCAGTCGGATTCGGGAATCAATAACCGGGTCCGGTGCCGTGGACGGCAGTCGGAGAGGTCCATAGTAGCGGTGAAGCGGGTAACGACCGTGGAGCGAAGGGGCCTCAATGCGATCGGTGCTGAGTCGGAGGGGCGTGCGGCCTGATTGGTATGAAAATACCCACGACAGAAAACGCGGCAGAAACGTGGAGCGAACCGTTCTCGCTTCGGGAAGCAATGCTGCCGCCGAAGCTGCGCGCGCTGAGACAGAAGCTGAAAGCGAAAGCCAAACAGGAACCGGGTTACCGGTTCTACAGTCTGTATGGGCTCGTCTGCCGGCCCGACGTGCTGCGCGCAGCGTGGACGCAAGTCCGCGCCAATCGCGGAGCGCCCGGGATCGACGGCGTGACCATCGAGCAGATCGACGTCAACGAGGAGAGCGTCAGTGCTTTCCTCGCGGACATCGAGCAAGCGTTGCGCACGCGCAGCTACCGGCCTGCGCCGGTGCGGCGGGTGTACATCCCGAAACCCAACGGCAAATTGCGTCCGCTCGGCATCCCCATCTTGCGGGACCGCGTGGTGCAGACCGCCGTGTTGCTGATCCTGGAGCCCATCTTCGAGGCGGACTTCCTGGATTGCAGCCACGGGTTTCGTCCGGGTCGCAGTGCGCACGACGCGCTGCGCAGTATCAAGGCCGACCTGCAAGCGGGACGCACGCAGGTGTACGACGCCGACCTGTCGAGTTACTTCGACACGATCCCGCACGACAAACTCGTGGCGTGCGTGAAAATGCGAGTGACCGACGGCGGCATTTTGCGCCTGTTGCGTGAGTGGTTGAAAGCGCCGGTGGTGGAACCGTCCGACAAGGGCGGCCCGCCCACGGTGCAACGGCGCAAAGAAGGAACGCCGCAAGGAGGAGTCATTTCCCCTTTGCTCGCGAACCTTTACCTGCACTGGTTCGACAAGGCCTTCCACCGACCGAACGGGCCGCGGCATTTTGCCAACGCCCGACTGGTCCGCTACGCCGATGATCTGGTGGTGCTGGCCCGCTCCATGGGGCCACGCATCGTGGACTTCGTGGAAAACAAACTCGAAGGATGGCTGGGCCTGAAGATCAACCGGGAGAAGACCCGGATCATCACGGTCAGCCCGCCAGCGGCGACGCTGGACTTCCTTGGCTACAGCTTCCGGTGGGAACGCGACCTGCAAGGCCGCGCCCACCACTGGTGGCGACTGTTTCCCTCGGAGAAAACGATGCAACCCCAGCGCCAGTGGCTGCGCGACAACATCAGTCACCGGAACTGCTTCGAGCCGTTGCCGGAAATGATGGAGCGCCTCAATCGGCACTATGCCGGTTGGGAACGGTACTTCTCGCTGGGCCATCCCCGGCGCGAGCACCGCCAAATCAACTGGCACCTGCAAGGGCGGCTGATCCGCCACCTGCGACGGCGCAGTCAGCGCGGGTATCAGAAACCGGAAAACCTCAGTTGGTCTGTTCATCTGGAAAAGCTCGGACTCAAAACCCTGTGAATGCTCCGCTTGAATCAACGCATGAGAGCCGGATGCGGGAAATCCGCACGTCCGGTTTGACGAGGGGGAGGGCGGCGGCGGTGCCTGTTGCAAAACCGGCATCACCGCCCCCTCTCTACTCTACTGCCCAAATAATTCTTCTTGGTTTGGGTGTGAAATTTCCGGGCTAAGCGTCTGTCGCGAAGACCACGTTTTCGGGCTGCGCTCTCAAACGCGGCTACTCGGAATGGAGGTAAACCCGTCCAGCTTGTCCGTCGTAGCCTTGGCGAAGTCGGAAGGCCGGGTTTCACCTTCCGATCCACATTACTCTTGTGGTGGCTCGTCGTTGAGGGGTTCGACTGTTGCTTCGCCTTCGGTTCCAGCCGTGGGTTCGACGGGTTTCTTCGCCCGGTGGCCGGGGATGGCGAGGATTTCCACGTAAACCGTGGTGGCGCCTGTCTTGGCGATGGCGTCGATGGCGGGGATCACTTCGGCGGGGTGCTTGGCTTCGGGCTCGGCTTGGTCTGCGCCGATTTTGCAGGCGAAGTCCCAGAAATCGACTCCTTCGGTCAAAGCTTTCCGCTGCTCCCGTTTGATGTATTTGCGGACATCGTTCTTGATGCCTTCAAGGACGCGGGGTGCGGCGTGGCCGGGCGCTTGGAATGGGAAAGTTTTCTTCATGTCAGACTTTCGTATGAAGTAAGCGGTGGGCTTTGCAGAGGAAAATCCGTGGGCAGTGAATTTAAACGCGGAGGACGCGGAGAGCGCGGAGAAGGATGGGCTGCTGAGCCAATCAGTCCCGGACTTTTTAACCACTAAGCCACACGCATGAACACTAATCGTCTTTTCGTACGACGACACTACCAGCGATCCAATCGTGGAATGCACGACGCTTTGAATTCGTGAGCATGGTGGTTACTTCCAGTAGCATCCAGATAAGCGAAGTTAATCCAAATACTCCTAAGAAAATCTGGGAGGGATCGCCTCCAAACTTAAATATCGAATTGGCGAGCCAATAGATTATTCCGATTAGCTCGGGAATAATCAGCCCGATGTCGCGAAGACATGACTGCCGTAGATTGACTATTTTAGTCTCCGAAATATCCAAGACCACCACTCCCATGGCCATTTTCCCAAGTGTCTGACCAAAACGAGCATGCATCAAAACACTATAAGCAATAGGGCCCAGCGAATGGACGAGTGACCAAACAATAGTAATCCAGTGAGGTGTATATTCATTTTGGAATGTTTCTTGTAGCCAATTGAGTATGCCGAATATTAATCCGTCGAGGAAGCATGCACCGATGCGTAGCCAAAATGTGTCATAGCGTTTCATGTCGGTAGTGGATGCTTTGCTGGGTTTGGTCCTTTTATGATCACGATATCGCTTTCGTATCGAGATCACTAATTATTAAATCCTCTACGAGGTGAGGATACACTACCCTGTTATTTCGCGGCGGGTTTGAGAGTGGGACTCATGGCGGAAGCTGGGCTCGTTGCTGGTGTGATTACTTCGGCGAATTCGACAAGCTCACCGCAGGCAGCGAGATGAATTCGCTGGCTTTGGCGGGGTCGAGGAAACGGGTGGCTAACGCGGTGAGCTCGGCGGCGGTGACGCTTTCGGTGTCAGCAAGGCGGTTGCGACTCCACTCGATTTTCTCGGGGAATTCCTGCGCACTGGCGAGGACGGTGCCGAGCCAATAGGGATTCGTGCGCGAGGATTGCTTGATCGAAGTCAGAATCGGCTGCTTGGCGCGAACGAGCTCTTCGTCGGTAACGCCGTTTTTATGAAGATCGGCGGCGATGCCTTTGATGGCGTCGGCGATGATGCGAGCTTGGTCTGGGGCGATGGTGGCTTCGGCGACGAGCACACCGTAGCCTTGAAAAGTGTCACTCAAACTGGCGCCGGCTTCGGGGGAATAGGTGCTGCCCATTTGCTCGCGAAGTTTCAAGCGGAGGCGATCTTCGAAAACGTTGACGAGGAGATTGAGCCGGCGAGCGAGGTGAACATCGCGGTTGTCGGTGGCGGGCCAATAAAGTTGCACGATGCCTTTCTGAATTTCTGTCGGTACGGTGTAGTTCTGCTTAAGCGGAGTGGCCGGGAGGGCGACATTGCGCTGGGCATCGTAGGTGGGCTTGGGCGTGCGGGCGGGCAGGGCGCCGAAAGTTTTCGCCACGAGGGCGATGGTTTCGGTGGGATCAAAGTCGCCGACGATGGCGATCTCCAATGGACCGTGGGCAAATTCCGGGGTAAGCCAGGTTTTGACTTCGTCGAGGGTGCGCGCGGTGAGGTCGGACTGAAGCGGCACGCCAAAGCGGGGGTCGCCACTGGCGAGCCGACGAGGAGCATCGATTTCGAGCGGGCCTTCGACGACGTGTGCGAGTTGGGCATAGAAGGGCTCGAGATTTTTCTGGATTTGGCGGATCGATTCGGGGCGGTAGCCGGGGTCGGTCAGATAGGCACAGAGAAGCTGAAGCTGGAGGGCGAGATCCGTGCGGTTGGTGGCGCCACTGAAGACGAAGGCGTCGTTGGTGAGAGCGAAGTTGGTTCCGACGGTGTGGCCGGCAAGCAGACGTTGGAGATCATCGGCACTGTGTTGGCCGAGGCCACCGAGGAGAAAACTATTGCTGGCGAGGAAACCGAGACCGGGTTTTGCGGCGGGCTCGATCAACCGACCGGCACCAACGCGGACGCTGATCCGGATGCGACCGGCTTCGAAATCAGTGGGCTTGAGATTAAGACGGACGCCATTGGAAAATTCGGCGAGCGTGAGATTTAGATCGGTGACGTCGCTGCGTTTCGCGATTTTACCGGGAGTACCAAAGTCCGTGTAAGCAAAGGCAGAATCCGTGACGAGGGCCGAGGGCGTGACGGCGACGGCGCGGCTGGTTTCGTAAGCGGCGACGATTTTCTTTTCAGCGTCGTCGAGTTTAAGATTACCCGTCACCCAGAGGCGGCGACCCGTTTTCTCATCCCACGCATCGCGGAGGGCGACGAGACAGTGGTTGAGGGTGACATTGTCGAGCACGGGTTCGTAGAGGGCGAGGTCGGTGGCGGGAGTGGTGAAGGCATTCCGTTCAAGAATGATATCGGTGAGTTCGTTGGCCAGACCTTCGGAGCGGCGGGTGGCGGCGGTGCGGACGGCTTGCTCGAGAGTGTTGCGGTAATTGGCGATGGCCTCGGCGAGTTCGGCGGGTTGAAAGCCAAACTGCAGGGCGCGACGCAGCTCTTGTTCGCCGGTGGCGAGGGCGGCCTGCCATTGGTCGGGTTTGCAGGTGAGCTCAACGGAGGCGTTGCGATAGAATTCGTACTGCTCGGTTACGCCGATGGAACCGCTGAGAAAGGGCGCACCTTCCTGCTTGGCGAGAATGGCGAAACGGCGGTTGAGCATGCTCAATGCGAGCGTGCGGGGCAGATATTTCAGGCGGTTGGAAGCGGTGTCGGGTTCGTAGGCGTAGGGCTGGATGGTTTCGATCGCGACGTTGACGGCGGGGGCCTCGGGTTCGGAGAGAAAGCGCGCGACGACGCCATTGACGGTATCGATGTGGCCGAGGTCGGGGGCGGGCTGGGCGGGGACACGCGAAGAAATAGGTGAGAGCATTTTGATCAACTGCGGCTCGACGACGGTCGGATCGAAATCGCCGACGGCGACGACCGTGATGAGCTCGGGGCGATACCACGTGTTATAGAAATCGGCGAACTGGTCGCGTTGGGCGGTCTTGATAATTTCCTCCAGGCCGATGGGGATGCGGTGGATGAGGCGCGATTGCGGGAGCATGAATTCGAACTCGCCGATGAACTGACGGTAGCCGATGGAATCGCGGGCGCGCTTTTCGCTGAGGATGATGCCGCGCTCTTTGTCGATCTCGGTTTGATCCAACAGCAAACCGCCGGCGTAGTCGGAAAAGAGAGTGAAGGCTTTGTCGAAGGTCTCAGCCTTGGTATCGGGCAGTTCGAGAATATAGATGGTGCGGTCGAAGCCGGTGGAGGCGTTGGTGTCGCCGCCGAAGCTCATGCCGAGGCGCTGGAAAAATTCGACGAGCGTGCCGGCGGGAAAGTTTTTGGAGCCGTTGAAAGCCATGTGTTCCAGAAAGTGGGCGAGGCCGCGTTGGTTTTCGGATTCGTTCAGCGCGCCGGCAGCGACGGTGAAGCGGAGGCTGGCGCGGCCCTTGGGCTCATGGTTGGGGAGGAGGGCGTAGCGCAGGCCGTTATCGAGCCGGCCCCATTTGACGGCGGGATCGACGGGGAGGTCGGAACCGGTGTGGCCGAAATCGGCGGCCAAGGCGGACAGGGGAGCGAGCAGGATCAGGAAAAAAATGCGGATTAGGGCGGGGCGAAATTTCATGGGCGAAGCGACGATTTGGAAGTGCGCGAAGGTTGGCAAGTGCGGGAAATCGAGGTGGTAGCAAGTCCGTTTGAAATAGAAAGGGTTTTTTGGTTGAAGTCTAGGTGTTGTTGGATTTATTGAGTTTCAGTGGAATCAACTCTCGCAATTGCCAACGCGCTGGTGAAAATAGCGCACAAGAAGAAGCGAGCTATCACTCCGATGCAGCTTATGAAGCAGGTTTATTTTGCCCATGGGTGGTACTTAGCATTAACCAAGAAACCTTTGTTAAATGAAACAATCCAAGCATGGCAATTTGGCCCCGTTGCTCCTTCCGTTTATCATGCATTCAAAAATTATAAGGGAAGTGATATAACTGCTTTGGCTACAGACTTGGATTTGGATAAATTTGAGTACGTTACACCGATGCTAGCAGGCCCTGAAACGAATAATCTGATGCGTTTCTTGGAGAAGATTTCAGATACCTATGGTAAGATGAGTGGTACTCAGCTCTCAAATCTTACTCATCAACCGGATTCTCCTTGGTTCACGGTTTGGAATCAAGATGGAGGGAAAGATCGTAAGCATACCAATATACCGGATGAACTTATCAAGGACTACTTTTGCACGAAGTTGACAAAAATCCCCCAAGCAGTGGCCCAATAACTCCGGAAGGAATTGCAGCGATTAATGAGCCGAGTACGCCAGATAGTGGAGGCGTTGACTTGGACAATGCCAATTTTATTAGCCAAGTAGAGCGGGAGAAGAAACGCGAAGAATTAACTGGGTTGATTCAAGACCGAACTGAGAGGAAAACATACGCAGGCAGAATTTTTCGTCTGATATGTTGCTGGCTTTGTGGCGTATTTACACTCCTCATTATAAGTGGATTCGGGAAATCATTCCCACAGGAACTACAACTAGCCATCGGCAATAACCTCTACAGCTTCAAAGGGAAAATAGCTTTTGAAATTAGTGACGGAGTTCTTTTGGCTATTGTGGGGGGAACGACTGCAACTGTTCTGGGGTTATTTGCTATCGTCGCTAATTATCTTTTCCCTAAGCGAAATCAGAACTAATTGCCGGATCTAACAAGAGCGATACAGGTGGCCACGAAAGCTGAAATTGTCTTGGCCAAAGCCGGTGTGCTCTCTCTATTTCCCGCTACCCATGAAGAAAGCCAAACTCCAGACCAAGCGCCCCGAAGACATCAATGCCGCCCTCGCCAAGAAAAAAGGGCCGGTTTCGCAGTTTATCGCGCGTAATTACCGTCACTTTAACGCCGCCGCACTGCTCGATACCGCCAAGGGCTACGAGGCTCACCTCGCGGCCGGTGGTCAGATGTTGGTGACGTTGGCCGGCGCCATGTCCACGGCTGAGCTCGGTCTTACGCTTGCCGAGATGATCCGGCAGGGGAAAGTGGGCGCTATCGTCTGCACCGGTGCGAATCTGGAGGAAGACATTTTTAATCTCGTCGCCCACGATTACTACGAGCGCGTGCCGAACTACCGCGATCTCTCGGTCGATGATGAACAGGATCTGCTCGACCGGCACATGAATCGCGTGACCGATACCTGCATCCCCGAAGGCGAGGCGATGCGGCGCATCGAGGCTGCGGTCGCGGAAGAGTGGGTGGCGGCCGACCAGGCCGGTGAACATTATTTCCCGCATGAATTCATGTATAAAATTCTCCGCTCGGGGAAATTGAAGAAATACTACCAGATCGACCCGAAGAATTCATGGATGCTCGCGGCCTGCGAGAAAAACCTGCCGATCATCGTGCCCGGTTGGGAAGATGCCACCTTGGGTAACATGTACGCCGGTCGTGTCATCACCGGCGAAATCAAAAACGTCCACACTGTGCGCACCGGTATCGAATACATGGCGTATCTCGCGGCTTGGTACACGAAGAGCGCGAAGCGACTGCGCAATGGCGAAGGCTCGATCGGGTTTTTCCAAATCGGCGGCGGGATCGCGGGGGATTTTCCCATCTGCGTCGTGCCGATGCTGCACCAGGATCTCGGCCGCACCAGCGTGCCGCTCTGGGGTTACTTTGCCCAGATCAGCGATTCGACTACCAGCTACGGCAGCTATTCCGGTGCCGTGCCGAATGAGAAAATCACCTGGGGTAAGCTCGGCAAAAAAACGCCGAAGTTTATCGTCGAGTCCGATGCCACCATCGTGGCACCGTTGATTTTCAGCTGGGTGCTCGGGCAATAAACGCCCGAGCGCCGGCGCTGAGCTTAGTAGCGCAGGCTTCCAGCCTGCTTCTCCCGAAAGCAGGCAAGGATGCCTGCGCTACGCTCCACCTCCCGAATTTGCTTTCGCCGCACTTTGCGCTTGGCCCGGGGGGCTTCACGCCAAAGCGTGGAGAATACCCGAACGTGACCGTCCTTTTAATTTTTCTCTACCGGCTGTTGTTTCTACCCCTGCTGCTGCTGGCGTCGCCCTACTACCTCTGGCGGATGCGGCGGCGCGGTGGTTATGCGGAGGGATTCTGGCATCGGTTTGGTGAGGTGCCTGTGCTTCCATCGAAACGGCCGGGCGTGAAACGCATCTGGCTTCAGGCGGTGAGTGTGGGCGAGGTGCTCGCGGTCGCGCCGCTGCTTGAGGCATTCAAGCGCGAGGGAGACGTGGAAGTTTATCTGACCACCACGACGAGTACGGGTTACCAGTTGACGAAAGAGAAATACACCGCGCTGACCATCGGCCTTGGTTATTTTCCCATCGATTTCTGGCTGTTTACGAGCCGAACCTGGCGCGCGGTCCAACCGGATCTCTGCGTACTGATGGAAGGTGAACGTTGGCCCGAACACGTTTATCAGTCCTATCGGCGCGGCGGAGCGATGATCAACGTGAATGCACGGATGTCGGATCGCAGCTTTCGCCGATCAGTGCGTTTTCGCTGGCTGCTGGTTCCGTTGTCGCGCGGGGTCACGAAAATTCTCTGCGCTTCGAAGCGCGACGAACAGCGGTTCAAGGCCATCGGTTTTGACGGTGATCGGTTGCAGACGACTGGTAATCTCAAGATGGATGTGACGATTCCATTACTGAGTGAGACGGAGCGGACGCAACTGAAACATGAACTGGGGCTTGGCGGTGGGATGGTGTTGCTGGGTTCGTCGACGTGGCCGGGCGAGGAAGAGGCGTTGCTCGCGGCACTGAAATCAGCGCGAGGAAAAGGCGTGTCGGTTTCGCTTTTGCTGGTGCCGCGGCACGCGGAGCGCCGGGAAGAATTGCGCGGCCTGCTGGAGAAATCGGGGTTCACGTTTCATTTCCGTTCGGAAGGGGCCGCAGCGGCTGAAGTTGATGTCGCTGTGGGCGACACGACCGGTGAATTGCGGAAATTCACGCAGCTGGCTGAGGTAGTTTTCACGGGCAAGAGTCTCGCGCCGCATGATGGTGGGCAGACACCGGTGGAAGCGGCGGTGCTGGGCAAGGCGGTGTTACATGGGCCGCATATGACAAATTTCCGGGAGATCATTCGTTCGCTGACGGACGCTGGAGCGGTGCGGAAGGTGGAGACACACGAAGCTCTGATTGCGGCGGCGGTGGATTTGCTGCAGGACGCAGCACAACGCCATCGACTCGCCCAAGCCGCCCGCGAGTGGGGTGAATCCAATCGCGGGGCCACCGAGCGCACGCTGGCGGTGATCCAGGTGCAGTTGGGGAAAGTCAGTTTGTAATACAATACGTTACAAACTGGTTGAGGCAGGGGCGCTTTGTCCGGCGATTATTATCGCTCTATCCGTGAACAAGGGCGCACTCAGGTGACGGGTCCGGTTGGGGCGGAGGACTCGGTGGGTGGGGTAGCTGCCGTTAGGCCGGGCAGAAGTCTTTCGGTTGGCGCGATGTCCGACGGTGTGGTGGGCGGTGTCTCGGTGGGGGGCGTTGGCGTGGTCCGATGGCGACGAGCGCCTTCGTAGAGTCGGATGACATGCCGGCGTTGATCGTAGCTGATGATTTCCGCGTAGCGGCCCCAGCTGAGCAAAGTGCGGAAAAGCTGGCGCGGTTTTTCGTGCGGCAGGGCGATGGTGAGTTCGCGGATGAGTTCCTCGTCGGAGAGGATCTGGTTGGGTTGTACTTTGATCAGACGCACGAGCAGTTCGAAGATTTTCAGTTTCAGCAGTTGTTCGCGCACGATGCGTTTTTGTTCGGCCGGGGCGGCACTGAGCGCTTCCAGGCCGAGGGGCGTGATTTCCACATCCTGCCCGGGCGTTTGCACCAGACCGAGCAGCTCGGCGGCTTTGATGAGACGGACGACGGCACCGAATTCCTTGCCCAGACGTTCGGCGAGTTCGAAGACGTCGGTGGCCGCATGGTCGATGAGACCGAGCAAACCGAGGACCTCGGCCGGGGTGACGTAGGGAATGGAAACGGGGGCGATGCGGCGGCGGGTTTCGTCCACCTTGGTCGAAACTTTGCCGGCGTCGGCGGCGGCCACGGCCGTATCGGGCAGATTCGTGTGCGTGAGGATGCGATGAAGATTTTCGACGGCGGCGCGAAAC
>JANYCF010000354.1 GCA_025360455.1 Opitutaceae bacterium | reverse complement strand
CTGTTTCTGGTCGCGAACGAAATTTTAACCCGGTATGAGGAATTTAGTCTGGGTAATGCGCTCCGAGCGAAGGAACCGTTTGTCGGCAATACGCGCACCAAGTTGGAAAATTTGGTGCAGACCTATCAGGACAAGATTCTTGATCAAAGGGTGAAGCCATGAGGAAGACATGTCATACTGTTCCGGCTTGGTTCGGCGGGGTAGCGGCAGGCGTCTCTGCCTGCCGGGCTAAAGGACAAATACCCACAGGCACGGAGGCCTGTGGCGACCCGAAAAAACGTCCAAGTGTTTCTCCGCGGATAGCGCAGATGAACGCGGATGAAGGCAAAATGCAACTGAGTTTGGATCGGGATTCCATCCACGTCTATCCGTGTGATTTCGCATCAATTGCCGGGCCGAATCTTGAGTCGATCTCACCTCCCCCTTTCGCGTCGGTTCGCGTGATTCGCGGGCATTACACCTGGTCGATTCCGGTTCGTTTATTCGGCGCCGTCAACGGCCTCGGAAGATAATTTCCCCATGGCCAAAAAACAAAACACCTTTTCGATCTTTCAGCTGCTGGTGCGGGTGTGGCTGAGCACGGTGGTTTTGGGTAGCAACCTGGAGGCGCGGGATATTTTACGGCCGGGTTCGGCGTCTACGGCAACCGCCCTGTCTCCGACCCCGGGTAGCGGCGCTGCGCCGACACCTTCGACGGCCGCGAGCACGATCACTTCGACCGACCGTTTGGCCCGGACGACCAAGTCACTGGCCGATGTGCAGGCGATGCAAAAAGCCGCTAGGGATGCGGCGAGCAAAAAAATCGAAACCAATAATTCTTTGGGCAAGGATCGCGCTGGGCAGGATCTGCCATCCGTGATGAATAAGAGTTGGAACTTGAACAACGGCCTGAAGCCAATGATGGACGCCAGTGGGACCAATCTTTGGACCGGAGTGACCTTGCAGCCCACTGTGACAGAATCGACGTCCGACCAGACTTTGCCTGATGGCACTCAGGGTAAGCTGCAAAATGTCACGATCGAACAGACGCAACAGCAGGCGTTGCTGAATTGGGAGACGTTCAATATTGGCCGGGATACCACTTTGTCTTTCGACCAGCGCGCCGGCGGGACGAATGCGAGCCAATGGATTGCCTTCAATAAGATTGGCGTCACGGGTTCTCCATCGCAAATCCTCGGTGCCATCAAAGCGGAGGGGCAGGTCTACGTGATCAATCCCAATGGAATAATTTTCGGGGGATCTTCCCAGGTGGATACGCATGCGTTGGTGGCTTCTTCCCTGCCAATCAATGACAATCTGATCAAACGCGGGTTGTTGAATAATCCCGATGCCCAGTTTCTTTTCTCCGCTTTGCCTCAGGTGGCGGGAAAAAATGGAACCCCGGCATTCACCCCGACGGTGGTCGATGAATATGTTTATCTCGGCCGTGACCGCATCCTGAATTGGCAACCTGCGGCAGGAATGAGCACGAGCGTCAGTGTTATTTCGTCGGCGAGCGTGACACCGCTGATACTTAAAGCCGAGGACTATATTTTGATCCCGGAAGGTTTGGCCGGTAAGATGAAAGTCACTTTTACTGATACAGGCCGGGCAAAAATACCAGCCACTGGCTCCGTGGTGGTTCAGGTGGCTTACGCGCCAACGGGCGATCAATATGGTGACGTGGAAGTGCAGGCCGGCGCTAAACTAACCGCACCGACCAATCCCGATCACATCGGTGGACGGGTGGCCTTGATCGGCAAAAATGTTTCGAATGCCGGCCGGATTTCAACGGCGGATGGGCAGACGATTCTCGCGGCCGGATTGCAGGTCGCGCTTACTCCGCACCGCGGGTCGGATGCGACCTTGCGTGGTCTCGATACCTACATCGGAGCAGTGAAAGATCCCGGTTTGAATGTGACGACGATCGCGACTGACGGCAGCGTGACGGTCACCAACTCCAGTACGGTTGCCGTTGGCAGCGTCACGAATGGCGGGGTCATCAACCTCGATAAAACGGTCGGCGGCATGGGCCTGATCGAAGCGCCCCGTGGGGCGGTCACACTGACGGGAAAAGAAGTGCAACAAAACGGATTCATCGAGAGCAGTACGTCAGTCTCTTACAACGGACGGGTTGATCTTGTGGCCGGATATAATGCCCGAGCCGTTCCCAATGCCGTAGCGGGCAATGATCTTTTTTTCTATCAATCCAACGAAGGTGATATCACGGCAACCGGTGCAGCGGTGCCGAATTCAGGCCCGGTGACCTTGGGCCAGAACAGTGTCGTGCGGATTATCCCGGATACGACCACGACGGATCGGGTCGCCGGCGATCTTGCGCTGCCGTCCTTGGTTAATATTCAGGGTCAATCGATTCATTTAGCGGGCAATGCCACGATCCTCGCGCCCGGAGCCCAGTCGAAAGGCGCCTTAAGTGCCGATGGCTCGGTGTTGACGGCAGGGGTCTCGTTGCAAGCGGGATCTTGGTTTAACCTAGATACAAGTCCGCAAGGGATGAAACAATCGGAAGACAAGCAGCAGATCTATTTCGACAAGGGAGCAGCCATCGATGTGGCCGGTGTGAAAGCAGCAGCATCGGTCGCTGAAAATATCGTGGCGGTGGAATTGCGCGGTTCCGAGCTGGCGAATTCGCCGTTGCAGCGCGACGGCCCGTTGCGTGGCCAGACGATCCAGGTGGATATTCGGCAGCATGGTCCTTGGGCTCAGAAATTGAATGGCGGCTTGGGCGGTTACACATGGGTAGGCACCCCGTTGGCCGATACTTCGGGTTGGATCGGACTGGCCACTCATTCCGTGGATGAGTTGCTGGTGAATGGCGGTTCAGTTTCGCTCAAGGCGGGTGGGGCCGTGGTGCTCACATCTGGCGGACTGGACGGGGAAAAATCCGATGCGGCGATCAATGTATCTGGTGGCGATATCACATACCAAGCAGGCCTCACCCGCACGACCAAAGTATCGGCGGACGGCCATATCTATGACATCGCGCAGGCTACTCCGGACCGAAAATATGATGGCATTTATTCCGGCACGACCAGCACAACAGATTCGAAGTGGGGAGTTACCACCACGACCACCAATCCCTTGGCTCAAAGTTCACTTGAGGCTCAGTACACGCAAGGGGGCAGTGGCGGTAGCCTGTCAATTGTGGCCCCGGTCATGGCACTGGATGGGACGCTCATCGGCAACACGAAGGCAGGAGCCGGACAGCGCACGCTTTCACCATTATACAATCCAGTCAACCCACCGGACCCGGCTACTCCGACCGTGGCGGGAGTGCCCGGTTGGTTGATCGGCGCGTTGCATCGGCCCGCACCTTCTCAACTATCTCTGACGGTCCGAAGCCAGTACCTGTCGAGTGATTTGTTGAATAATGATTATTTGAATTACTCTCCGACACCGGCGAATATTGTCTTCAGTTCCAAGACCGGTCCCAAAGTACTGCCGCAGGAAGATAGTTTCAATGCCTTGGGAGAATATCTGTTTCCAACCAAAACCAACCGAAATTACGAAATCGATTTGTCGTCCAACCTTGTCAGCGAAAACGGTGCTGGGTTTGGTATTCTACAGGTTGATAATAGTTACGACAATCGCGGGCAAAGCCTAAAGGACAGCCAAGGGAGTATCACCATTGAGCACGGCACGATGCTCGCTCTGCCGGTCGGAGGTTCTCTCGCGCTCAAGGCCGCAACTATCACGGTGCAAGATAACGCGACAACGACAGAGCGCACGGGGGTGGAAGCCTTGGGGGGGGCGATCAATCTGACAGCCTATGATGTTTCATCTTCCGTGGCGGAGCATGTTTCTAAGTTGAGCGGTTTTGGCGCGGTTCCATTGGATCAAATTCCGTCCTACGATCCCACGCGCGGCATAATCACGGTGGGCACCGGTTCGATTGTTTCCAGCCACGGTCTCTTGGTGGACGACCGGGCCAGCGCGGTGACGGATCTGGGTGCCCCGCTGCTCACCACGGGAGGGAAAATCGCGTTGAATGCGAGTAGTGTCCAGTTGCAGTCGGGCAGTGTCCTCGATGTTTCGGGGGGGGGCGCGCTCAGTGCCACGGGCAAAATCACGTCGGCCGATGGCGGCAGTTTGGTCATCAATACGGGGAAAGCCCAAGGTAGCGGCTTTGGTTCTGTCCTGGGTGGGAGTTTGCAAATCAAGAAGGGCGCCACGTTGCAGGGTTATGCCGGCTTAGGGCGGAAGGGAGGAGCACTCAGCCTGCAAGCCGCTTCCGTCCTTGTGCAGGCACCGAGCGCAGGAGATAGCAATGCGATTACCACCGATCCGGTTACTGGCGCTTTGCAATTGGCACCGGTTTTTTTTGATCAGGGGGGATTTTCCAAATTCACGCTCACAGGACTCGGTATTGGTTTTGCGGCCGATGGGACTTTTTCAAGTGCTCCTGCCATGATGATTGCGGGTGAGACCACGGTGGCGGGAAAGAGTGTCACCACCACGGTGCAGCCCCAGGTGAAAAACCGGGAATCAGTGCCCCAAGGCGCGATCCTCTCGGCTAAGACAGGTCTGCGCGATCCGGCCCAATTGACTTTTAATTCGGTGGGCAATCTGTCCGATGCAGCGGGGAATCTCCTGAAGAATGATGTATCGGTGGCGGTTGGAATGGGCGCGGTGGTCGCCACCAGTCCAGGTGGCAGCGTCACGTTCAATGGCGGCACGATTGATGTTCTTGGAACCATCACCGCTCCGGGCGGAGCGATTACGCTGAAACAAAACATTGCCGATAGCAGCTTTCTGCCCGCGATTCATCTCGGATCCAAATCGGTCTTGGATGCATCGGGCACCGCCACTTGGGTGGAGGATATTATCGCCGGCTATCATCAGGCTGATGTGCTTAACGGAGGGAAAATTACGGTCGATGGGGGAATTGTCGCCGAGACGGGGGCTGTGCTGAATGTCCAAGGCGCGACCGCCAAAGTGCTGGTCCCGCCAGGTTCCACCACGGTTGGTTCACTGGCTCAATCCGGATCCAGCCTGACGGAGGTGGTGAAGAATAGTGATGGTGGCACTCTGACGTTGACGGGAGAACAGGTGCTTTTCACCGACGCCACTTTGTTGGGAGGTGCCGGCGGTTC
>JANYCF010000329.1 GCA_025360455.1 Opitutaceae bacterium | reverse complement strand
TCAAACCGCCCGGCACACCGCCCAACAATTCCTCTCTTAATGTCATCTGATACGCTCACTTCTCTCCTCGGCAATTTCTGGTCGATTTTTCTGATCGTCGTCTTTTTCGGTGGTTCGATCTTCGTCCATGAACTCGGCCACTTCCTCGCTGCGCGTCGGCGCGGATTAAAAGTAGAACGCTTCTCCATCGGGTTCGGCCCAGCGCTCTGGAGAAAAGTAGGCAAAGACGGTTGCGAATACCGGCTCTCCTGTCTCCCGCTCGGCGGCTACGTCGCCCTGCCCCAGCTCGCCGATCTCAGCGCCATCGAAGGCGAGTCGGAGACCGATGTGGCAACACTTCCGCCCATCAGCTACGCGACCAAGATGATCGTGTTCGTGATGGGCGCCGTCTTCAACGTACTCTTCGCCTTCTCGCTCGCCTGTATTTTGTGGATCGTGGGTCAGCAAACCAGCGAAGATCTTTCCACAACTCGCATCGGCTACGTTGCCGACACCATCACGCTGCCCGATGGCAGCAAAGTAACCAGTCCGGCCAAGGAAGCCGGGCTCCAAGTCGGAGATACGATCCGCGCCATCGATGGACAGAAAGTTAAAGACTGGCCGGATATGATGCAGACCTTAGTGACCAGTTTCGGCCAAGCCAAAGACGGACGTCGCGAAGCCATTTTCACTCTGGAACGAGCTGGCCAGACGATTGAAGTGATCGTTCATCCCCGCCTCGTCACGGAAGATAAGGTCCGCAAAGTCGGCATCATCGCCGCCTACACCCCGATCGTCGCCGAGGCACCCAAGAATTCCTTTGCCGAAAAACTGGGCCTGAAAGTGGATGATGAACTGACGGCGATCAACGGCATCCCTCTCTTAAATTTGCTGACCTTGCACGATGCCCTGCAAAATGAGGCACTTCAGCCATTCACCCTGAAAATCAAACGCGGTCAGGAGACGATGGATATTTTTGTGCCCGCAGACCGACCCAAAGATACCACGGGGATTTTGGGCGCGGCGTTCCGCACCACGACCGGATTTATCCACACCAACCCTTTTGCGCAAATCACGAGTCACGCCTCGATGATGGTTCGCGTGCTCGTCAGTTTGGTCCATCCGCACTCCGATATCAATGCCTCCAAACTAAGCGGACCAGTCGGCATCGGAAAAATCTTCTGGGACGCTTCCGAGGCCGGCATCTGCTACGTCATTTGGATAACCATTCTCGTGAATGTGAACCTTGCCCTCTTTAACCTGCTCCCCATCCCCGTGCTGGATGGCGGACAAATGCTTTTTGCCACCATCGGCAAATTACGCGGCCGTGCCCTCTCGATGAACTTCGTGGGCACCACCCAGAGTATTTTCATGGTCCTGCTGCTCACCTTGATCGTGTACGTCAGTGTCTTCGATATCGGACGCATCCGCCGTGATTCAAAAGCAGAAGCCCAAGTCAAGGAAGCTGCCGCCGAACCAAAGAAAGCCCCGGATCAACCGGCTCCGGCCAAGCCGTAAACTCGGTCAAATCCAGCTGGTCTTTATTCGGATGTCTTGGGTGGAACCCGGCCTCTGGACGGGTTGTTTGATGAACGTCTTTAAAACCCGTCCGGAGGCCGGGTTCCACCTTGTCACAATCGAATATGATTTCTTCGCATGCCTTCCATTTGGTGTTTTTGCATTCGTAATTCGTAAATCTTCATTCGTACTTTCCCCCTTATGTCCTACTGCGCTTCCCGCTTCCACACTGTCCGCCGCCCCACCGTTGAGGTGAATGTCGGCTCCGTGGGCGTGGGTGGGGTCAATCCGCTCCGCATCCAGTCGATGACGACTAGCGATACGCAGGACATCGCCGCCACCGTCAAGCAGTCCATCGCGCTCGCCGAGGTCGGTTGCGAAATCGTCCGCATCACCGCCCCGAATGTCGCCGCGTCGAAATGCCTGAAGGATATCCGCGCGCAATTCACCGCGGCTGGTTTCGGCCACATTCCCCTCGTGGCGGACATCCACTTCCTGCCCTCCGCCGCCATGGAAGCGGTCGAACACGTGGAAAAAATCCGCGTGAATCCCGGCAACTACGCCGATAAAAAGAAATTCGCCGTCAAGGAATACACCGAAGCCGACTACGGGGATGAACTCGACCGACTGCACGAGACCTTTTCTCCGCTGGTGAAACGCGCCAAGGAACTCGGCCGCGCCATGCGCATCGGCACCAATCACGGCTCGCTCTCGGATCGCATCATGAACCGCTACGGCGACACTCCGCTCGGCATGGTCGAGAGCGCCCTGGAATTTCTCCGCATCGCCCGCTCCCATAATTACCACGACCTCATCCTCTCGATGAAGGCGAGCAATCCCAAGGTGATGATCCAAGCCTATCGTCTGCTCGTGCAACGCATGGGGCAGGAAGACATGCATTATCCGCTGCACCTCGGCGTGACCGAGGCCGGCGACGGGGAAGATGGCCGCATCAAGAGCGCCATCGGCATCGGCTCGCTGCTGCTCGACGGACTCGGCGACACCATCCGCGTTTCCCTCACCGAGGATTCCGTCTACGAGATTCCCGTCGCTCAAGCTATCGCCAGGAAAGCGATGAGTCTGTGGTCCGAAGGTAGGGACGGACCGCTGGGCCGTCCGTCAATCGCAGCGGGCCCAGCGGTCCCGCCCTCCCACGATTCCATCGATCCCTTTCAGTTCAACCGTCGGACGACGACTACGCTTGATCTCTCCAACAAATGCCGTGTCGGCCCCGAGCAACCGCCGCGCGTGATTGTGAGTATCCACTCTGTCGTCGAGCTAACGAACGCCATTACCGCCCTCGCTACGCCTCGTCTCACGGACACGCCTGCCGAAGGAATATTGATACCGATCAATTCGGGGAATGATCTTCAACTTGTAGGAGCCTGCTTGCAGGCGACCTCCCCGTCTTTTCAATTTCTCGCTCTAGAACTCGCCCCGAGCATCGCTCCCACCGATCTCTCCGCTCTCCTCCACGCCAGCAAACTTCGCCTGCTCTTGATGCGCAATTTCGGCGCAAGCGACACCGCACTGCTGAAAAAATTCCTGCAGCTCGCGCGCCAGCACGGTCATTTTCTCGCAGCGGAAATTCATCCTGAAAATTTCGCCGCACACGAAGCCACCTTGCGCGAACTGGGTGACACCAGTCTGATTTTCACTCTCGCCAGCGGCGGTTCATCCACCATCGCCAGTCATGCCACGGGTGCCTATCGGCAACTCCTCGATCGTTTGCGCGCCCTCGGATCGAATGCACCTATCTGGATTCGCAACACCGCCAGCACCGCGGTGCAGGGTGATCCCAGTTTTCTTTCCAAGCTGCTCGAAGCAAGTTTCCTCACCGGCGGTTTGCTTTGCGATGGCGTGGGCGATCTCGTCTCCATCGAGACGGAAAGCGATGTCACACGCGCCACGAAGCTCACCTATAATGTCCTGCAAGGGGCGGGCGCGCGTATTTCGAAAACAGAATTCGTGGCGTGCCCGAGCTGCGGACGCACGCTCTTCGATTTGCAAACCACCACGCAGCGCATCCGCGCGCAGACCGGCCATCTCAAGGGCGTGAAGATTGCGATCATGGGTTGCATCGTGAATGGCCCGGGCGAAATGGCCGACGCGGATTTTGGTTACGTCGGCGGTGCGCCCGGAAAAATTAATCTCTACGTCGGAAAAAACTGTGTGCAGTATAATCTGCCGCAGAGCGAAGCCGATGGCCGCCTGATCGCGCTCATTCGCGAGCACGGCAAGTGGGTCGATCCCGAGCCGCATCACGCGAGCGGCGTCTAATCCCCGCAGCCGTACTCGGTGAAGTAACGCAGGCTTCCTGCCTGCTTCCTATAATGCAGGCTGGAAGCCTGCGCTACTTTCAGCAGGTAGACACGAACAACAGGAGTGACAAGAAGGAGGAGGTGTCCACTAAAGGGCTTCATCAATGGATGAATCCTACCAAGGGCCGCTTCGACTGATGATCTCCACCGATGGGATTCTGGGGCCTGCTAATCGCAGGCATGGTTTTCTCTGTCATGGTAGGTGGCGCGCTCGTCACGCCACGTTGCGCGGCAAGCGCGCAACCTACTTTCGATCCCCAGAACCAAAACCCCAAACCCTGAATCCCACCCCAGTCTGCGATTAGCAGACTCCCCGAAACCCACACCGAAGACGATTAGTCGAAGGGGTATTCTAAAGTTTCGCCCATTGGCGAAACTCATTAGTGGTAAACCCGCCTTGATTGATCTGGGTTCCTTGGAGTTGCCCTCCGCGCCTCTACCCTTCGAAACCGGCGAGGAATCTGAAAATCTATCTTCGATCCGTATCCGCATTTTAGTTCGAGCAAAATTCCCCTCATGATAAGAGCAAAATATGCGGTATACCCCGATAAGCCCACAGGGACGGCGCAACTTTTCAGAGGAGAAATCGCTCCCCGGTTTTGTCTCAATTGAAGCAATATTTATTTTCCAAAACTTATACTCAGTAGATTGTGAAGAACTTGGTGGAAAGTTGATCTTGAAAGACATTTTTTGATTCACGTTATTCAACTTTTCATTTCTAACAGTACACCTCTCGTCTGTTCTTTGCCACTTCCGCTGCCTGCCCTCTCTACCCCATCCTAAGGAGTTTCCCTAGACACTGATGGCCTAGTGGTTTGTGCCCACGCCTCACCGCGTTCGCCCGCCCCCCGGTCTTACACCCATTTTCCCCTTAGAACTGAAGTTCGTTGGCCCTGTCGCGGTTGTTGTTGCAAGGCTCAGATCGGACGATGTGAATAAACCCGACCTCGCGCCACCTACCCCATGCCCCCCGCCCTGATCCATGCCAGCCTTTGGGAGACCGTTAAATGCGATCTGAAGGGCTTATTTCCTGAAGACGTTTTCCAAATGTGGTTCGAACCGTTGACCTGCCTCGACGGGACCGAAGATTCGGTGGTTCTCGGCGTCCAAAACGATTTTGCGGCCATCTGGATTCACGATAATTACCTCGATCTGATCTCCCAACGCCTGCGCCTGACCTCCGGTCGCTCGATTCATGTCACGCTCAAGAAACTGGAAAACGGCACCGCTGCCGCTCAGGCCTCCCGCGCGGAAACCGCCGCCCGCTCCCGTCCTTCCTTCAAGCCACGTGCGGTGCGTTATGATGAACGCCTCGTCGTTGGCGGCTCGCTGAACCCGCGCAACACCTTCGAGAATTTCGTGGTCGGCCCCAACAACCAGCTGGCCCACGCCGCCTCGCTCGCCGTCGCCCAAGCCCCCGCGCAGGCCTACAATCCCCTTTTCATTCACGGGGCCACCGGTCTCGGCAAGACCCACCTGATGCACGCCATCGGGCACAGCATCATCCAGCGCAACCCCGAGGCCCGCGTCGCCTACCTCTCCACGGAAAAATTCACCAACGAGTTCATCCACGCCATTCAGGAGAACGCGCTCACCAAATTCCGCCAACGCTACCGCAGCGTTGATATCCTCCTGATCGACGATGTCCAGTTCCTCGCCGGCAAAGAGCGCATCCAGGAAGAATTCTTCCATACCTTCAACGATCTCTTCGAATCCGGCAAACAGATCATCATCTCCAGCGATCGCCCCGTCGCCGAAATCGCCACCCTCGAAGCCCGCCTCATTTCGCGTTTCCAGTGGGGTCTCGCCGCCGACATCCAGTCGCCCGACTTGGAAACCCGCGTCGCCATTCTGCGCACCAAAGCCGCCACGCTGAAGATGGAAATTCCTCCGGCCGTCCTCGAGTTCATGGCGCAGCACATCGTTAAGAACATCCGCCGGCTCGAAGGTGCGCTCATCAAAGTTTCCAGCTACTCCGCCCTCACCGGCAAAACCCTCGACCTCGCCATCACCGAGCACCTGCTGAAAGACGTGCTGATGGAAGAAGCCCAGAACCGGCTCAACATCGAAGGGATTCAGAAGCGCGTCGCCGACCATTTCCAGATCCGCCATTCGGATATGCAGAGCAAGCGCCGGCCCAACGCCATCGCCTTCCCCCGCCAGATCGCCATGTATCTCTGCCGCCAGCTCACCCGTCACTCCTTGCAGGAGGTCGGCGACGCCTTCGGTGGCCGCGATCACGGTACCGTCATCCACGCCGTCAAGACCGTGGAAAATATGATGGAAACCGACAACAGCGTGCGCGGCAGCGTAGATTTCCTGAAAGCGCAGCTCAGCAAGTGATTTTGGATTTTCGATTCGCGATTTTGGATTGCCTAACTCGTCTGTTATCAGATCAGGACTCCGCCAATCGAAAATCCAGAATCTAAAATCGAAAATCTCATGCCTCTCACTCCCGCCCAAAAAGAAACCGTCGCCGCCTGGGTCGCCGCCGGCGATAATCTCTCCGCCGTCCAGAAAAAGCTCTCCGAGCAATTCAAGATCTCGATGACTTATCGGGATGTCCGTTTCCTCGTGGATGACCTTGGGCTGGAACTCAAGAACGCCGCCCCGAAGGCCGACGCCTCGGATGTCTCCAAGACTCCCGCTGCCGCCGCCCCGGTTCCACCCGCCCATCCCGCCGCGACCGACAATGTTGATCACCCGGGCGCGACCAACGACGAAGACGAGATTCCAGCCGGCGAGGATTATCCCGCTGCGGACGAAGCCCCCTTACCCGAGCCAGCGCCCACCGGCCCCAGCACCCTTACGCTCGAAATCGACCGCCTCATCCGCCCCGGCGCGATGGTCAGCGGCGATGTGACCTTCAGCGACGGCGTGACCGGCAAATGGGCCTTGGATCAGCAAGGCCGCCTGATGCTCGACACCGGGCAAAAAGGTTATCAACCCTCGCACGTCGACATCCAAGCCTTCCAACGCGAACTGCAAAAGCAGCTGCAGCGGCAGGGACTGTGAGCGCTGATTCAGTGGTAGGGCGGTGAATCCCTTCACCGCCGCAACGCTTTTTTGTGTAGGAGCCTGTTTACAGGCGACCCGGGGGAGTCATCCGTTGGCGTACATGCTGTCGCCTGTAAACAGGCTCCTACAACTTCTACCCCAGCAGCCGCAGCAACTCCGCCTCATCGATCACCGGCACGCCCAGCTCCTTCGCCTTGTCGAGTTTTGAGCCCGCTTCCGTCCCGGCGAGCACGTAGCTCGTCTTCTTGCTCACGCTACCGGAAACTTTGCCGCCGGCCGTTTCAATTTTCACTGCGGCTTCATCGCGCGACATCGTCGGCAACGTACCTGTAAGCACAAAAGTCTTCCCGACCAAAACCGTGCTCGCCCCCGCAGGTTTAACCGGGGCCTGCGGCTGCACGCCGATGCGGAGCAACTCGGCCACGAGGGCTTGATTCTTCGGTTCACTGAAAAAACCAATAATTGCGCGCGCCATTGTTTCTCCGATCCCGGAGATCACACTCACTTTGTTGGCGATGAAGTTGTCCATGGTCGCTGCCGCCAGCTTTTCGATCTCGCGAAAATGCGCCGCCAGATCTTTCGACGCTGACACGCCGACGTGCGGAATGCCGAGCCCGTGAATGAGACGCCAGAGTTCGCACTGTTTCGCCGCCTCGATGGAGGCCAGCAGATTGTCGGTGGATTTCTCCACGCTTTTGCCCAGTGTCATCAGCTCATCGCGTTTAAGTTGGAAAAGATCGGGCAATTCCTTGACCCAACCGCGCTCGACCAGCTCATCGATCATGGCGATACCGAGTCCGTCGATATCGAGACAGGCCTTGGAAACAAAATGCGTCAGCCGGCGCCGCACCTGTGCCGGGCAAATGAGATTCGGGCAACGCATCGCGACCTCGCCCTCCAGTTGCACCACCGCTGTGGCGCACACCGGACATTTATCAGGAAATTGATACACCACGCACTCGGGCGTGCGGCGCTGGAGATTCACTGCGATGACGGCAGGGATAACTTCCCCCGCCTTCTCGACCAGCACGTAGTCACCCAAGCGGATATCTTTGCGCGCGATCTCATCCTTATTGTGCAACGTCGCCCGCGCGACGGTGGAACCGGCGAGCAACACCGGCTCCAGTTCCGCCACCGGCGTCAGCACTCCCGTGCGTCCGACTTGAATCGTGATCGCGCGGATACGCGTCTCGGCGCGCTCCGGTTCAAATTTATAAGCGATGGCCCAACGCGGCGCTTTGGCCGTGCTGCCCGCCTCACGTTGCAGACGAAAATCGTCGAGCTTCACGACCGCGCCATCCGTGCCGTACGCAAAAGAGTGACGCAGGCTGTCGAGCTCGCGCACCGCCGCCCACACCGCGTCGATTCCCTGCACCGGCCAAGTACGCTCCACCGTGGGCAAGCCCCACTGCTTCACCAGTTCGTGATAATGTTTCTGGGAATCAGCTACCGGTGGCTCACACATCCCCACGCCGTAGAGCACGATTTCCATTTTACGTTGCGCGACTTCCTTCGGGTCCAGCTGCTTGATCGTACCAGCCGCAAGATTGCGCGGATTGGCGTAGAGCGCCTCGCCCGCTTCTTCCCTCGCCTGATTGATGCGCTGAAACTCCGCCAGCGTCATGAAAATTTCCCCGCGAATCTCGATCACCTCAGGAATCGGCACACCGGGACCGGCCCTCAATTCCTTTGGCAGCGAATAAATCGTCCGCGCGTTCGCCGTGATATCGTCGCCCTCCACGCCGTTACCCCGCGTGACGGCCCGCACCAGTTTTCCTTTTTCGTAAGTCACGCTGACCGCGAGTCCGTCGATCTTGGGTTCGACGACGTAGGCCAGATCGTCGCGACCAAAAAGTTTCACGAGCCGCTGGTGGAACGCACGGAGTTCCTCCTCTGAATATGTATTGTCGAGACTCTGCATCGGCTGGCGATGCCGACAAGTCGTGAAGCCCTCCAGGCGATCGTCACCCACGCGTTGGGTCGGCGATGCTTTGACCGCGAACTCCGGAAACTGCGCCTCGAGATCAGCCAGTTCCCGCTCCAATTGATCATAGTCGCGATCGGAAATTTCCGGCTTAGCCTGCCGGTAATATAGCTCGGCATGACGCGCCACTTGCTCGCGCAAGGTGCCGATACGTTGTTGGGCCTCGGGATGGGTCATCTTTAAATCCAAGCGTGAATGATTCTACGCCCGTCGTCGCGGAAAAAATAACCGCAACAAATCATCACCTCTGGCGGGCGTCTGGTGCTTCGCTGTTCCGATGGGTCTGCGTTACGGCTTGGCGTAGCCACAGGCCGCCGGGCCTGTGGTCAGGGAAGGCGCATAACGGACTCGGCGGCAGAGACGCCTGCCGCTATTCCGAACCGATGCAAGAAAGATTCAACCTGCGTGTGCCCTTGCTATGATGTAGAGCATTAGCCGCTTTTCAGTTGCCGGGATTCTGACAGCCGCTAGGTATCTGAACGGCACTTTCTGTCCTGAATTTCCCCATCGCTCCTAGAAAACCCATGAAAAGATTCGCCGCTCTCGCCAGCCTAGCCGCCCTCTGCCTGCTTTCAGCTCAAGCCGAAAACAAAGCCAACCCCACACCGACTCCCGCCGCAGTTTCAGCTCCCGCCAAGGGCGGATTACGCTACACAGTCACGGTCGCTAAATTTCAAAATCACTCGAATTATGCCGGCCAGTTTGCCTTGGCCGATACTTTCGGCGCCGTGCTCACCGATTCACTCCTTCAAACAGAACGCTTCATCGTAATTGGGGAGTCCGACATGCGTACCGCTGCTCTGGCCGAGCAAGATTTTGCCGCCAGCGGGCGCGCCGCCGCCGGCGATAAAGCCCCGGTAGCGGGCCACATGACTCCGGCGCAATTGATCGTGAAGGGTGAGATCACGAATTTCCAGGACGGCACCGAGGGCAGCAGCGGCAATATCGGCATCGGCGCACTCAAACTCGGCAGCAGCTCGCGCACGGCCGAAATCAACGCCGTCATATATTTCGTCGATGCTACCACTGGACAAGTCAAAGCCTCGAGAAAAGTCGTGGGCCAGGTCAAAAGCACTTCGAAAACGGCCGGCGTGAACAAAGGCAGTTTCAATGGCGACATCGGCACCTTCAAGCAGACCAATGTCGGCAAGGCCATGGATGTAGCCGTGGATCAGGCCGTGGCCTTTTGCCTGACGCAGATCGAAAACCTCCCGTGGAGCGGCAACGTGATCCTCCTGAAGGACGAGAAAATCTACTTCAATCGCGGTGAACGCGAAGGCGTCACCGTCGGTCAGGTATTCACGGTAGGCCTGGCCGAAATCATCCGCGATCCCGGCACAGGCGAAGTACTCGACAACAACTTCACCGAGAAAGCACAGATCAAGGTCGAGAGCGTGAAGGAGAAATTGGCGATCTGCACCCTCGTCTCCGGCGGTGGCGTGGAGAAAGGCATGGCGGTCTCGCCTGTGAAATAGGCGGACGATCGTATAAGGCAGACAACCCGTGCGTTTCCAATTGTAGGAGCCTGTTTACAGGCGACCTTGTGGGGGCGAGCCTGCCCGCAATACTTCTTCCTGAGTCGCCTGTAAACAGGCTCCCACAAAAACTGCGAATTCACCTATCATCTGACTACCGCCGTTTCTCTTCTTCCACCACCCCCAACCGATTCCTCTCTGGGACCACGGCTGCAAGGACGGTCTCAGATTTTTTTCGTCCCAACGGCGTCTCCATCAGCCGACGGTACCACGGCCAATAAATGTAGAGCGTAACCGCCACGACAGCCCCCACCGAATCGGCGACCCAATCGGCCAAATCATATTGGCGGATGCCATGCGTGAGGCTCTGACGGAACTCGTCACCCAAGCCATAGGCCGAAGCCAAGGGCAGTGCCCACCACCAACGCAGCCAAGGCCAGCGCAGCAGCGCAGGATGCCGGACCATAGACGTAGCGAGGGTACCGTAAGCGCCGAAGTGCCCGAGCTTGTCGACTTGAAACAACTCAAAGGTCGGCAAAGTCGCCGGATAACCTGAGCAAAAGGTGAGGGTTCCAGCGAGGAGGAAGGGCCAAAGTGTCGATTGGCGGATCTTAAATTGGGGTAGCGGCATGATTCGACCGGAGGCTAAATAATCCAAACCTCCACGTCGCGGAAAAAATCATCAATCCGTTGGGGACCATCATCCGCGAACCCGGAAAATAATGACTTGCGTAGGGTCGCGGCATTCGGCTTCTTCGCCCTTCGGTTAGTCATCGGGCTGTAGCGTAGTCTGGTAGCGCGCTTGCATGGGGTGCAAGAGGTCGTGAGTTCGAATCTCACCAGCCCGACCATTTTCCTGCCTTGTCCTCACCTCCGACCAAGGGATTGTCCGTCACTTTTTCAGAGTCTTCGTGTGTTTCGTGAACCTTCCGGTCTCGCGAAAAAATGCTGCAATCCCGGGAAACAGC
>JANYCF010000277.1 GCA_025360455.1 Opitutaceae bacterium | reverse complement strand
CCGCCAACTCTCTGCCCACGATTAAGAAAGTGAACGTGATGGAGCATCCTCTCGCGCAGCATGCCCTGATGGCGTTGCGCAACAAAAACACCGCTTCTCCGCAATTTCGCCAGCTCAGTCAGCAACTGCTCGTGATGCTCGCGCTTGAAGCCACCCGCACCTTGCCCACGCGTGACGATATGGTGCAAACGCACGCCACCACCCACACCGGCTCCGTGCTGGCCAAGCCGGTGGTTTTTCTTTCCATCGCCCGCCACGGACTTGGTCTCGCCCATAAAGTCGCGGAGTTTTTTCCCGAACTGCTTATTGGATCTATCAACCTCGACCGAAGCGGTGACACCATGGGCGGCGAGCCCCGGCTCCACATCGTGAATGCCCCGGCGCTCAGTGACGCGCGCGTTATCCTGTTTGATCCTGTCGTCGCCACCGGTGCTTCCGCCAGCCAAGCCGTAAAGTTTATTCGGCGGACCGGAGCCACGGACATTACACTCATTAGTTTTATCACCAGCTTCCAAGGCTTGACGCGCTTGCAGACCACCGCACCCGATTTGATGATCTGGTCCGCCGGAATTGACAGCGAATGGGATTCCAAGCGCGGTCCCCTGCCCGGCTTGGGAAATTTTGCGGAACGTCTTTTTGGTTAATATTTTTAGGGCAATTTCTCCATGCTGCCGCGTGTCATTTTTGCCTCGTCTATTTTTTGGTTGATGACCCTGCCTTCGGTGGCAGGGGCTAATGGCACGACCGATATGTTGCATAGTTTGTTGAGCAATTCCCCGTTTGGCCGTCCAGAGACCAGCTCCCCCGCCAGCCCTGCACAGGAGCAGCCGATCGAATTTCGCGGCCTATTAATGGAAAACGGCACAAGGCTTTTCAGTCTGTTTCAGATTTCATCCCGCCGCTCTCTTTGGGTAAAGCTGAACGACCCAATGAGTGGCTTGACCGTGACCGCGTACGATGAAGAACACACCAGTGTGACCGTCGATTACCAAGGCAGATCGTTGACGCTGGCGTTGAAGCGAAGCCGGGCTCAAGCCCAAGTCACGTTACCTGCTGTTTCCGGAATTGAAAAACCGGAGATAACGACCGCCGGCAATCCGAGATACAATCCCGAAGTAATGAGACAATACCAAGAAGAACGTCGGCTCGGTCGTAAACAGAAGGCGGCAACGACGGCCGAGCCAGCCGCCGCCAACAGGCATTGAAATTATCCCGTGATAATTCCAGCCAGGCTCACAACGCTCATCACGGCGAAGCACCGGCAATATTTTCAGCACCTACTGATTTGCATCCGCGACGATTTTCGACGACACACCCAGCCAGCGATACCAATTGGCTGCGTTGAAAAGCGGTAGCAAAAAAAGCAACCCGACACTCGTGAGACCCAGCACCGCAAACCCCGTGATGTCATGCAAGTGGCCCTCGATGGCGTCACTCCCATAGGCGTACGCCCATGCGGTGAGAAAAAGGCTGCGCAGGAGATTGGTGAAAAAAGCCAGGCCCATTGCGATTCCGACCAGCAGTACCTTCTTCCAAAATTTATCCAAAAAAACTGCGGCGAGAAACGACCCGGCGAACAAGCAGCCGGTGAGCGAACGGATACCGGAACAAGCGTCGGCCACGCCGACCGACCCATGGGGCAACACCAACACATTGCCTTCCTGAATCAACGGGTAGCCGAGCAGGCTGAACACCGTGAACACCACCGTGACTACTTCCCGCATCAACATCAGACTGATCGCATTTTCCACGGCGGTGACCAACGGAGCGGAAAGCATCCAGATCAGTGCTGGAAATAAGAACAGCGTGGCCGCCCGGAGCCGCGCATCCGCCCACAGCGTGCGCCAACCTGTGGAGGGGACAGCTTCCGCCAGCCGGCCATTTGGAACATTAAAATAAATCAAACCAAGGAGCACGCCAGAAAATCCCGCCGCTAAAGCCAGCGATCCCGGTTGGGTAACTCCGGACCCCGCCCGATAAACGGCGCCCAATAAAAAAAACAAGAGGCCCAAGCCCAGCGCCACGCCCGCCGCGAATGACACCACCCGCTCCAACCCACGCGGCAGCGGACTCGGACCAGGGGCGAGAAAGATCTCCCGCAGTTTTGCCCAACGATCAAAGATAAGATAAACCACAAAGGCCGGCACCAACCAGCCGAAGGCATAATCCGGTTTCGATTGCCACCAGTGCATCTGGTCGAGCGTCAGGCACACCACAAACGCCAGCGCCAGCGCCAGCGCCGCGAGAAAGCGTTCAGGAATACCCGGCAAAAGCCGGCTTAATATTTTCGGCATGCACTTAAAAAGTCACAATCGATTTTCTCCCTCGCAACAGGAATCCTGCCCGAGGCGGATACTCCCGACCATTCCTGCACCGAATTCACCTCGCCGTAACATAGCGGACTCGACCCGGCTTGAGCCTCGCGATTTTTTATCAAGCAGTGACTTCGCCTTTTCCGCCCCGCCAGCCCACGCCGACCCCGGACTCCGACCCTTCCGAGGGAGAAACCAAACGCCCCCCGCTTCATCCGCTGGAAACGAGCTTGGTCGCTGTCACGGCCCTGCATTTGTGTTTCCTGCCTTGGGCGCTGGGCGCGATGACCGCCTGGAGTCAGCTCACGAGCCTGGGCTTGGCGCTGGTTGGAATCGTGCTCGCTGTTTTCCCGCGCGTCCCGAGCGTAGAATTCCCTGGTGATTCTACCACTCGGCATTGGCCGGCTGCCCGACTCTTACGCTCGCCTTTTATTTGGGCCGGTTTGGCCTTTCTCGGCTACATCACGATTCAAGGTCTGAATCCCGCCTGGTTATTTCTGAGCAACGAGGACACGTGGTGGCTGGAGCCCCTCGATCCCGTTGCTTGGTTGCCCTCCAGTGTGGACGCGCCGTTCGAGCGCTCGAATTCCTGGCGCTCACTCGTAATCTTCGGGTCGCTCGGGTTGCTCGTTACCTCGGTGTGGGTGGGCTTCACTCGCCGAAAAAGCTACCACGCCCTCTTTACGGTGCTCGCCACCAATGCCGGTCTCCTCGCGTGGTTCGGTTTGATGCAACGCCTGAGTGGCACCCAGTTGATTTTCTGGAACTACGTTTCAAGCAACTCCAAGTTCATCGCCAGTTTCATCTACCCCAATCATGCCGGGCCGTATTTGTATCTCATGGTGGCTCTCGCGCTTGGACTAGCCGGCTGGCATGCCCAGCGCGCCCGTCAACAGCGAGAAAACCCCGGAGCCGCCGCAGCTCTTTGTTTTGTCGCTGCCTGCTGCAGCCTGTTGGTGATTTTTTCCTATTCCCGGATGTCGATTCTACTGCTACTGGGCTTGATCCTAGGCCGTGGTGGCCATCTGACGATCCGACTGCTTCTGCGAGCAGGACCCGCCCGCCATCGTCCTGAAACCTACCCCCTCGTGTTGCTCGTCATGGCCGTGCTTGGCCTCTGCGTCGTGACACTGCAAACAGACAAAATCCGGGAACGTTTCTCCGAACTGTTCGCAAATCCTACCGCAGCCGTGCTCGATCGCACGCTTCCCCGGAAAGCCGCAAGCGATATGTTAAGCGACCACTGGCTATTCGGCTGGGGCGCGGGGTGTTTTCGTTACGGCTTCAGCAAGTACACGAAAAACTATCCCGCGATTCACTATTTTCCGCAC
>JANYCF010000205.1 GCA_025360455.1 Opitutaceae bacterium | reverse complement strand
AACGCGCTAGGGATAACTAACACCAACAACGGCCGCATTTCATTTAGCACCTCCGGCTTGGTTGATTCATGGGATACGGATTATCTGGAGTATGATCCGAGCATTGCTGCACCACCGACACTGCTCATTCCTCACCGGGATTATAATTTTCTCACCCCCTATATTCCCTATCCTGGTTTTTGTGCAGTTACCACCCCGGCAACTCTCTTTCCGGCTTGGACCCCCTCCTTATATCCTCCGCGTACTCCTCCCGATAACACCTATCCCTCTGCGGCCTTTAACTACGCCGCTACCATTGCCGCACCCAATATCACGCTGAACGGAGCCGAGATCAGAGGCTACGTAGCCACCTTTGGCAATTCCGTCTCACTTACATTAGGTGCCGGCGGAAGTCAGATCGAAGGACCGCCCATAAAAGGTGCGCCAGCTCCCACGCCTCCCATAGTGAACTACGCGCGCATCAGCAAAAGCGCAATCGTGCCAGATTTCACTGTGGCCCCACCGGGAGGCAGCTACGATAATTACACCATCACGTCCCCCATCATGAGCGGCACAACGATTCCCGTCGGGACGGTCGGTGCCAGCGTACCAACGCAATATTTCATTGGATCAACTCTGCATATTCAGGGCTCAACGGCTGAGCTAAAAGTGCTAGGTCCCGTTATTATTTGGGTTGATGGTGATCTTGAACTTTGGGCGGGTGCAAAAATTCATGTTACGAATACGGGTCGCCTAGAAATATTTGTTACCGGAGACATTTGGATCGGTGGCTTAGTAACATCATCTGCGCAATTTCTCAATGAAACTAATGAGCCTAAGAATCTGGCGCTCTATAGCACCAATCTCAGCACCCGAAATTTCTACTATTATTCAAAAGAAGATTTTTGCGGGGTAATGTATTCGGCTTCGAATAATTCACCGATCACTTTCACCTCTACCAGTCCGTACCCCGCTAGACACATCTACGGTGCCATCTTGGCCAATTACAATATTGAGTTCGATTCCGGGGCCAATTCGCAAATCCACTACGACACCGCCCTGCAATACCTCCCCAAGGGTTGGTTCAAGGGCGTCACCACGCCTTTCATCCTCAACCAAGTGACCGAGGTCCCCTGACCGCTTACTTTATCGCCCGCACGCGCTTCCCCGGAATTGACGCGCGGCCCAAGGCCTGCATCGTCAAGACCGTCCCCTCATGTTTTTCAACAAAGCCCGCCGCGGCCTAGTCATCGAACTCAATCGCCACCGCACCCTCGTGGCCGGCATTGCGGCGTGGGACGACAAACCGCTGCTGCTCGACTGCATGGCGGAATTCGAAGCCGAGGACCGCGAAGGCCTGCGCAGCTGGCTCCAATCAAAACACGAACGCACCTTTGTCCCCGCCTATTGCAGCTTTGCCCCGCGCGACTGGCAGCTGGTGCGCGAATCGATTTCTCCGCGCCGGCTCATTGAACCCAATTACCTCACTGAGTTGGCGCGTGATCGGTTGAAACTCATTTCTCCCAACGAATGGCAACTCCATCTGCTTCACCCCTTGGAAGGCGAGATAGTCGCGCCGGCAGGAGCGCAGCGCCCGGTCCTGATCAGCGCCGTTCCCCACGCCGGCATCCGCGAGACCCAGCAACTCCTCCTCGATCTCGGCATCATGCCATCCCGTTTGGAAGTGGGGGTACTGCCCACCATCGGGGCCATTCTGGGCTACAATGACAAACGTGCCGACAAACGCGCCTGCGTCATGCTCCAAATCGGAGCCGAAGAAAGCACTGCCTGGATTCTCGGCAAGGAAGGGGTACACACTCCGGCACCGATTAAGATAGGCTACACCTCCATCGAAAAGCTAGCCATGAAAGAGTTTGCGCTCACCGATGCGGACGAAGTCCACGCCCGGCTCATGACGGTCGAGGAGGAACTCCTCCTGCGCGCCACCCGTCTGGTTCGCCCGCTCGTGCGCGAGCTGAAACCGATCTTCGACTCGTACGAACTCACCACCGGCCAGCGCGTCGGTGAACTCTACTGCAACGCCCTGCCCGATTGGCTCTCGTGGATCAGCGAGCCCCTGGCCAACGGCACCGGCCTCGAATCTTTCGCCATCGATTGCAACGCATGGCTGCTGACCGCCAATCTCCGCGCCGACCCCGAACTGATTTTTCCCCCGCACTGGTTCAGTCTCCTCGCGCTCATCTCCGAGACCGCTTCCCCGCAAGCCCATGGCCAGCCTTAGCAAACCGTCCCATTATGTCCAGCCGTGGCACTTCGACTGCCGGCTGTCCAAGGAGTTGCCCGACGACAACCCGGTGCGTGGCCGTTTTCTCGCCAGCCTTTTTGCCGGCACGTTCGCGGCCATTGTCCTATTCTACGCGGGGATTACGATTTATTCTCATACCATTCTGCGCAATGACATCGCCTACTGGCAGGAGAAAATCAAAACCGACAGCGCCCAGATGGCGGAATTACAAAAAGTAATCACCGCGATTCAGACCGGTGCCCGCCGGTTGGAAGAAATCCAGAAACTAGTGGCCACCCCGCTCCCCGTCGCGGAATTCATTCATGAAATCGGTCGGACCCGACCGGCCAATGTGCGGATCGATATGGTGGAATTCCATGATGGCACCGCCTTCATCCGCGGCGGACTACAGGAATCATCCCAACACGCCAGCGCTATACTCAGCCAGTATGTAGCCGAGCTCCGCGCAAATCCGCGACTGCGCCCGCTGTTCAACAGTATCGCCCAAACCTCGATGGAGCGAAATACCAAGGCCGGCTTCATCAGCTTCGAAATCACCCTTAAGTTGAAAACCGCCACCCCATGAGCTACCGCCTCCGCCAACTGCTTGCGCTGGCCAAAGAACACCCGTTCGTGACCGCCTGCCTGCTGATCATTCTCGTGGCCGGCAACCTCAGTATTTATTTTAGTCAGCAAAACACCGAGCTGGAAAGCATCCAAAACCGACTGCGCAAGGATGGCGATGCCACGAGCCGGACCATTAATGCCGCAGTTACGCTGCGGCGCGACGGCCTCATGATTGACAATACACTCAAGGAAATCGACGCCAGTCTCGTCACCGAAGACAATCTCGCAGAAAACTACGGTTATTTCTACATCATCGAAGAACAGACTCAGGCCCAAATCGGCGAGCTACACCAAAACGCCTCCCCCGCCGCTGAAGGGGAAGGAAAATTTAAAACCGTGCCGGTCACCCTGACCGCCAAAGGCACCTACGCTCAAGTTTTTGACTTTCTGCATAAAATAGAAACCGGCTCGCGCCTGATTAAAATTTCATCTTTCACCATGCATCGCAGCCAACCCACGGGCGATGCCGTCACGCTGGCGCTGGAACTGAACATGCTCGCCTACCCATGAGAATCTTCGCCCTACTTCTCCTGCTTCTGGCGCTCGTACGCCCCTCCCTCCGGGCCGAGCTGGCTCCGGATGTACTCCCCCGCGCCAAAGCACGGATTGAGACCTTGCTCGGCAACCGCCATGGCGCTTCCCGCACCCCCGCCGAGCCCGCCAACCCGTTTGTATTGCCGCAGGCAACTCCGGTCGCGCAAGAATCGCCCACACCAGTCGGTGATATTCCTGCCAATAAAACCGATGCCCTCGCCCGCCTCGCCGCGACTTTAAAGGTCAGTGGTTTTATTCAGATCAAAGGCGCGCCGCACCTCATCATCAACCGGCAACCCTATCGGGAGAACGATCTCATTCCTGTGCGCGAGGCCAGCGGTAGCGTTGCCTTTCTGCTGCTCAAAAAAATCACGGAAGCCGATTTCACTCTTGAATTGGACGGCGTGGAGCTCTTGCAAAAGCATACGGTCAAGTAAAGCGCCTCCCGGGAAGCCGCCGAGTCATTGCAGAAAACGGCAGGATACGCTCCAGGAATTTCACGAGCTCCGCCTGAGCTTGATGCAAATCAAGGTCGCCCGACCTCTTTGTGCCGTATGCTAGGCGTAATGCAAAAAGCAATATCTGCGTAGCCTCGACCAACCCACGCCCTGAACCTTTTCCCCAACTCCTCTATACTATGCCTTCGTTTAAAATGAAAAATCCACGCATTCCCACCGCTCTCGCGGTAGCCGGGCTCGCCTTGGCTGCTGCTCTCGCGACGACCGTTATCGTTCGCGCCGAAGGAGGCCCTTCCGACCCCAAAGGCCCCGTCGTTCTCCCGCCCGAAGTCCTCGCCCTGCCGATCGAGCAGGCGATCCTCACCTCCCCTCCCCACGTCCCGGCACCGATCAAGCGCAAATTCTCCGCCCGCGTCGTCGTCAATCTCGAGGTCCGCGAAGTCGTCGGACGTCTCGCTGACGGTGTTGAATACACTTTCTGGACCTACGGCGGCTCCGTCCCCGGCTCTTTCATCCGCATCCGCGAAGGCGACATTGTTGAGTTCCACTTAAACAACCACCCGTCTTCGAAACTTCCGCATAATATCGATCTCCACGCCGTCACCGGTCCCGGTGGTGGCGCCGCCTCGACTTTCACGGCTCCCGGCCACAGCTCGCAGTTTACCTTCCAAGCGCTGAATCCCGGCCTCTATGTGTATCACTGCGCCACCGCGCCCGTGCCGATGCACATCGGCAACGGCATGTACGGCCTCATCCTCGTTGAACCCAAGGATGGTATGCCCGCCGTCGACAAAGAATACTACGTCATGCAAGGCGAGTTCTACACCACCGGAAAATTCGGCGAAGAAGGCCTGCAATCGTTCGACATGGCCAAAGCCATCGACGAACGTCCACCCTACATCGTGTTCAACGGCTCGGTGGGCTCACTCGTCGGCGATAAAGCCATCACCGCCAAAACCGGCGAATCCGTCCGCATTTATTTCGGCGTTGGCGGCCCGAACGTCACTTCATCTTTCCACGTTATCGGCGAAATCTTTGACAAAGTTTGGCCCGAAGGCGGCATGAAATACATCCAGGAAAACGTCCAGACCACCATGGTCCCCTCCGGCGGCTCGGCGATAGTTGAATTCAAAGTCGAGGTCCCCGGCACTTACATTCTCGTCGATCACTCCCTCACCCGCACCTTTAACAAAGGCTCGCTCGGTATGCTCAAAGTCACCGGTCCGGATAACCGTGTGATCTACTCCGGCAAAGAAGTCGACGCCGTCTATATCGGCGCGCAAGCCGAGGCCGGCTCCGATTCTGCGAAGCGCGAAGCCGAACTGAAATTGCAGATCGCCGACGCCACCAAAGCCAATCCGCTCATCGCCGGCCTCACCAAGGAAATGCAAATCGAGAAAGGCAAGCAGGTCTACATGGGCCTCTGCTTCGCCTGCCACCAACCCGACGGCAAAGGCCTGCCGATGGCCTTCCCTCCCCTCGCCGGCTCCGACTACATGCTCTCTGATCGTGATCGCGCCGTGCGCACCGTGCTGAAAGGCCTCACCGGTCCCGTCACCGTCAACGGCCAGACCATCAACAGCGCGATGCCGCCGCAGGAAGCCGTCCTCACCGACGCCCAGATCGCCGATGTTCTCACCTACGTATCCAACACCTGGGGCAATAAAGCCGACGCCTTCACCGCCGCCCAAGTGAAAGCCATCCGCAACGAAACGCATTAAGTCGCGGCCAAATATTAATCATGGCGTAAGTTCATGCACACCTTGCTCGGCAAAACCGGCATGGCCACAAGGGCCAGCCCTACAAAAATTCGTAGGGCCGGCCCTTGTGGCCGTGCCGAAATCCTCGCCGGTCGCCAATCCACGAACTTACGCAACGATTAATAGCTGAGAGTCCAGCGCTGAGAGCCAAACCACTGAACCCACCCAAACCCAATCCATGAATGCCCCAGCCAACATTGCCCTGCGAAAAGTTGTGCTGGGGGTTTTCATATTCGCGGTCACCACCACTGCCGCCACACGTTCTCCGGCATTCGAAAATCAAGATTCGAAAATCGAAAATCCCTCCATTCCCCCGGGAATGGCGCTCATCCCCGCCGGCGCCTACGTGCCCCTCCAACGCACGCTCAAAGACGCCCCGCAAATCGCCGTCGCCGCCTTTCTCCTCGACGAACATCCCGTCACCAACGCGGAGTTTCTCGCCTTCGTCATTGCCCACCCCAAGTGGCGCCGCGACCACGTCAGCCGCCTCTTCGCCGATTCCTCTTATCTGGAAAATTGGGCCAGCGCACTCGAACCCGGCGCCAATGCTCCGCCTGATTCTCCGGTTGTGCGCGTCTCGTGGTTCGCCGCCCGCGCCTATGCCCGTTGGAAAGGCCAGCGTCTTCCCACCATCGCCGAATGGGAACACGCCGCGGCAGCCGGCTATACCAACGTCGACGGAAAAAACGACGCGCAGCTCAACCGCGATCTCTACGCCTGGCTCGCCCGTCCCGTCCCCGCCATCCAAGCCAATGCCGCCACCGCCAAACCCAATTTCTACGGAGTCCGCGGTTTGCACGGACTCGTCTGGGAGTGGGTCGAGGATTTCAACACGGCGATGGTTACCGGCGAATCCCGCGCCGACTCCGGACTCGACCGCGATCTCTTCTGCGGCGCCGGATCAGTCGGCGCCAAGGACACCACCGACTACGCCGCCTTCATGCGCCAAGCGCTCCGTTCTTCCCTCAAAGCCAACAACACCACCACCGCCCTCGGCTTCCGCTGCGCCCAGGATCTTTCAATCCCAGTCCCTCAGCTGTAGGAGGGGCTTTATGCCCGGATACGAACGTCCCACCGACCTACCATCGCGGCATAAAGCCGCTCCTACAACCAACCCATGAAAATCACCAGCTCCACCCTCCTCTTTGCCACTCTTTTCTTTTGTAGGAGCCTGCTTGCAGGCGATACCGCCGCCGCCAAAACCGACGGCTGCTCCTGCTGCCAAGAAGAACCCGCGGTAAAGGCGGAAGATAAATCCTGCTGCGCCCACGATGGGTCCGCCCCCGCCGCTTCCTCAATCAAAAATCCCGAATCGAAAATCGAAAATTCCTACACCCGCGATTCCCTCTATCAAGCCGACGCCACCTTCACGGATGATTCCGGAAAACCCTTCGCGCTCAGTTCTCTCCGCGGCCAGCCCGTCGTGCTGAATATGTTTTTCGCTTCCTGCGGCTACGCCTGCCCGCTCACCGTCACCGATATGCTCGCCATTCAAGGTCGTCTCCCCGCCGAACTCCGCCGCAAGGCAATCTTCGTCCTCGTCTCGTTCGATGTCGCGCGCGACACCCCGGAAGCACTGGCCAAATACCGCACCCAACGCGGCCTCAATGATCAATGGATTCTCCTGCGCGGCACCGACGATTCCATCCGCGAACTCGCCGCCCTGCTCGGCGTGAAGTTCAAGCAGGAAGCCGACGGCGCCTTCGCCCATTCCAATCTCGTCACGATTCTAAACCGCGAAGGAGAAATCGTGCATCAGCGCACCGGCCTCCAAGGCGGCCTCAACGAAGCCGCTGCCGCCCTGACCGCCGTTCTGCTCAAGCAATAGAGTTTTCTCAAGAGGCAGAAACTGAACGGTGGAGCGCATTGCCCCCCAACGCGCGTCGTCCCACCTTTCCGCCTGGCCCTTTCGAGCGGCCACAACTCCGGGGTCTCCTCAACCCCAACAGTTCATCGAACAATTGGTTGGTTTCATCCCTCCTGCTTACCACATCTACCCATTGAAACCGCGAGGAACCACCAGCTGTTTATTGCTTGAGACAAACTCATAACTCCAAGTGGTTATTTTTCCTGGTTACCGGTCTTTGCCGCGGGCAATGGATTTTGGATGAGTACCGGCTGCTTCACTTCACCGAGTGCATCATAATTGTGCAGTCGCTGAAGCACCATGGGCGTAAGGATATTGCCAGCGCCAATCAGGACCACGCCCTCCGCGGTGGTGATATCGGACACGACCACCTGATCCGCCTTCAGTTCCTTCACGTAGAGCGACAGGACGGGAAGATCACTCGATACACTGCTGGTTAAAAAGGCCTGGAAGCAGGCAAAGCAGAGTTGGAGTAACCGAGGATCATAGACACCTGCACGGGCTTCCATCGTTTGAAACGCCCGCTGCTTCACGACGCCTTCCGCTTCCAACGTCATGCGATCAGCCAGAATTTTCATCATCCGGGAGCCCACCGGGAGTTGCTCCCCTGAACATTTGATCGGCGGAATATCCGAACCGTCAAACGCTTTATGCTGAAACAAAATAATCCGGGCCACATGCTCCAACCGCGGAATGCCCACCAGAAGATCGTGCCCGATCTGCGGCACACGGCGGACAATTTTTTCTTCCTCCAGCGTGCGGTCTTCACCGTTGTTCAGTTTCTCAAGTACGCGGGGCGGCAGTGAGGCGCAGCCGATCGAGGAAAGCAATGCAGCCACTTCCAACTCCCACACCGGCAGGGCGGAAATGTAGCGAGCGAACACCCGCATCGACTCGCGCAAACGCTGCCCACGCCCCAGCGCTTCCGGCGCGACCATGCCCAATATTTCCGAGAGCATCTT
The DNA here is from genome assembly GCA_025360455.1 of Opitutaceae bacterium. Lineage (GTDB taxonomy): Bacteria > Verrucomicrobiota > Verrucomicrobiia > Opitutales > Opitutaceae > Didemnitutus. Next base: position 10,594 of record JANYCF010000205.1, on the reverse strand, counting down.
CACGCTGCCCATGAGCGTGCCCTCCAACAGTTCTTTCTCCATCCGCAACATGGCGAATTGCTTCAGGCCGTTCTCGATCGCGGGCACCAGCGTTTCCGGCGGGCAGGGTTTGTTGAGAAACCGGTAAACCTGTCCGCGATTCACGGCATCAACGGCCGTCTGTTGATCGGCATTGCCCGTGAGCATCATCCGCACCGTGTCGGGGCTGAGCTCCTGGATTTTTTCCAGCACCTCGATGCCTTTCATTCCCGGCATATTCATATCGACCACGACCAAAGCATAAGGGCCGCTGCTCTTCATCAGCTCCAATGCTTCCAGGCCGCCGACCGCGGTATCAAGAGTGAATTGGGTGCGTAGATTCCGCCGGATACCGGCCAGCAAATTGGGATCATCGTCAACAAACAGGATTTTATCATTCATGAATGGAATTGGTAGAAAGCGTGAGGGGCAGACGCAAATGAAACGTGGTGCCTAGTCCCACTGTGGTGGTCACGTTGACCGTGCCCTGATGATTTTTTACGATGACGTTGTGCACAATAGCCAGTCCTTGGCCGGTGCCCTTGCCGATATCTTTCGTCGTGAAAAAGGGTTCGAAGATATGCGGCAGCACATCATCCGGTATGCCGGTGCCAGAATCCTCAATCTCCACCAGCGCCCAGTCCCCATCCCGTCGGGTCCGGACTGTGATCCGCCCTTGCCCCGATTCGTTCGGCCGGATTTTCAGCGCGCTGTCGATGGCATGAGCCGCATTAACCAGAAGGTTAAGGATCACCTGGTTGAATTCGTCCACCACGCAAGGCACAGGTGGCAGCGTCGTGGAAAAATCGGTCACGACTTCCGCCACGTATTTCCACTCGTGCCGTGATACGGTGATCGCGGTCGTGATCACATGGTTGAGATCGACCGGATTGCACCGGGCATTTTGCGGATGGGAAAATTCCTTCAAAGACTGCACGATACGCGCGACCCGCCCGAGACCTTCCAGGCTCTGATTAAGCGCATTGGGAATCTCGACCAGCAGGTAATCGATCTCGGTTTTCTTTTCCACCAAGACGAGGGCCGCCACCTGCTCTGCCAGCTGCGGCTGCTGACCCGCTGATTCCCGCAAATTACCGGCAGCGTGGAGCACTTGGGCAAGTTTGGCGAAGCCTTGAATCAAGAAATGAGCGTTGTCCGTGATGAACTGCGTGGGCGTGTTGATTTCGTGGGCCACGCCCGCGGCGAGGCGCCCGATCGATTCAAGCTTTTGCGCGAGTTGCAACCGCACCAGCAGCTCGCTGTTTTCCTGTTCAGCTTTTTTCCGCGCCGAAATATCCCGAGTGATCCCAATGAAGTGGGTCAACCGCCCGAGCCCATCGCGCACGGGCGAGATTGCCAATTCATTCCAAAATGTCGTGCCATCATTGCGGTAATTAAGAATTTCCCCGACGAAGGCCGTGCCATTGGCCAGGGACTGCCGCATCGTTTCCACGGTTTTGACTTCCGTCAGTGCCCCTTGAAGAAATCGGCAGTTCTGACCGATGACTTCCTCTTTATCATAACCCGTAATCGACTTGAACGCATCGTTCACCGAAAGGATGCACTGCTCATGATCCGTGATAAACACTCCCTGGGTGATCGACTTTAGGGCGATATCACTCAGCCGCATGCTTTCCTCCGCGCGTTTGCGCTCGGTCACATCGCGGGAGATGCCGAAGGTGCCCATGATGTGGCCAGCTGCATTGCGCAAAGGAATCTTCGTCGACGAAACCCAGGTAATGCGTCCATCCGGCCATGTTTCTTTTTCTTCAACGTCGACCAACGATTTACCGGTACGGATAATTCGCTGTTCATCGTCATAGGCCTGCTGGGCATGCTCAATAGTGAAGCGATCAAAATCGGTCAGACCAATCAGCTCAATCGGACTCTCCAGTCCGTTCTTATTCGCGAGCGCCTGATTCACCCGGATGAAGCGGCTGTGTAAATCCTTAAAGTAGATCGAATCGGGCAAGGTTTCCAACAGCGCATGCAGCAATTCCTGGTCTGAAGCGGTGGCAATATCCACCGACGCCGCCTCCACCTGCCGGATGGCCTGCAAACAAAAATGCGCGACGCCCCCGGGCTCTTCCGCCACATGGGACGTGCAGGAAACCGTGACGGAAATTTCGCTGCCCCAGATATCCCGCAGAGCACAGACACCTTTCCAGCGCCCCATCAACCCGGCGTGCAGCAACATCTCCCCCTTCATTTGGGTCACCGAGTTGACGCCCATAAAATCCGTCAGCTCCATCGTGGCGAGATCGGCGTGGCCTTCCGGGTCCAGCACCTGCCGCGCGACTCCGTTGAGATAAACGATGCCGAGGTCGGATTTTCGGCAGATAATAATCAGGGCGGGTGCGGCTTCGGCCGCTTTCGCCAGCACCTTCGCATAATGCCCCGCAGACCACGGGATGCGCAGGGAGTCAACCTGAGCGGGCTGAGTGGAAATTGATTGGGTCATCGGCGGAAAAGGAACGCAGGAAGGTTGCTACATTTTTCAGTCAAGGCCCGCTGCAACAACTCGTACAGCCAGCGGATCGCGCAGAAGCTGCATCGCCTTGGCGAGAATCATCGGGGCGGGACTGAATTTTTCGATCAGAGCGATCGCATCAACAAACTTTCCCTGGTTAGCTTTCATGGTGGAAATCATACGGTGCAATTGGCGGCGGCACCCTGCCACTTCCTCCAACAGCAGCAGTCCGGGCCGCTTTTAAAGCCGACACGATCAGTTCCATGCCTGTTCTTGAGAATAGGGTACACACCCCTTCATCGGCCAATTTCACCCCGACCTTGCGCATTTTTTGCAAAAATCGTTATCCGCCAAAAACCCGGCGTTTGATGTCCCCATCGGGACATCCCCAAACCCGGCAGGGCAAAATTTCGCGTCCGCTAGTTGCGATCAATAACTTGACGGGGCGTGGTCAATAGCAGCGACATATCAAATGGCTTTCTAAGTAAGGTAATTCGCGGATCACCGGAGAAATGGCTTTCTTCGATCGCCTCATTGTAGCCTGTGCACCCCACGACATTTAAATCCGGTTTCATTTGCTGAAGCGTCTCGATCAACTCCACTCCGTCCATGCCCCCGGGCATAATCATATCGGCAATCAACAAAGCGATTTCTCCCCGGTGGTGCTGCCATTGGTCGATGGCTTGCGGGCCGTTGCCCGCTTCGATGACCGTGTAGCCGTGTTGTCGCAGAACCATCGCCATCACCGCACGCAAACTGGCTTCATCCTCGGTCAGCAAAATTGTTTCGCCCCGGCCGAGCGCGGTCGGGAACGGCACATTCGCATCCGGCAGGGTCAATCCGGGCGTTTCACTGTGCGGCAGATACACCCGGAACGTAGTGCCCTGCCCCAGCGCGCTCTCCACTTCGATCCAGCCACGATGCTGTTTGACGATACCATGCACGATCGAAAGCCCGAGTCCGGTCCCTTTTCCCACTTCCTTGGTCGTGAAAAATGGCTCGAAGATTCGCTGGATCGTATGGGCATCCATGCCACTGCCGGTATCGGCAATAGCGAGACAAAGGAAGCGTCCCGGCCGCGCTTCGGCATGGGCCAACGGTGAAGCCGCGTCGATCTCAACCGCGTTGATCGTTAATTTTAAATGACCGCCCCGGGGCATAGCGTCACGAGCATTGATGCAGAGATTCATCATCACTTGTTCCAGCATCCCTTCGTCCCCTTCCGTCAACATCAGCCGATGCGGCTCCTCGTGGGTAATCGTGATTTGCTCCCCGAGCAGCCGATGCAGCATCTTCATGAGCTCCTCCACCACACTGTTCACATTCAGCAACGCCGGCGCCATCGCCTCTTGCCGACTGAACGCCAGTAATTGCCGGGTAAGACTCGCACCCCGTCGCACTTCATTTTCCAGCTGTTTGAGCGAGCGCTGAGTTTCGTGGCTTAAGGCCGGGTCGTTTTGGAGCAGGCCCAAATACATCAGGACAACGGCGAGAATATTATTGAAATCATGCGCCACCCCCCCGGCCAGCAAACCGACCGCTTCCATTTTCGGTGCTTGCAACAACTGTGATTCCAAAAATTTCCGCTGTGTAATATCCTGACACGCGCCATGGAGCTGGATCGCCTTGCCTGCCTTCATCACGGCTGACCCTTGCGCCCGCACCCAGATAGCTTTTCCTTTGGCCGTGACGAGCGGCAACTCCAGATCAAAGGACGTACCGTCAGCGATCGCCTTTTGCACCGCCGCCTGAATCTTCGGCCGGGCTTCGGGTGTATAATAATTGATCGCCTCCGCCAGCGCCGGCGCCACGGGTGGTTCGAGCTCGTGGATGCGACAAGTTTCCCGTGACCAAAAAAGTTCCATCGTCCGCAGGTCCAACTCCCAGCCGCCCACCCGGGCCATTTCCCCCGTGCGCTCAAGCTGACCAGCCGTCCGGGCCAGGAGCTGCTGCACCCGATATTTTTCGGTGACATCGCTGAACACCAAGACCACACCCACGATCTTGCCGGAAGAATCGCGGATCGGTGCGGCATTATCCGCAATTTGATATTCCCCGCCACCTCGGGCCAACAAAGACGCGTGATTGGCCAAGCCCACCGCGGCACCGTACTCCATCACCCGCTGCATCGGATTAAGAATGGATTCGCGGGTTTGCGCGTGAACAATATTAAACACCTCCGTCAAGGGACGTCCGCTCGCCTCCGCCAAGGACCAACCGGTCAGACGTTCGGCCGTCGGATTCATCCGTGTAATCAATCCCGCCGCATCCGTGGCGATCACGGCATCACCAATCGACTGCAAGGTGATTGCTAGACTCTCCTTGTTGCGGCGCTGCTGCTCTTCCGCAAGTTTACGCGCGTTGATATCGACTGTGATCGTCAGCAAGCAAAGTCGATCCCCAATAATTGTTTGCTCGCAGCGCACTAAACCAGTCCGACCTTCACCGGATTTTGTTCGCAGAATCATTTCCCGAGCGTCTACGCGTCCATGCTCCATCACCTCGCGCACCATCCGGGCCCGGGCCTCGGTCGTGATCCAGCCCAGTTCGACCGCCGTACGCCCAATCACTTCCTGCCGAGTGTAACCGGATACGCGCAATACCTCTTCGTTCACATCAACACACTTACCATCCGCCATATCACTCAGGACTATTAAGACCGGAGCACTACGGAACACCTTGGCGAACTTCTCCTCGCTCTGGCGTAAATCCGCCGTCAAGCGCACGGCCAATTTCCGCGCATTATTCCGCGTGTTGGCCAAAGAAAGAGTCAGGCCCGAGAGCAAGAGACTGATCACCACTCCCCCGCCCAACTCCAACCAAGGCCGACTGGCATCAAGCGTTATCAAATGCGCCGCCGTTCCCGCCCCTCTCCCGGTTTTTTCATAGCGACACATCCAGCCCGTCGCGATCAAACCCGCCAGCAGTAAGGCCAAAGCCAAGCCACCGCCCCGCAAACCCGCCTCACGCAGAAAACAACGACTAGTCGCGGATGGCGGATGGGAGCTCATGTCTGATCTCCAAAAATATTCGCCGCGTACCATCCACCTCGTCCAATCCCGCTCCGCGCATCCACGCCCTGCTGCTTCAGCGAGAACCATACAACCTGGGGATAAATGGTGTAGCCCGTGGAATCGGATCGAGAGTGTTTCATGTGGGTTCAGTCAGTTTCATCATACGGCTTTCCCAACAATGGACCCCGCATTTCTTGCCCAAAAATACGCAGCTCCATTTAACTCCATGGTACCGATAGGAACTGGGTTATTCGCTATTTCAAGCGGGTCGTGATCTGGCACAGGTAGCCACCGTGCCTTTGTGCCTGCGGTTCGGAGACGTGTGCTCCAACCCGGTAAGCAGGGACGCCTGCCGCTACTCCGAATTGATCCAACGAAGGTGCGACAAGAGATAGGGAACCTTCTTTACCTACTGGAAACAGCAGCGAGGAACCAATAATTTCCTGAAGCCACACCTCTTGATCCCCATCAAGGCGCAGCCGCCACGAACGTATAGAGTATCAATTATGTTTGGCACCACCTCCGCGTCCTTCCGCTCGCTCGTCCTGCCCAAGGAACATGGCAGTTGGGCTTTCGCCTTCGAGCCGGTGTTACTGGGCCTACTCATCGCCCCCTCCCGCGCGGGCTTGGCACTCGCCAGCGCGATCGTAGCGGGATTTTTTGTCCGGCGACCCCTAAAACTCGCGGTCACCTTGCCGACGCAAGATTCTCGGTGCCGTCCCGCTTTGCGCTGGGCTATGCTCTGGAGCGTGCTGGCTCTGGCAGGAATCATCGGTGCCGCGCTCCTCGGTTCGTGGTCGGCGTTATGGCCATTGCTCCTGTGTGCTCCCTTCGGCGCGATTTTTCTCTGGTTCGATCTGCGCAACGACATGCGTGAAGCCGAAGCAGAATTATCCGGCAGCACCACCTTCGCGCTCATCCCAGCAGCGTTCGCCACGCTGGCCGGATGGAATGCCACGACCGCACTCGCTCTCGCCGCCCTCATGCTGGCCCGCAGTTTTCCCACCGTTCTCACCGTGCGCACCTATCTGCGCCACGCCAAAGGTCAAACAACTCACTCCGCCGGTGCGCTCAGCGCCGCAGGTGCGGCCTGCGCCATTATTACCACGCTGGCGTTAAAAGGAATCGTCCCCCTCTCCGGCGCACTGCTGACCGCCGGGCTATTCCTGCGCACGATCATACTCCTCACTTCACTCCGCCCGACCTGCTCAGCCAAGCGCATCGGCCAAAGCGAACTCGTCATCGGTCTGCTCTATTTGACCGGACTGGCACTGGGATACCACTGCCACTTTTGAGATAATGTTTCGACGATTTAAGGTAGGGACGGCCCGCTGGGCCGTCCGCGAAAGTCCTTACAGCGCGCCCAGCGGTCACACCCTCCCTGTTTAATAGAGCGAGCACAGGCGAACTTTCCTCTACTTCAAATCGGGGCATAAAGCCCCTCCTGCAATTCGGAGATCAACATTTTCAAGACAAGCTTCCCTTCCTCGATCATCCTTTGCTTGATCCCCGTCAAGGTACGAGCAGGCACACCGTGATACGCTGACCCCGATCTCACCACTCAAACCGTTATGAAAGCCTCCCTGTCCTCTCCGCTGCCTTGTTCATCGCGGCGACAAGCTCGCCTACCTTTGTTTCCCGATGGATTCGTTTTCTAATTTCCGCTTCGATCTTGGAATTATCCATATCCATGCCGGTAATCCGTGGTTTCTGCTACCTCGTTTCTCCTGAACCCTCTCCTCTCCTATGAGCGCGATCAAATTTAAAACCCTCGACGTCCGTCCCAATCTCGCCCGCGGCGAGGAACCCTTCCCGCTCATCCGGGAACGCGTCGACGCCCTCAAGGCCGGCGAAGGCGTGATCGTGATCGCCCCCTTCATGCCCGCACCGCTGATCGAGATGCTGAAGAGCGAAGGCTTTCAATCCACCGTCGAGCACCGGCACGACGGCGCTTGGACCGTAAATTTCTGGCGAGAAACCGATCAGCCGTGAAGCCGCGCCTTCGTCTTTTGTAGGAGCCTGTTTACAGGCGACAATGAATATCCGCCCGCCCACCACGTTTCGAGTCGCCTGTAAACAGGTTCCTACCGCCCGAATCAATCACCTCCTCACTCACTCATGAAAAAAAACACTCTCCTCTCCCCAACCGACTCCGGCATCTGCTCACTGCTCGCACCGGTGGATAACATCGCCCACGGCATTGTCAGCCGCGCCGTGCTCACGACTCCGGGCATCCGCCTCACGCTGTTTCATTTCGCCGCCGGGCAGGAACTCTCCGAGCACACCAGCAAAGCCCGCGCCCTCGTCCAAATTCTGAGCGGCACCTGTGCCTTCTCGGTTGGCGCCACGGTGCACACGCTCAAACCCGGCGATCTCCTCCACCTGCCGCCCAACGCCCCGCATTCCCTCACCGCCCCCGAAGCCTTTTCTATGTTGCTCACCCAAATCACCGAGCCAGCGCCCTGACCTCCGTCCCTCGTTCTCCTTCTCGTACTCGTTCTCTCTGCTGATTCCTTCCGAGCCCCTCACTTCAAAACAACCCAGAGAGCACGAGAACGATTACGAGAAGGAGAACGATCCGATCTCTCAATCCCATGGAAAAGTCACTCCTCCGCGCCCTGCATGATCGGCGGGTGCAAATTCGCTCCCGTTGGAAAACGCTGTTGGATATCGAACGCATCCACACCCCGCTCGCCGATCCGGCGACGCTGGTTTTTCTCTTCGACCAAACGCTCGACGAAATTCTCGCCGCCTTGGCTGAAGCGACCGATTCATCCGCCCAGCCTAAGCCCGAGTGCCACTGCGACTGCAATCCGATGCGGGATTATTTCACCGCGCTGGAACAAGCGCTGATGGAAGCCCTCATCCTCGCGCAGACCAAACAGCACACGCTCAGCCAGGCCGCCCGCACCGCTGCCGTGGACGAACTCCGCACCACGCTCCGCCGCATCGCCCAGCGCGAAATCGCCGTCTACGACACGCTCTGCCAGCAAAAACCGCGCCGGCCCGCGCGCCCCTGAGCCCCGTAGCCGCGAGCACCAGCGAGTGGACACTCCTCCTCGTTCTCCTTCTCATACTCATTCTCGTTCTCTCTGCTGATTCCTTCCGAACACCGCATACGCAACAAATCGGAGAGAACGATTACGAGAATGAGAACGATCCGACCCCAACCGGTAGTCGATCCACTCAGGGCCGTCCAGTGACGGCCTGGGGGCAACGGCGACTGAATCATCACCACCAACGTCGCGAGCTTCCGCGCGAAGAGCCGGGCGAGGCGCTGGATTTCGTTCATGTCTTCGGACGCTTCGGTTTCTTCGCGGCGGGCAGCTGCTTCAATTCGGCTTCGAACAGTCTGAGCGTGTCGGCTTCCGCCTCGTTTTCCAACTGGGTGCGCCGGCGTGCCGCAAAGCGTTCGTATTCCTGCTCGGCGAGCGCGGCTGCCTGCTCGTGGCTGACGTTCCCGGAATCGGGCAAAATCGCGCGCTCGTTCAACTTCAAGAAATCATGGAGTCGGGTCAGCCAGTTCTGGAGGAAGATCTGCTTCCGCCGCTTCGCTTGATCTTCGGCAAAATCCAGAAACATCACAACGAGGCGGTTCAATTCTTCGATCTCATCCTCGCGCAGATAATTCTTCGCCACCGTCACATCGCCCTTCCGTACCACGCCGCTGCACCAGGCCATCAGCCCCATGTTGGGTTGCGCGGCATCCGCGCGCCCGGCGATCAACTCGGCTGCCGTCTTGCCGGTGGCGGCGAAGTGCAGCTTGTTTTGGATCGTCTGGAAAAACACCTGTGTCTCCGGCTCGGTAGCAGCATAATCGGCGGCCAGTGAGAGAATCTCCCGCACCCGCAGGTACACCCGTCACTCGCTGGAACGGATTTCGCGAATGCGCTCCAGCAACTCGTCGAAATAATCAATGTGTCCCTTGCCCGGCGGATTTTTTAGCCGCTCGTCATCCATCGTGAAGCCCTTGAGCAGATACTCGCTCAAGCGCGCCGTAGCCCACTGGCGGAACTGAGTGCCGCGAGCAGATTTCACCCGGTAGCCCACGGCGATAATCATTTCGAGATTGTAGTGCTGGGTCTCGTAGCTTTTCCCGTCAGCGGCAGTTATCCGGAAATTCCGGATAACTGAATCCTCCGCCAGCTCGCGCTCGGCGAAGATATTCCGAATGTGCTCATTGATCGTCCGGACATCCTTCTTAAACAGCTCCGCCAGCAGTTTCTGCGTCAGCCAGATCGTCTCGTTTTCAAACCGACACTGGATGCGCGTTCGCCCGTCCTCTGTTTGGTAGAGGATGAACGAGGATTGCGGCGGGGTGTCGTCGGGCATGGCGGGCAATTGTGAGCGGAGCAGCAAACGGTGGGGAGGATATCCCGCCATGGCAACTCAGAGCTGGCTAGTAAGGGTGCGTCCCTGCATCGACTGGGTCAAAGGCTCAGACGGCAAGCGTGCAGGCGGTAAACTTCCGGTTCAGCACCTGCCCTGCGACCCTCATTCTCTTTCCGTGTATTCCGTGGGTTCCGTGGGTTCCGTGGGTAAAACCATCCACTGCCTACGGCTCGAACTGAAACCCACTGCCCGATTCGAGCGTGAGTACCGTCAACCGGCCCTCCCGCGCATTGATCTCCTGGCTCCACGACTGCTGTACGAAGGACGGATCAGGACTCGTCGCGACACTCACCGTGATGCGATGCGCGCCGGGAGTCAGCGACACCCGCAGCACACCGACCGAGGTGCCGTCGGATTTGAAACCTTTGGGCTGATAAATGTGATCCTCGCTGCGGCCATCCACTTCCAAGTGCACGATCACGGGTGAGCGGGTGCGTTGCGCCGGCAATGCCGTGCGCATGTGAATCGGCCGCGTGTCCTTCGCCGGATCAATCAGCGCGACCGCCCCGCCGGAAACCCATTCACCATAAATCCGAAACGTGAAAATAAATTCCGCTTCGGCCGGCGCAGGATTGCGGAAGGGAGCATCACTGGCGAACAATAGGGCAACGAGCGCAAGTGCTGCCACCGCCAGACCGACCAGCCACGACTTCGTTAGAGCCATGGCCTTAACGGTGGAGCGCGTTGCCCCCAACGCGCT
>JANYCF010000202.1 GCA_025360455.1 Opitutaceae bacterium | reverse complement strand
GGATAGGCTCTAAGCAGAATACTGTAAGCAATAAACGATCAGCGGAAAGGAACGCTGGTTGCTTATCGCTTATTGCTTTTGCTGACCCACCGGCTCGGGCGACGGCAGGCCCCAAGATTTCCACAACCGTAAGTATTCGATGCGTGGCAATACGACATAGTGCGGTGTGGCTGCGGTCCGCAGCCAGATGACCAGCTCGCGCAGCGCCGGTTCGGCCATCGTGGTGCAGCCTGAGGTAGGGCGGGTTTCACCGCGACGGATATGGAAGAATGTGGCGCTGCCTGCGCCGGGTTCGATGGGATCTGCATTGTGCCGAATTTCCACGCGCCAGCGATAGGCCGGATCGCCCGTGCGCATGCGCTGAGATTTGAACCACGCAGGTGGATTGCTGGTGTCCACCGCTACGTACCGGTTGTAGAAAGGATTCTTCGGGTCGTCGGGCCACGCATCAACGGCCGTCACCTGATGATATGGAAAATCGGCGCCGTCAGGCAGGTGGGGCTCGTTGCCATAGATGACGCCGAGCGCGAATGCGCCTGCCGGCGTCCGGCCGTCGCCCTCGCGCTTGCGCACTCCGGGCTCATCGTCGCCCCGCACGCCCCGTCCCCACGCGAGTCCGCGCTTGCCATAGAGCACCGGAATAATTTCGCCGACCATCGTCCACTGTCCATCGGCCCCGCGCTCGAAGCGTTGCAGCGCACCTTGGCTGGAGGACCAGTCCGGCGCGATGCTCAGAATCAATTGCCGGACCTCGGCTCCGAGTGGTTCGGCCATCGGTGCGGTTCTGACTGCGGCGGAAATGGTGCCGGCAAATGCGGCCCAAAGTGCGCCGATCAAGAGAAGCGATTTCATGCTGCTATTTCTGCCTGAGATTTCATTCCAAGGCGAATCCTTCCGCGTTGAAATTTCATTATCCCAAAGGGGAGTTGCTGATCCATTTCTAATCCTCGGCCACTTGGCATGTCATAGGTGACACGTGATTGGCGCACGTCCGATCTCTCCGGAGTGAGTGCGACGTTTCGTATTGGCTTAAGCGTGGGGTGGATTTTCCCGGAGCTGCCTGGTTGAAATGCCAATCTGATTAAGCCTGTTTTTTGGGGCTGAGCGTTGGGTTGTTTCAGTTGAACTCCAGACGGAAGCCTGTGCCAATGAACGCAAGGATTCTGGCGGTGGTGTGGCGCATTGAAAATCCGGAAATATCACACACATGGCCTTGCTGGCCCTGTCTGAGCTCACTCTCTCGCCTGACCTTCCCTTGATTGATGTTACGATGTCCTGATGGGTTCTCAGCGGCCTTGTCAAATGCCCGGATATCTTTCATACATTGTTCCGTCGGTAACTTTTCGCCTCTTCATTTACCCCATGAAAAACAGAATACTCAGTGTTTTGCTCGGGTTGGTTTTTGCGCTCTGTGCGGTCGCCGCCACCGCGACTAGCTTGTTGATTCACATCGATGTGAACTCAACGGATAAGATCCTGGTGGAAGGAAAGCCCGCCACCATGGCGACGTTAGCGGCGGTAGTCGGCAGCCTGATCAAGGATAAGGAACACACGGCGGTTGAAATCAAAGTGCCGGAGAAAATGGAAAAAGCCAAAGTTGAGGCGATCAAAGACGCGTGCCGCAAAGCCGGTATCGCGCTGTTTTCCATGTCAACCAAACCTGGTTCTTAAATTACGCCCTCGAGGCCGGCCGACCTCTGGGCCGGTGAGATGACGTTGCTTTGGAATTCTGAAATGATGCCAACTGCATGCTAGGACTTGCCTCGGCAGTTAAGATCCTATCCGAATAACGATGGTACGATGCTACGTATTTTGGGTAGGGCGAGTCGTCCCTGAAGAGCCGCGGCTCACCGGGACGGTTCGCCCTACCTCATTGAAGCTAATATTCGGATAGGCTCTAAGTCAGTCAGGGCGAATTGTGCCCAGTGTAACCGGAGTTCGCCGTCAGACTGAATTCCACGCTTTCGTGGCGACGGGGTCACGGCCTTCATCATATTCGATGTGGTCGATGATCGTCTCGATGGGCTTGCCGGTCAGGCCGCTGTCGCGGATGCGCTGCGGCAGGACGGCGGAACGTTCGTCGCGCCAGCCGATTTTCACGATGAAGCGGTTCCACATGTGGCATTCTTCGTCCGTGCGCGGTGTGCCGTGGGCCTGGGCCCACGCGAGTACCTCTTCGTCCGTACCGCCCGCCAGTGTGTGCTCGCGCAAGTTGGCGTAGCGGACGCCCAGAAACCGGCAGCAGCGTCCGTCGAGCACGAAGGTCTGCGCGTCACCCAGGTTGGCCTGATATTCGGCGGGAAGCTGGCCGGCGGCCTGCAACCGGATCTTGTCGAGCATGCGGCCGAAGTAAACGAACCGGCCGACCTTGGAGTAACAACTGCGCAGTCCGGGTACGTGGGGCATGTCCGTAAAGTTGCCGGCTCATTCCCCAAGGCCAGACGAAAAGCGGTGTGATGCCCAGACAAGGGGACCGCTGTTTGGCTCCCGGCCTCCATGGCTCGGGAAAATCCCAAATCCCGGGTTGCGGCGGGGCCGGTGGTGGTTTCCCTAACGCGAAATCGTTTGCTCAAACCGCTTTCTCCGCCTCTGCATGTCCATCGCACCCGCCGCTACTTCCGCCCGCGCTCCCGCGCCGGCTTTTTCTTCCGACCAGCGTTTCATGGTCGCGATGCTCGCCTTCCTGCAGTTCACCATCGTCCTGGATTTCATGGTGCTCTCGCCGCTCGGCGCGCTGTTGATGCCTGCGCTCTCCATCGTGCCGCGGCAGTTTGGGCTCGTGGTTTCCGTCTACGCGATCGCCGCGGCGGTGGCGGGCATCCTCGCGGCGGGGTTCGCGGATCGCTATGACCGGAAGAAATTCCTGTTGTTCTTCTATGTGGGTTTCGTGATCGGCACGGTGTTTTGCGGACTCGCGCCGACTTATCCGATCTTGCTGGCGGCGCGCATTGTCACCGGTCTTTTCGGCGGGGTGGTCGGTGCGGCCGCCTATGCGATCGTGGCGGACGTGTTTCCCCTGGCCATGCGCGGTCGCGTGATGGGGCTGATCATGACCGCGTTCGGGGCGAGCTCGGTGTTGGGTATCCCGATCGGGATTTTTCTCGCGACACACTTCGGCTGGCATGCGCCGTTCCTGATGATGGCCGGGGTCGGGCTGGCGGTCGGCGTGGTGATTGTCCTGCGCATGCCGCCGGTGGATAC
>JANYCF010000194.1 GCA_025360455.1 Opitutaceae bacterium | reverse complement strand
ATATCCAGCATCCAGTCTTCGGTTTTGGCGGCGGCGACGATGACTTCGTCTGCCCAACTGATGATGACAGACGGGTCGATCTGGCCGGAAGTGAGGCCGCGAATATAATATTCGGCCATGGTGCGATAGTTGGGGGTGGTTGACATAAGTGGATTGAGGAGGAGCTGCGATGAAGGGGAAGAATGGGTAGGACGAGTTCGCTGAGGCGACGATAAAATATCAGGGTAGGCTTGAGGTGGTGAGCTGGTTATTTGAAAACCAGTCATAGCTGTCTATCGGGTGCAGCAAACGGCGAGGCTATTCCCTTAGTTTTTGTCTGCATCGATTCGGCTGAGTGGGCATTGGCAACCGAGGGATTCGATCTCTTTCGCGGTGGAGGCCGAGACGACGAGGCCGGTTTTGCGGAGGGAGGAAGTTGTCGCGAGTCGGCTGGTGAATTGCTTGCACAGCTTTTGGCGCTGGGGGATGGATTTGGTGACGAGGTGCAGCGCTTGCAAATGAATGTGGAGCGCTTCTTCCGGGGAATACGGGTCGTGCTCAGCCTCCAAATGGAGCATGGCCAGATCATTGTGCCCTTCGGGATAAGTCGGCTCGTATTGGAGGGCGTTGCGGAAGGCTTGAGCGGCATCGGCGTAGCGTGATTTGCGCTCGGCCGGCTGATCGGTACCACGACCTTCTTCGTAGCAAGTATTGCCGAGATTGTCGGAGGCGTGATGGTACGCGGGATTGATTCGCAGGGAACATTCGAATTCCGTTTTGGCGGCGAGAAATTTTTCGCGGCGGGCTTCGCCGTTCAGGGTCTTGCCCCATTCGAGGAAAAGATTTCCGAGATTGTTGTGGGCGCCGAAGTGTTGCGGATTGAGTTCAAAGGCGCGGCGATAATGCGTAATCGCCAGATCGCGATGCAGCTCGATCTCCGCAGGAGTGCCGCCGGTGCGCACGAGGTGTTCGCTCCACTGGTGGCAGGCCAGCGCGTAGGCTTTGTGCGCGCCGTCGATGTCCGGCCCGATGGCGATCGCCGCGCGGCCATGCATGATGGCGTCTTGCAGCAGGCGTGGTTCCTGCACGTTGTAGCGGCAGAATTTCATGGCTAAGGCGCTGGCGAGTCCGCTTTGGGCACGGGCTTTCAACTGGAGGTTCGGGGCGTTGAGTGCCCCTTGGAAAAGACCGATGGCTTCGTCGTTTTCCCCGGCGTCCCAGTTGAAATACAGCAACAGGGCGAGGTTGTACTTGATCGCGGGATTCTTTGGTTCGAGGACGAGGGCGGCGCGATAGTGCTCTTCCGCTTTGAGGAAGTCGTTATCGCGTTCCAGATCAATCCACGAGACGTAATGGGCCATACCGTTGGTGTAGGCGCGAAAGGCTTCCCAGCTTTTAAAAAGACCGTCGCTGGAAAGATCGAGATAGATGCGGTAGGCGAGTTCCTCGACGGTCTCGGCGAGCAGTTCGTCGCTTTCCTGCAGGCGGACGACTTCCCAGAGATTGACGCTGCCGGGGCGGCTGTTTTCTCCGCCGGCTTGTTCAAGCGTCGCGAGAAGGCGGAGCTGTTTGCCGTAACAGTGGATGGAGCCGCGCAGGCGGGCGGGGCGAAATACCATCGGCACCAACCGCAGGACAAACATCACGATCGTGCTTACCACGCTGCCGTATTTTCCCAGTTCCACGGAGCCGAGCAGTTGAATGTCTTCATCGAGTGTCTGGCGAAAAGCGGGCATCTCGCGGTTGGGTTGCCAGGTCTCCAGTTTGCGGCTGCCTTGTTCGTGGATCCGTTTAACAAAACGAAGTTTGAAGAGCAGGAGATCGGCGACGCGCCGGCCAAGGTTGGATTTGGCATCTTCGGTCATATTGACCCAGGCCTCGAAGATGATGTTCTTGCGGCTGCGGAAATAAATGAGGCAGGCCACGAAAAAAACGAGCAGGACTCCCAGCAGCGGTACGGTCTCACCCGCCCATTTTATCGCATTCGCCAGCGCTTCGGTGAATTTATTCATCGGCCCTGTTTAGGGTTTTAGTCGCGCAAGGCGAATGAGAACTTGGTCTGTGCGGCTTTACTTTGTCTCCGGTGGCGCAGCCGCGGATTTCGCGCGCGCAGGGGCGTCGCTGAAAACCGCTTTTTTAACCGCGGCCACATCCATTTTTTGGAGCACCTTTGCGATGTTGGGATAGAGAGAGGCGTGATAACCGTAGCCGCCCTGACGCAGTTCCTCGATGGCGTCGGCCGCGCTCCAGTCCATGAAAACCATGCGATAGCCGGCGATGGCGAACCCCGTGCGATCACTGCCATGCCAGCAATGCA
>JANYCF010000184.1 GCA_025360455.1 Opitutaceae bacterium | reverse complement strand
GGTGTTCACTAAACAAATCCTTGTCGGCGCAGCCGGCGCCACCAACGAGTGGTCCAAGGCCTACACCGATTTCGCCGGTCACTCCTACAAGACCGTCCTCGCTGACAACGCCGCCACCACATCCTATTTCAACACCATTGGCCAACTCGTCCGTCAAGTCGACGCCGACGGCATCACCACGCTCTTCGCCTACAACACCAAGGGCGAACAGGAGGTCGCCGCCCTCGATGTGAATGCCAATGGCGCCATCGATTTCGATGGCACGGATCGGATTACCAAGACCACGTCCGCTGTCGCCACCAAGACCGATGCCTCCGGTTCGTACACCGTCCAGCGCAGCACGACCCAAGTTTGGGATACCGACGGACAGGACACGCCCACCACCGTTGCGATTGCCGAGCAAAGCACCGATGGTCTGCACTCGTGGCAGACCTCGCGCGGTCTCACCTCCAGTTCTGTCACTGTCCTCGACGGTACCGGTGGCCGAACCGTCACCGCCAGCGGTCCTGATGGAGTGAAAAACATCCAGGTTTATTCGGCCGGTTTGCTCTCATCCAGTACCACAAAGAAGGCTGCTGATGTGCAGCTCAATGCTCTCACTTACAGCTACGATCCGCATCATCGTTTGCAAAGCACGACCGATGCCCGCAACGGCGCCACCACTTACTCCTACTACGCCGACGACCAGATCCAGTCTGTCACCACGCCCGACCCGGACACCACGCGTTCCGGCGACGGCTACGACCCGCAGACCACCAGCTACACGTACGACGCGACCGGCCGGGTCGACACCGTCACCCAACCCGACAACACCGTGGTGAACACGACGTATTATCCCACCGGAGCCGTCAAACGCACCTGGGGCAGCCGCACCTACCCGACTGAGTACACCTACGATTCCCAGGGCCGCGTGAAGACGCTGACAACGTGGCAGAACTTCTCCGGCGACTCCGGCAAAGCCATCACCACCTGGAACTACACGCCCGATCGCGGCCTCCTCCTCAACAAACGCTACGCCGATAATTCCGGCCCGAGCTACACCTACAAGCCCTCGGGTCGTCTGCAGACTCGCACCTGGGCCCGCACGCCAGTCATCACGACCACCTACAGCTATAACGCTGCGGGCGATCTCGCCGGCATTGCATACTCCGACACCACGCCCGCCGTCGCTATGACTTATGATCGCACCGGCCGCCCGCTCACACGCACCGACGCCGCCGGCCTTTGCACGTGGAGTTTTGACGCCACCTCCGGCCAGTTGCAGAACGAGGATTACACTGCGGGCCCGCTCAACACCCTCGGCATCCACCGCACCTACGATTCCCTGAACCGCCTCGATAGTGTTTCGGCACTCAACTCTCAGCCCTCAACTCTCAGCTCGGCCTCCTATTCCTACGACCCTGCTTCGAGACTCGACACGATCACGCAAGGCACCAACACCGCCACCTACGGCTACGTGCCCAATTCGCCCCTCGTCGGCTCCGTCAGCTTCAAGCAATCCGGCACCACCCGCCTCACGACCACGAAGACCTACGACAATCTCAATCGTCTTTCTGCCATCTCATCCGTGCCATCCGCGTCATCCGCGGTCTCTTCTTCCTACTCCTATAATTCTGCGAATCAAAGAACCAAGGCTACCCGCGAAGACAACGCTTACTGGAACTACAACTACGATGCCCTCGGACAGGTAACCTCCGGCAAGAAATTCGACGCCACCAACGCGGCACTCAACGGCCTCGACTATGCGTGGACCTACGACGATATCGGGAACCGAAAATCCGCGACGACGAACTCCCAAATTTCAAATTACGCATCAAATAATCTGAATCAGTATTCCACTCGCACCGTCCCCGGCATCGTGGACGTCACCGGTGCCGCCGCCACCACGGCCACGGTCACCGTTGCGCTCAACAATGGCACCCCGCAGGCCACGACCCGGCAGGGCGAACTCTTCTTCAAGCAACTCTCTGTGGACAATGCTACTGCGGCGCAGAATCCCTCGGTCAAGATCACCGGCGTCAAGAATCTCGTCGGTGCCAGTGGCGAGGACGCCGTCACCGAAATCACCAAGGCTCCTTTCCTCCCGAAAACCCCCGAGGCTTTCACGTACGATTCCGACGGCAACCTCACCGGCGACGCCCGCTGGACCTACACCTGGGATGCCGAGAACCGGCTCGTCGCCCTGCAGACGTTGACCGCCGTGGCCACCGCGTTTCCATCATTGAATCAGCGTTTGGAATTTGTTTATGACGGACAAGGCCGGAGGATTTCGAAAAAAGTGTATAGCTGGTCGGGTAGTGCGTGGACGCTTGCCAGCTCCACGCTGTTCCTCCATGATGGTTGGAACTTGATCGCCGAATTAAACGCGCTCGCTGGCAACACCCCGGTTTGCACTTACGTGTGGGGTGCGGATTTGAGCGGTTCTCTGCAAGGTGCCGGTGGCGTCGGCGGTTTGCTCTTCTCCAACTTCTCTCTCCCATCTTCCACCTCCTACGCGTCAGCGTACGACGGCAACGGCAACACCATCGGATTAGTGGACATGGCGACGGGCACCAAGTCCGCCACCTACGACTACAACGCCTTCGGCGAAACTATCCAGAGCGACGGCGTGGCCTCGATGACGAATCACTTCCGTTTTTCCACGAAATACACGGATGATGAAACAGGGCTGCTCTACTACGGCCTAAGATATTACACTCCCTCCACCGGACGCTGGCCATCCAGAGACCCGATCAAGGAAAGGGGCGGCGTAAATCTTTACGGATTTGTCGCCAATAATCCACTTAGCCGGTTTGATATATTGGGGCGGGCTCCAGGGGCTCCGGACAACTCCGGGGTTACTATTAGTGCAGACCCAATTACCGCTTTGGGCTATGGAGCGTTCGAAGAGGTGCGGCATTTTGAGAATCACTCAGGGCATGTATTTGCACGATCCGGTGTTTATATTCAGAGAGTGACTATAACCGGGAACGTTTTGGGCTACTCAGACGTCGCAACTATCTCTCGTCCTCCTGCCGGATCTACCGGCGAACAGGGGGTTCAGACCGTCGTATATTTTGAGCTTTTCCAGACGGGGCCATTTATGGGCAGACCGACGGACACATTCATTACGCCCGCGTGGCAGCCCAATGACCACGGAACCTGGAGCATAAAAGGCGAACTTCAGTTTTATCCGTGTACCTCGCCTAGCGACTTTCCGGGAATGAGATCCGGGGCTGTGCGGCAGGCAGGCGATTTGCGATCTAGTTCGACTCCGCCAGCTGGATGGACGCCGGCTGGTGCGTTGGTTCAAACTCTCAATGTAACACTTCCACTTGCACACCTCGAAAACGCTACAGCCGTCCTCAATTGAGGACGGGAAATAACACCCTCCTAAATCGCATTAACAATTTGCCACGGCAAGTTTCCTGAAAATGTCCCTCCCCTTCGGTACCCGTCTCAATCTTACGCGCAATGGCCTTATGAATATTGCAGGCGCTGTTTTTTTAATGGCTCTCGCTGGGGCGTGCTCACACCCCGTGGTCCCCGCAGCACTCATTCCGGTTAATTCCACATGCCGATTTTCGGCGTCGCATGTTGAGATTCGCGATGTGGATCAACGTCCACGAGTACTCGACTCGCAGAACCCCGAGTTTCCCGAGAGATTTTCATCCATGCGGAGTTTCGTTGGCTCCTGCGTCATCGAAGCGATTGTTTCGCCAGATGGATCCATTATTGAACCAGGGGTTGCAAGAGCCGACGACGTAAACCTTGGCAATGCCGCTATTGCGGCGCTTACGCTTTGGAAGTTTAGCCCGGCATTGAAGAGTGGCAATCCAGTTGGCTGCCGAATCAGAGTGCCTTTTATATTTTCCACAAAAGGACCAGTCAGCGATGAGGTGTTAAACGCCATTGGTAAACAGGGAGACTTTCTCCCTTATCTTGTCACTCCTGAGGACAAAAATTATCGCGCGAAAGCGACAAGGGGCTGAAAAACGGATTGGGTTGTAACCGTGGGAGAACTGAAAATGGGGTCAGGTTGCAAATGTTATAATTTGCCGCGTGCAACGTTCTCCCATCACCCAGCGGCACACGACGCGCCAGCAAA
>JANYCF010000178.1 GCA_025360455.1 Opitutaceae bacterium | reverse complement strand
ACTACATCACGCTCCACCCGCTGAACCACCAGCCCTACTATCTCGGGATTTTTCTCACCGGCGCCTACCAGGACATCATGGGCGACCTGCACAATCTCTTCGGGCGCGTCAACGAAGTCCACGTCTTCCTCGAAGATGACGAACCCAACGGTTACTATATCGAGGAAGCGCTCGCCGGTTCCCGCATCGCCGACGTGATCGATGGCGTGCAATACCAGTGGGAAGAACTTTGCCGTCGGGTGAAGCAGCAAGTCGATCTCGCGACGAAGAAGGATTTGATCAAGCCCCGCGAAGGCGTGCGGATGGTGGAGTTCTACGAATCCCAGATGCTCGCGAAGACTTACCTGAACATCGAACCGAAGACCGGACGGAAGAAGAAGCACTAAGCCGGATCAGCGGGAATGGTCCCCGCCGGCAATTTACCCACCGAGCTTGTTTCTTGTCGCCGCGCTTGAGCCGAAGGCGAAAGCTTGCTCCCACAGGACCAAATCAAACCAAGCCGAACCCGTTCGGCATTGGGTCACGATCTTCGATAAGCTCAGTGACTTTGACCCATTGGGCCAAAAAAAATCCGCCAACGATTAAGTAGGCGGATTTTCGTCAGATTAAAAAACTCAGCGGTTAAACATACCCGGCTGCGATACCTCAACTTGCGGGGTAACATTAAACGGCATGCTGGTTTTCACGTTAATTGGCTTTCCTTCCTGATTCAGCGCGGGAGTGAATTTCCATTGCTTGAGCGCATCGATGCAACGTTGGGCAAACAACGCATTATCGGTTTTCTCTTTCAGCACGAAGGTGTGATCGCGCGTGGTCCCGTTGCGATCAATTACAAAGGTGATCGTCGCGGTAGAGCCGACCGGAATGGTTGGGTCAATCTTGGGTGGAACCTGCGACAACGGCTTAGGCTGATTCTTAACTTCCTTAGCGGAAGCTACCCGGTCGAAGGAGAGCAGAACCGCATTCAAGGTAAGGGACTGGTTTTCCGCCACCGTGCCACTGAGAGACATCTTCTCATAACCAGCCAGATTGAAATCGTACTCCACTTTTTGGGCAGGCAATCCGCTCAAGGTTAAGGGAGTCACGCCGACTGGAATACCACCGCGGGTGACCTGGGCACCAGCAGGGGAGCTAGTCAGTGTAATCGAACTGCCTTTATATTCCACGACAGACGAGGCCGTCTTACCGCGGGCAACCTGCACCGATACGGTGCGATCCTGCCAACCGGAGCGTTGGTAAGTGACGACATAATCACCGGGAGGCAAATCATCAATCTTCACCGGGGTACGACCCGTCCGCAGGGGAGCAGAACCTACAGCGGCTGTGGCGTGGCGAAGCGTATACGGCAGATCAGTGGGTGAACTCGTAATCGAAAGACTGCCGACTGCCTTTTGTAGCTCGAGCATGCCCAAATCGGACGTTTCACCACCGACTACATCTGCCACTGTCTCCAAGGTTTCATAACCAGGGAGTGAAATCGATACCCGGTGTTTACCCGGAGAAATCGAATGGGACAGCGGAGAATTACGGGGCTGTTCATTGTCGATGGTAACAAACGCACCCGTTGGCTGCGTCGTAATTAGCAAGATGCCGGGGAATTTCGTTTTACGCTCGGCGTCAAACTGCTGACTGAGCTGCTGACGAGTTTGTTCTTCGGCCTGTTTGCGAGCCTGTTCGATCGCCACCTGCCGCTCGGCCTCAGCCTGCTTCTTTTGCTGGGCCGCTTGGGCATCAGCTCTGGCTTGCATATCACGCAGCTTGGCCTCGGCAATCGCTTGCTCCTCCATATGGGCCTTCTCTTTCTCAGCCGCAATGCGCTGAGCTTCAGCTTCAGCACTTTTCCCACTCATCACGAAATAGCCCACGATACCGAGAATCACGATGAGAGCCACCGCGATCAGAGGCATTTTGCTACCGCTCTTTTTAGAGACGGCAGGAGTAGAAGCCTCACTTGCTTTTGGTTTAGCGGTCTCAACAGGAGCCTTCGCGACCGGTTTGGCCGGCGTAGCTGCAGGAGCAGGAGCGGGTTTGGCGGCGGCGGCGACCGGAGCGACCGCAGCTGCTTTGGCGGCAACGGCCGGAGCGGTTTTTTCCGGTGCAGGAGCGGGCTTAGCGGCGGCAACCGCTGGTTTCGCAGCGGGAGCGGGTGCCGGAGTCGGAGCGGGTTTCGCTACGGGTGCTGGAGTGGCCGCAGGTGCGGGTTTTGGCGCAGGAGCTGGGGCCGGAGCGGGCGCGGGTTTTGGAGCGGGCGCAGGTACCGGCGCGGGCGCTGGAGCCGGGGTGGGCTTCGGGGCTGGAGCCGGAGCGGGAACCGGTTTTGGCGCTGGCACCGGAACTGGCACGGGCGCTGGGGCAATTTCGACCGGGGGAGCGGAATTACCAGTCGGCTCTGGAGCAAGCTCTGCCTCCATGGGACTGGATGTATCTTCGGAGGCTAATTCATTTCCCGTCTGGGCCCACCAGGAAGCACACCAACGTTGGCTAGGCTGCCCTTCCATGGCGCCGAGATAAAGCAAACCATACGCTCCGGGAGAACCACCGGTCGCACCGGTCGTACCCGACGCGGTCAGCTGAAATTGTTTGAGGGTTTGAACGTGGTCAAAACTCCAAGCCGTCATGCCCGCAGCCGCCGATACCGCTTCGATGAACCATTGCTGGGTGCCGAGCAAAGCCGGACAGAACAAAGCAAACGGGGTATTGCCCTTCGTCAAGCCAGCCAGCGCCGGTTTCAAAACGGAAGCAAAACGTTCACCCACTTTTTGGGCAATATCCGCGCAATCAAAATTATCATTGGCGAAGAGGCGCTCGGCCGCGCCGCGCGCCCGCAAGCCGAGGGAAACCTGAATCGCATCAAATAATTCTTCGCTGCCAATCGCGCAGGAGACCACGGCCTCGACGCCTTGAGCGGAGATCAAAACCAACTGAGATTTGTTTTCCGCCAGCTCCCACAAGACAACCCGATTGAGACTGTCATTGCTCATGGTCGCGCGTACGGCACCAATGTGTACCATCGAGGCGGCAAAAATACCATCCGATGCAATGCGCCGTTCCGCGCTTACTTGATCAAGCAGCGGCAACATCGCTTCCACCGGAGTGACCCCGAGCAGCCAGCGGGCATTGCCATGCGGCGTGATCGGCTCGCCATTCGAAGCCAAACAATAAGTGAGCGCGAGATCGCCGCGAAAGCGGTGCGGCAGAGCGGCGGCGAACGCTTGCATCTCCTCGGAGGTGCGGAAGCGCGGTGACTCCTCCGCATTGGACGCATGCCAGAAAGTTCTAAAGGGATTAATCGCGGCACCGTTGACGTACAACTCATGCTCTGAAGCGGTGGCGATCAAGGGAGCAAGCGCGCTTTTAACGGCGTCCGGGTTGACGAGGGACACTTCGGACCAGCTTACAATTGCCCGTTCGGCAAATGAAGCGACGCGTAGTGTCTGTCGGTTAATTTCGAGATAATGGCGTTGGGTATTCGGGGTGGTCATGGGGAAGCGCCCTAATTGCTATGGTACTTTATAGAAGAAGCCTAGTGTTTTTTTCGGTGGCCTATTGCATATTCCCTCTAGGGTTCCGTAAAATTTTAATCAATCCAATCTCAGCCTGGCTCTCGCGACATTTTATCGCCACTCATGGCGCGGATAACGCCGGGATAATTCGGCCTTCACTTTCGGATACTGCTCGCGCCAGAAATTACTCAAATCATCGGTCACTTGGATCGGGCGTTGATTGGGTGCGAGCACCTCGATTTTCACCGGGACGCGACCGTGACCGAGGGAAAAGGTGGAATTCACTCCATACAATTCCTGGATTCTTGCGCTCATCACCGGCGGGCCATCCTTCGAGTAGGCCACGCGGGCTTTCCGGCCATTCGCCATCTCGATTCGCTCCGGCAAATACACGTCGAGCACCGCCAATTGCTCCGCCAAAAGCCAGTCGCGAAGTATTGGCAACACCGGTTTGTCTTTCAATTCCCGCGCGCCAAAACTTCCGTAGCAAATCTGTTCAATCAGTGTCGCCCGGTCGGCTTCCGTAATCGGATTCACCTCCAGCTCCGGCCACCACTTCGCGAGACAATTCACGCGCGTGATCCAATGCTCCACGCTTTCATTCCACTCGGTCAACACGATGCGTCCGGCCATGACTTCGCGGGCGAGTATCGCCGCCGCTTCCCCTTCCGGCGGTTCGTCTGCCGTCTGTTTCGTTTCCAAAACCAAATCCCGGAATCGTCGCTCCTTCTTCGCCACCACGCGGCGCATCGTCTCATCATAGCTCACGTCGCCCGCATCCACAAAATCTTCGGGAAATAATTCCTTCAACCACGCCTCTTCCACCGCCGTGCACAGATTGAGCAGCGTGGTCACTTCGCCCCGGCTCTCGATCTCCGTGATTTCCGCCGCCACGAGCAAAGCGGATTTCTGAATCGTGCTCTCGCGCGCCAGCATGCCGCGCCGCTTGTGCACCAGCTCGCAACGCAGTGTGCCCGCATCGAGCCGCTTCGCGAGATGATCGCTGAATCCGAGCATCACGCATTTCCGCACGGCCACGCCATCAATGCGTTTTTCCGCCACATCCAATTTCTCCGCCGCCGCAATTTCGAGAAACTGCTCGAACAATGGTCCCACTTGCCGCACCGCCTGCGCATGGATGCCCAGCCGGCGACAGGCCTCCATGTTGTAGTTAGCCTTGTCCGCATAACGCCACGCCCGCATCAGCAGGAAAAAATCCGACTCATGCTCGTCGCCCAGCAATTCCTCGCGCGCTTCCTCCGTGCGTTTGTCCACATTGCGCAGCAGAAAATTCCTTCCCTGCGTCAGCGCCGCCATCAGCGCCACCGAACGCACGCACCCATACTCCTGCGCCGCCAAAAACATCCGGGCATACCGCGGATGCATGGGGAACCGCAGCATCTTCCGCCCGAGTTCGGTGATGATTGTGTGTTTCGTAGGTAGGGCGGGACCGCTGGGCCCGCCGTTCACGTCCGGCGCGCCCAGCGGTCGCGCCCTACCCTCAATCATCGACACCGCCCCCAAATCCTCCAACAACCGCTCCGCCCGCTCCAGCGCCTTCGCCTCCGGTTTTTCCAACCACGGGAAAGCAAAGATATCGTCAATCCCCGCCGCCTTCAACGTCAGCACCACCTCGGCCAGATCGAGCCGCTTCACCTCGGGCAATTCCTGCAACGGCCGTTTCTCATGTTCGCGCTCCGTCCACAACCGCACACATACGCCTGGCGCGGTGCGTCCCGCCCGGCCCGCGCGTTGATCCGACGACGCCACTGAAATCTTTTCGATCAACAGCGTATTGATTCCGCGATGCGGATCATACCGCGCCACGCGCGCCAGCCCGCCATCCACCACCGCCGTCACGCCATCGATGGTGAGCGACGTTTCCGCGACATTCGTCGAGACGATAATCTTGCGCGTCTCGTATCGCGCCACCGCTTGATCCTGCTGTTCCGGCGGCAACTCACCGTGCAACGGAAAACAACTGAACTCCCGCAGCAAACGCGAGCCCTGTACTTCCTGCACCGTACGGTTGATTTCATACGCGCCCGGCATAAACACGAGCAGATCGCCCGACGTCGTCGCCGCCACGCGCTCGCACTCGCGCGCCGCCACCGCCCACACCGGGTCGTGCTCGAAGTCCACCGCCCGCGCCAGATATTCAATCTTCACCGGAAACGTCCGTCCCTGCGATGTCAGCACTTCGCACGGTGCCATATAATTTTTCAGCATCGCGGCATCGAGCGTCGCCGACATCACGATCAATTTCAGATCAGGCCGCTTCGTCTGCTGGATCTGCAGCGCTCGCGCGAGCGAAATGTCGCCGTACAAATGCCGCTCATGAAATTCATCAAACACGATCGCGCTGATCCCACGCAACGATTGATCAAACGACATTTGTCGCAGCAAAATCCCTTCCGTCACGAAGCGGATGCGTGTCGCCTTCGAAACTTTCGAGTCCAGCCGGATTTGGTAGCCGACAATATTGCCCAGCTGAGTGCCCACTTCCTCCGCCACACGTTTCGCCAACATGCGCGCCGCCAGCCGCCGCGGCTGCAACACCACCACCTCACCCTCGCCCAGCATGCCGTGCTTGAGCAACATCTGCGGCACCTGCGTGGATTTGCCCGACCCCGTCGGCGCCTGGACGATCAGCCGCCCCTGCCCCCGCACCGCCGCAAGGAGGCGGGTTTCAAGTTCATAGATGGGTAGATCGCGAGGCGCAGGCATGTGAGTTCACCGTGGTTTACCTCCTGCCTATGGCAACTTTTTCTATCGACTATATCCGTTGCGATTATTCGGAATAAATTCCCCTCACCGGACATCCTATGCCCAATGCCTTCAGTGCGAAATGATTTCTAAATTCTCATCCTCACCGGCTCAGTTTTCCGACGACAATCGTCAGCACTCATCCCCTCACGCAGATCATGGCTTTACCACATCTCCAAACTGCCATCCGCGATCACTACGCCCAAACTGCCGATTATATGGAACCGGCTCTTTGTTGTCCGGTGAAATACGATGCGCGCAAACTCGCGGTTATCCCGGCCGAGGCGATCCTTCCCGCTGGTTGCACGAAGGAGAGACCGTGCTTGATCTCGGTTCCGGCGCCGGGAGAATCTGCTTCATCGCCGTCGAGCCGTTGGCTCCGATCGCACCTGAAGCGACGCAACCATTCGATTGCGCGCGCGACTGCGGCCACGCCCTGTTGCGCGGGAGGCTTGCCCGCATGATCGCCGACCTTTCCGATCAACCCGTCAACGCGCCCCGCTTTGCCCAACGTTTGGCGCAACACGACCTGATCTTGCGCCGCACCCGCCGACGCGTCCTCCAGATCAATGTCAGCTGGCAGGGCGAAATCTGCGGTTGCGATTTCAACCAAATGACCGGCCTCCCCCTCGCCGGACGCGCGCCGCAATTTCTCTGGAACCTCGATCCCACCACGCTGGAAGGTGAAACCATCACCACGGCGGAACCCTGTTTGGGCTGTACCGCTGGTGTCGGCTCGAGCTGTGGCGGCGCAATCGCCTGAACCATGAATTTGCTTCGATCCATTGCCTTCATTGGCCTCACCGCGACTGGTTTCTCAGCGGTGGAAACCACGCCGCCGCTCGCCGATCTCTTCGATAATTTCGGCCCAGGCTGGCGGGACCAATGGCAGGAGGAACGTTTCTTCACTAAACCAACCCAGTATGAAACCGTGACTGACGCTGGCCAAACCGTGCTTCATGCCACGAGCCGGGCCGCCCATGCCGGCTTGGTCCGCAAAATCATTCAGCCTTATCCCACCGCTGCCCGCCTCCGGTGGAGTTGGAAAATCGCCGCGCCCCTCACCGCCAACCACGCCGAGCGCACCCGCTCGGGCGACGATTATGCCGTCCGCGTTTTTGTGGTGTTCGAGACCTCTGTCATTCCCTTTCGCACCCGCGCCCTCAATTATGTGTGGGCCGCCCACGAACCGGTCGGTTCAATTTACCCCTCACCCTACACCAAGAATGTTGGCATGATCGTGCTACGTACGGGCGAAGCGGAAGCAGGCCGCTGGTGCCGGGAAGAGCGCGATGTGCTGGCCGATTACGAGAAATTCTTCGGCACCCCACCGACGCAGATCAGCGCCGTGGCCATCCTCGTCGATACGGACAACACCGGCCTGAACGCCGAAGCCTGGCTCGCCGATCTGCGTCTCGATCCCAGGTGTCTGCCCAAATCGGAAAAGCCATGAGCGAAGCCGCCTTGCCCCTTTCCGTTATCGTCCCGACCCTCAACGAGGCATCGCTTCTCCCCACCACAATCGCCGACATTCGCGCCCGGTTGCCCGACGCCGAGATCATCATCGCTGATGGCGGCAGTAACGACGACACCGCTGGTCTCGCCATCGCCGCGCAGGTTATTCTCGTACACGCGCCCCGTGGTCGAGGGCCGCAATGTCGGGCCGGGGCCGACGCCGCCTCCGGCGAGTTACTGCTGTTCTTGCATGCCGACACCACGTTGCCCGCGCATGCATCGCAAGTGCTGCAGCGAGCCTTCGCCCACCGCGAAGTAAAAATCGGCACCTTCCGACTGACCTTTGATTCTGCCCATTGGTTTCTGCGCGCCAGTGCGTGGTGCTCGCGTATTGATTCCGTCTTCACCCGTTTCGGCGATCAAGGCATCGTCATCCGGCGAGATTTTTATACTGAACTCGGTGGCTTCTCGCCCTGGCCCCTGTTCGAAGATGTCGACTTGCTCCGTCGGGCTCGGCGACAAACCCGCGTGTGGTCCTTCCCCGCGAACGTCATCACATCCGCCCGGCGCTTCCGTCGCCACGGCCCCGTGAGCCAACAACTCCAAAACACCCGCCTCCTCCTGCGTTATCTCCTCGGGGCTTCACCTGATACACTCGCCGCAGAATACCGGTCCGAACCCATCGCAGTCACTCCGACCTTTCCCTCTTCCGCATGAAAAACCCCCAGCTCGCCGTCCGCCGAGTGCTACGGATAAGAAAAGCCGATCAATGCAAACGGCCATTCACCCGTGTCTTGATCCGCGCAAGCCGGGCCGTATCACTTGGGCGCAGGCTGGCTTTCTGCGGAAAATTCAGAGATTCTTGCTTTTCAATTTCAAGATTTTCGATGACCGCCGCCCGGTTTTCAGTTTGCAGGATTGCGCCACGCCTTCGTCTCCTTCGGAACCTTCGCGAGACACCTGGCGTGGGGAATTGATCCTCACGCCGATTCCCGAATGCTCCTGCGGATGGCGCGGATTTTCGCGGATAAGAAAACAACCGCAGGGCGTAATCGCTTGCGCCATATCACAGCCACGCCATCGTGAAGGCCATGTCCTTGGCCATCGTAGCAGTGAAATCACCCGAGTCGCACCTCCCCCGCCGCGCTCACTTCATAGCCCAGTAATTACAGGCTCTGCTTTGGGTGGATTCCCCCTCTATTCAAATAACTTTCCCTCGAGCTATGCCTTACCCTAAATCCAGACTAGAAAACTGGCACAAAAGAACATTGCGAACGGAATATCAATATCCTCAAACTCATTCGGATCGGTTCCGCCCCATGATCATTATACGTTCACTTGCTTGCGGCGTTTTACTCACGTTGCTTTGCACCGGCTGTTTTTCATCGCGCAACGGCGCGATTCCGCCACTGTAGCAAATTTCAATAAACTCATTTAATGGCGACTATGAGAAGGACTCCTTTTCCCCCGTTGAGCCATTAAAGATGTCGCTGTGGAATTTGTTTTTCCCGAAAGACGGTAATATCGACTGTGACTTCATCCGCCTCACCGCACTCGGTGCAAACAATTGCGCGTTTGTGCCTATCACAATAATATCGAAATCAGCGTGAAGGAAATGACGCTGGACATCGCTCCCGGTTCAGATCGCGCAATCTACGATCAGAAAAACATGCTCGATTCCAGCGTCGGCGTAATCAGCGAACATATCAAATGCATGATCGGACTGAATCAATCGGGCAGCTTGGTCGTGTGGTATGATACCACTGCGGCTGGTCTGGTCCTGTGCCTCGTTCCCATCGGCGGATTTGATCATTCGCAATATTTGTTTCATAAGCGGAAGAGCCAATAGGAAGGACTTAAATTATGACCCAGAAAATAACGCGCTCATCTCCCATGGGTTCACTCCGTCCGATCATGCACTACCTCGCTTGGGTTATGGTTATTAGCATCGCGCTGTACACGTCACCCTCGGTTTCAGCTGTGGACATCGACGACTTCGGCCAACCAGCTGGCACCATCACTATCCCGAAAGAAATTACCCACGTTGAAATCCAAGACGCCATTATTTCGGCTCTCGTACACCGACAGTGGAACATTAAATCGAGAAACGAAAACCAGATTGTGGGTTACATCAAGCAGCGCAAAAATGAGGCCACAGTTACCTTCATTTATACTTCTAATAAAATCGATATGTACTGCGTGGGCTGGCGGATCAATCCAGACACTGGCCAGCGAGTGAAACCGGAACAACCCGCCATGTGGTTGAATTTTCTGCGCAACGAAATCATCCGAGTATTTGACCGGTTAGTGACGACAAAGTAAACGGCGTCCTACTTTAGGACTGGGATGATTTGAGACTGATCTGCTTAAAGTGCCATCGGGCCTATCGGTTGCATTTTCTAGCAGTACCGTTTCCCAATTACTGTAGCCACGAGTGCCATCGACGATGGATTATTCAACGAATGCTGATCACGAAAGGATTCTAAATCGGATTGCGCGTTTCCCGAACGTCGATGAGGATGTATTTTGATGCACGCGAGCCAGTGGTGACGTCGAAGACAAACATCGAGTATTGGTTATTCAACACACTGCCGCGCACTTCGTATTCATGTCCTGCGTTTGCCTCAAATTCAACCTCGGCAGAGCCAAAGCACGTGTCGATTTCCCCAAATCTTCCCTCCATCCATGCACCCCCTAAAATTAGTTTGTGGCTTCCTGGCGACAAAGGATGCACCCGAAAGAATGTCGGCTGCTCAATCACGGTATCATCGATATTGTTTACCTGAGAAATTTGTGTTTTAGGACCATAAATATTGCCGAATTTAATCACCTTTGAGCCGTGGACTGCGGCAAGGCCTTTCGAGGTAATCTCCATCGTTGCTTTCGGGTTTACCGAATTACACCCAGAAATGGTGAACATGATGAAGATGAGCAGTAGGTACTTCATGAAACATCAGCGAAGTCGAGTGGTAGGCGAATGGCCATGTCAAACCACTCCGCTCATTTGGCTGTGGCCGCCACCGAGTGAGCGATGATTCGGCGACATTACGCCTTACCGTTTCACCAAGGCCAGCAGCTTGGTCTGCGCGTCCTTGATCAGGCCGGTGACTTCCTCGCGGTAGGCGGCGGCATTGGCGATGGTGACGGTGAAGGCGAACTGCATGTCCGCGCCGCCACCGAGACCGAGCATGCCCTTGCCTTTCTGGGAGGAGGAGACCGCAAAGAAGTCGGTGCCGCCGAGGAGCGGTTCGGCCAGCGTCACGACCACGTCGCCATCCTTGGCGGGGGCGACCTTGACGCGCGCAATGCTCTGCCACTTGTGATTTCCATTCGGCGTGCGGAAGGCGATGCGCGATTGGTCGGCCTTGATGCCGACCTGCGCGAACGCCGTGCCGGTGTGATTATTGTACCGGGTGAAGCGCCCGCTGATGCTGGCCGTGGTCGAACCGAGAGTGACAAGGTACGTAGCCTTGACGACGTGGGCGTTCAGCTCCTTGGCGAGATCAACTTCGAGTCCGGGCAGCTCGTAGATTGTGCCGATGGAAGTCAGGGAGGGACCGCCGGGGGTCGAGCTGCCCATACCCATGGCGGAGACCCAGCCCTTGATCCGGATGCCGTTGTTGGACGGCGTGCTGAACGATCCGGTCTCAGAGTTATAGGGGAGATAAGGTTTCAATCCGCTGGCCCCGACCAGCATCGTGTCGCCGTCGCGGTTGAGGAATTTCGAGAAATTCGCGATGCCGGCCAGCTTGATAATTTTTTGGTAGGAAGGGCTGGCGATCACGGTGGCTTCGGGGAGCACTTCAAAACCGGCGGCCTTCAGGTCGGCCTGCAACTGCGCGTAGATCTCGTCGGTAATCGCGGCCAGGAGCTTGGGGTCCATGTCCGGCATTTGGATCAGGGAAGACGTATCGCTCTTGTGGGCCAGCAGACCGTTCATCGAAGTCTTGTCACCGACGGAGGCCTGGAAGGAAACCATCACATTCGTGATGGCGACGCGCTTGGTCGCAGAGAGCCCGGCGGCGGAGCTGTCGGTGAAGACCGCCGGACCCGAATTCGCGGCTGCGGCGGGTTCCGTCTTTTTCGCCGAGGCAGTAACGCCGAGGAGCAACGTCAGGGCGAAGAGGAGCGAGAGGCGATGGGACGCGATGGGGAGCGATATGAGTGAGGACATGATTTTTTGTGGGGATTAGCGAAAGACGTAAGTGAAATGTTTTTGTAGGAGCCTGTTTACCCGTTCGGCAAGCTCAGGGCCCAGAGCCTGCCGTGGGGCAGGCGACTCAGCGTGTGACCCGTCGCGCAAATTCGTGTCGCCTGTAAACAGTCTCCTACAAGATGCAGCGGACTTGTCTGCTGATATAATTGCACAGCTTACTGTTTCACCAGCGCGAGCAGATCCTTTTGCGCGGTTTTCACCATCGCGACGACTTCATCGTGATAGGCCTTGGGATCGGTGAGCGTGGCGGTGAACGTGAATTTCATATCGGCACCGGGAGCGAGGCCCCAGATGCCTTTGCCTTCGGAAGCCGAGGTGAACGAAAACAGATCCGTGGCACCGAGAAGCGGTTGGGCCAGCGTCACCACCACATCACCGTCTTTGGCGGGCACCGGCTTGGCGCGGGAGGTCGTCTGGCCCTTGGGATTTCCCGTGGGCGTGCGGAACGCGATGCGCGTGTGCGTGGCGCGGATGCCGACCTGGGGGAATATTTGGGCAGTGTGTGTGTTGGTCACCGACGCCCCGCTGTGCGCTGAACCCGCGCGGAACATGCGGCCACCGGTGCCCGCTTTCGCTGTACCCAGCGTGACCAAATACGTGGCCTTCACGACGTGGGCGTTCAGTTCCTGCGCGAGTTCCACTTCGAGTTTCGGCAAGTCGGCGGTGTAGTACGTGCTGTTGGCGGTGAGCCCACCGGTCTTTCCAGAATCCCAACCCTTAATCACGCCCTTGAACGGATAGGGAAATGTGCCGACCTCGAGGGAAAACGGCACATAAGGCGTCAAGTGGGTCGTCTCAACCAGCATGGCATCACCTTCCATATTGCCGTATTTGGAAAAGTTTTTGAACCCGGCCAGCTTGACGATTTTCCGGTAAGTGGGACTCGCGAGCACAGCTGCCTCAGGTACAACTTCAAATCCGTTGGCCGCCAAATCTGTTTTCAGTTGCTCGTAGATTTCATCCGTGATCGCGGCGAGTTGGACGGGATCAACAGTCGGCCAGACCATTTTGGCTTCGGTGTCACTCTTGTTGGCCAGAATACCGTTGGTATCGGTCCGGTTCGAAGTGGAGACTTGGAACGACACGAGCACGCTGGTGATCGCCACGCGTCTGGTGCCGGCCAATCCGGCCGCCGAACTGCCGGTGAAGACCGCCGGGCCGGTGCTCACCGCAGCGGACGGTTCCGCTTTTTTTCCCGAAGCGGCGACGCCAAGCAACAGCAGCAGTGCGACGCTGAGCACCTGTAGCGTACGCGTGAACGCTGGGCTGGTCGCGCGAGAGGAGGCGCTGGGCGCGGAGTTGAGCGAGGACATGAGAAGAAGACGATAACCGGTTGTTTCGCGTCGTTTGAATAGCTCAACGCGCGTAGAAGCCAGCGGCCGAATACACGGCGGCGGGACCACCGCTCAGGCCGGTCGGCGGCAACATAAACGCCAAAGGCTGGCCATTCACGGTAACCCGGGTGTTCGTGCTGCTGGCTTCAAGCGCATGTTCGCCGAACGGCAAATTCCCGGCCGGACGATCTGCGGATTGCAATTCACCCAAGTCGGAGAGCGTGGACTCGATCACGAAGCCAGCGACCGCGATGCGCACGGAGGCGCGCTTTTGCGCGAGCGCAAGGGTGACATCGATCGTACCCACCAGGACGGGAGCGTTTTCAAACGGCGTGCCGGCGAAAATCTTCGGGCCGAAATACGCGCCGACCACAGGATCGGGTGACACAAAACCAACGACACGCGGTTGCGCCGGATTCGCCGCATCAGGAATGAAGATCATGCCGGCCGGAGCCGAACCGACCGGCGTGTGCACCATGCGCGCAAAGTGGACGATCACGTTCGGCATCGGCAAACCAGGAGCGGAAAAACCAACAAGATCGACGCCGTCGGACCAAGACATGTAGGAAGAAATCATAGGAGGTGTGGGAACGTGTTTTTTAAGGAAGGGTGCGTCAGCAGATGAAATTATCGCCGACATAAACCATCACGGGTGCAGCATTCGCAACTGCAATGGCATTCACCGCGCCTACGCAGAAACGCGTACGCCGTGCGGCATTGCTCAATGTGGGCGGGGTGCCCCCACCCCGCTTGTCTCAACTTTCGCCACCCATGCCTCGCGGGGTGAGGGCACCCCGCCCACAAAATCTGCCGCCCACTATCCCGCCCCGTCCTACGCATTTCTACCTACACTTCGTTCGGGCCGTTGACACTCCCGCGCCGGCCCCTTCCCTTCTTCTCTGTGTTGGTCTCGAACTCTTTTTTTCTCCGGGCGCTCGGTTGCGTCGCTCTATTTTTGGGCGTGACGCAGCCGGGATTGCGCGCAGCAGAATTCGAAGCGGGCCGCCCGCCCGTCCGGAGTTTCTCCCGTGCGGAACATCAGGTGGAGGCGGATTTTTGGTCGCCTATTGTCAGTCGCAAATCGGGCCTGCTCTATTTCGGCACTCATCTCGGACAGGTTGAATTCGACGGTCGCACCTGGCGCCCCATGGTCGGATCACTCGCCTACAACCGGTCGATCGTCGAGGGCGACAACGGTGAAATCTTCGCTGCCGATGATGATGGCTTCGGCTTTTTCACCTCGCCGGATACCGGCATCGCGCACTGGATTTCGCTCACCGAACACGTCCCCGCCACCCTTCGCCCGCTCGGGTTGTTGCATGACGCCCGTTGGTGGCAGGGCGGGGCCTGGTTCTGCAGCGACCGCGCCGTGCTGCGCTGGCAAAACGGCCGGCTCGATCATTGGCCTTTCACCGACCTCCGGTCCACCCGACTCCACGTGGTCGGTGATCGCCTGCTGATCCAACGTCGTGGCGAAGGCTTGCTGGAGTTTACGCAGGGGAAATTCACAGCCTTAAAATTACCCGAAGAATTGCGCGAAGACGAACTGGTTTATCTCGCCCCAGTTGAACAAGGCCTGTTGCTGGGCTGGAGAACAGGCGGACTTTGGGTGCGCGATACTCAGGGGAAATATTCCCGCTGGCCCCATGAAACCATCGCGCTGTCCGGTGCCACCGAAATTCACGCTGGCCTCACCTTGCGCGACGGCAGTCACGCGCTGCTGCTGCGCTCGGAGGAGATCGTTATTCTCTCCGCGCAGGGCAAACAACGCGCCCATCTCACGCGCACGAACGGCCTGCCTTTGTCGCACATTTATGGTTTCGCCGAAGATGCTCAACATCACCTCTGGCTCGGCACCAACGATGGTCCGGTGCGCGTCGCTTGGCAGGCCGGCGTCACTTTGTTTGACGACCAAAACGGGCTCAGTGCGGCGCGGACTGCCTCACTCACCCGGCATGACGGCACGCTCTATGTGTTGAATGCCGATGGTCTTTATCGGCTGGTGCCCTCGAGCACCCAAGCCACGAGCGCCCACTTTGTTCGCGATCCCGTGATGGATGGCCTGGAACATCCCATTCTCCTCTGTAGTCACGCCTCCGGTCTGTTGGTGGTTAGTCAGCAAGGCTTGCATCTCCTCACCGCCGGCGGACGGGAAGCCCTGTTTTCCACCCCCACGCCGGCAGGCACCGTGATCGTTGCAAAACAAGATCCCAGTCGTCTTTTCATCGGACTCTACAGCCAAGTCATCACCGGACGCCTGGTGGGAAAAACCTGGCAACAAGACGGAGTTATCCCGGGCATCGACACCCAACTCGCCGAAATGGTGCAAGAATCTGATGGCACCCTGTGGGTCAGCACCGTGAGCAAAGGCGTCTATCGCATCACTCCGCCCGCCACACCCAACGATTGGAACCACGCCGCCGTCCGCCACTACACGGAGGCCGATGGCTTGCCCGCCAACCATGGCGTGATCTACGTCTGGGAAAGTTCACTTGGCGCACACATCGACACCGCACAAGGCATGTATCGCCTCAACCGGCAGACTGATCGCCTGGAGTTCGATGCGGCTCTGGTCGCATTTGAGAAACGCCCGGTCGTGCTCAACCCGCTGGCCGGCGGAGCCCCCGGCGAGATTTGGACCAACGGAATTTTGATGACCAGCGAGATTCCTTATCCGCTCGCGCGCCTGCTCGCCCGTCCCGACGGCACCTTCACCTTCCAACGTGCCCCGCGCGACGTACAGGCGCTGTCTCACGCGGGCGGAGCCTATCGCATCTATGCCGAACCAAGCGCCGGGATCGTCTGGGCTCGTTCCGATCAAGGACTGCTGCGCATCGAAACCTCCTCGTACGGCGATTCTTTTCCGCCCGCCCCGCCGCTCCTGCGCCGTTTCGCCGCAGAAGATCACGAACTCACCATCCCCTTTCGCGCCCCAACCACCAGCACTCCGCTCCCCCTCAAATTCAGCACGGCCCCGATTGAAATCCAATTCTCCGCCGGCTCGCTCTTCGATCCCGCCCTCGACCGCTTCCAATATCGCATGCTCGGCTTCAATGCCGAGTGGTCCGCCGTCACCGAAAAAACTGAAGCCATCTACACCAACCTGGAAGGCGGGCCGTTCCGTTTTCAAGTGCGCACCGTCAGCAAAGACGGTCTCATCGGCGAACCGACCGAAGCGAGTTTTTCCGTAGCCCCGCCTTGGCCACGCTCCCGACCCGCCCTCGCGCTTTATTTTCTGCTCGGTGCGGCATCGATCGCTTACTTCATTCATTGGCGGCTCGGTCGCGCCGAGCGCGAACGCCTTCGCCTCGAAGCGCTCGTCGCCGTGCGCACGAGCGAGCTCGCCATCGCCCGCGACGTCGCCGAAACCGCCAGCCGCGCCAAAAGTGCTTTCCTCGCCTCCATGAGCCACGAGCTCCGCACCCCGCTCAACGGCGTGCTCGGCTACGCGCAGTTGCTCCAAAACGACAAACGTCTCGCCCCCGATCAACAGGAACGCCTCCGCATCGTCCACCAAAGCGGCGAACATCTCCTGCACATGATCAACGACGTGCTCGATCTCGCCAAGATCGAGGCCGGCAAACTCACGCTCCGTCCCGCGCCCTTCGCCCTCGACGATCTCCTGCGCGATATCACCGCCACCCACGCTCACGCCGCCGCAGGCAAGAATCTTGTTTTCACGCTCGAAACCTCACCCGACTTGCCCGCTTGGGTGGAAAGCGACGCCCAGAAACTCCGCCAAATCCTGGACAACCTGATTGGCAACGCCATCAAGTTCACCGCGCAAGGCAGCGTGCGATTACGCGTGGAAACAGCCGCGCCTTCCGCTGATTCCAATGGATCGCGGAAGTTGCTTGGCGTAGCCACAGGCGTCCCTGCCTGTGGAGTTGGGTTACGCACGCCAACCTCAGCAGGCAGGGACGCCTGCCGCTACCCCGAACCGATCCATCGAAAATTAGACGGGAGCGAGGCACCCGCAGTCTCTCAACTCTCAACACCCAACGCTCAACTCCCAGCCCTCCGCTTCAGCGTCACCGACACCGGGCCCGGCATTTCCACCACCGATCAATCGCGCCTCTTCCAAGCCTTCGAGCAAGCCACGATCAATCACGCCACCACGGCCGGACACGGCCTCGGCCTCGCGATCAGCCGCGCCCTCGTCGAGCGTTTCGGCGGCACACTTAC
>JANYCF010000169.1 GCA_025360455.1 Opitutaceae bacterium | reverse complement strand
CTTCAGCCGTGGGAATCAGGTAGTGGCCATTCTCGCCACGCAGGCGGAAGAGGTCTTCCTCGAACTTCGGCATCTTGCTGGAGGGCCGCGCGGAGGCGCGGTGTCAGGCGATTGTGCCAGCACCAACGCGTGTAGGGATCTTGGTCGCGCCGGCGGATGATTGCAGCGGGGATTTTCTTTTCCTCGCCGTGGCCGAGTGTGGCTGAGAGATCGGCTCTTAGGCGGACAATCTCGGCGCGGGATTCTGGCCAACTGTCGAAAGCAAATCGCCCCAGCAACACGCCCCGCAGCAGGGCGACGGTTACTTTGTAGAAGAGGAACGAACGGAAGATGGGAATCGGCCCGGAATGTTCATCGGTCCGGTCGAGATACAACCGGCGGGCGAAGGCTAGTCGGCGACTGCCGTCGGGGAGCAGAGCAAAGAGTTTCAGATTCGCGGGGCTGGGCGTCTCGGGCAAAATATCGACAAGGCCATAGTAACCGGACTTGAGAGCGTTGCCGTGATCGGAGCGATGGGAGGCCACATCCGGTCGGTCCTTGGGATAGACCAGTCGGTTTTCGGTGAGTACTCCGGTGGTGGCGCTCAACCGGCTGATTTCACCGCCAATGGCGAAAGTCCATCCGGTGGTGCGGAATTTCTCGTACGAAATATTCACCCAGTGGCCGGGATTCTCGATGTGGCCGAGAAATTCGGTGCCGCCCGTGACCTGCATCGCGGGTGCCAGCACATCGGCGAGTACGTGATCGACCTCGCGACATATCCGGCGAAACGAGACACGGTGAAAATGGCGGTAGAGATACTGAAGGGTTTGATAGACGGCGGCGGCGCGCAGCACCCGTTTCGGGCGCACGGCAGAGACCGGCAGCAGGGAAGTGTCGAGGGCGGTCCGGAAGAATTCGCACCAGGTTTTTCCGTTGTGAAATTCCAATTTCAGTTCCCTTGCGCCGCGCCAGATTTGCACGCGTTGGATGAAGCCGGTGCGCAGGGAAGCCAGTCCCTCATTGAAATTCTTTTCCGTGTCCGGTCGATCGAGACCGTAAATACCGAAGAATACCCGGCCATCCACCTGGGCGCGAAGATCCACGGCTTGGCCCGAAGGACCGGCATAGAGCCAGCCGACAATTTCCAGGTTCGGGTTTTCCGGCCGCCAAGAGACGGGAAGATCGAGATGGAATTGGGGCGCAACCGGAGCAGTCATACAGCAAGCCACTGAAACCGCTGCGCTGTGACCAGTAAAGCGTGTATCTCAAGCCGTGCCGATGAGGGCAAAAAATCCATCGACGCCAGATCACCGGTAGACGTCCCGCTTGCATAAATTTCTTGGCTTCGGTCGTGGCTCTCGTCGATATGGGGGCCCCATGACACGCCCCTGGAATGCATCGCCCCCGAGCCGGCAGGAGTCCGGGTGGTTTCTGGCTTTTTTTGCGGTCTGTCTGCTGTTTAATGTCTGGGCGACCCGAGTGGGGTGGGAGAGTAAGAATTTACCCGGTCTGGAATTCCGGCAGGCGCAAACGGCGATCTCGGCCTATTTCATTCAACAGGATCATGATTTCTCGCTGGCCTATCCGACGCCGGTGCTGGGCAAGCCGTGGTCGATCCCGATGGAGTTTCCTCTCTATCAATGGACGGTCGTGACGGTGAGCAACCTGACCGGCTTGGATCTGACCAAAACGGGTCGCGTGGTGAGTCAGGTTTGTTTCTATCTGGGCTTGCCCGCGGTGTTTCTCCTGCTCGGACGGATGGGCGTGGCGGCGGGCAGGCGTTGGTTGGTGCTGGCAGTGGTGGTCACATGTCCTTTCTACATTTTCTATTCCCGGGCCTTCTTGATGGAAACGATGGTGCTGATGTTCAGCCTGTGGTTTTGGGTAGCATTCGAGGAGGCGGTCGAGCGTCGTCAGCGGGGCTGGCTGCTGTTGGCCGTGCTCGCCGGCAGCGGGGCCGGGTTGGTGAAGGTGACGACCTTCCTACTCTATCTTTTGCCGACGGGATGGTGGGCCGTGCGGAGATTGTGGGCGGGAAGGAGCGACCGGCGCTGGCGTGGCGATTTTATCTGGATGGCGCTGGCCGTGGCCTTGCCGTTTGCGCTGACGTTGTGGTGGCTGCATTTTGCGGATGCGATCAAGGCCCTCAATCCGAGCGCGCAATTTATTCGCGAGGCGAATCTGAGGGATTTCAATTGGGGGACGTGGACCACCCGGTTCTCGCTTGAGATGTGGCGGCAGAAATGGGTGATCATTACGGAGAAATTATCCTGGAGCCCGCTGTTGGGTGACGCCGTCGTACTCACCTTGCTCACGGCCCGGCAGCGGGGAGCGGATATACTCCGGTTGCTGCTGTGGTTCAGTGCCGTGCTTATGATATTTCCCGTGCTCTACGCGCTGCATGAATATTATTTTATCGCCAACACGATGCTGCTTCTCATGGCCATGGGGCTGGTCTTGGTCGGCATGGCGGAAAGTCGGCGGCCGGTTTGGCTGGTGGTGCTGGCTTTGCTGGCGTTCACCGGGGGACAAGCATTTTGCTATCTTGACGGCTATTATCAGTCACAGAAAGGGATCAGTTGGGGCGGGAACGAGCTCACCCGATCCTTACGCGGACTGACAATGCCAGACGAAGTTTTACTCGTCACAGGACAGGATTGGAATTCGATCGGTCCTTATTATGCCCAGCGTCGGGCGCTGATGATTCGGAGTGCGGTGGAGAACGACGCGGTCCAACTTGATGCCGCTTTCAACGCTTTGGCCGGGGA
Source organism: Opitutaceae bacterium (assembly GCA_025360455.1). Classification (GTDB taxonomy): domain Bacteria; phylum Verrucomicrobiota; class Verrucomicrobiia; order Opitutales; family Opitutaceae; genus Didemnitutus. The sequence continues at coordinate 37,139 of JANYCF010000169.1, read as the reverse complement.
AAAGATTGGCGCGTTGGTGCTTGGGCCAGCAACGCAGGGGCAGGAGAATTTAATCAAACGGGCAATCGCCTTGGGGATCGATCCGCAGCCGCTTTACTCGTGGGAAGGGGCGGCGGTGCATCTGCCGCTGGCCCGGAGAAGTCAGAGTATTCTCCATCTGTTAGATAATGGGTACAGCGGATTAGTTTGTGCTCCGGGAGTGGAATTGCTGAAGGATCGGCTGGCGGGTGCCTGGTACGAAACGAGCAGCCTGCGGAAATATCAGCAGCAGATATTTAGTCGGATGCAGCCGCAACCTATTCGTTTCTTTTCCACCTATGGTCCTGTGTTAGACGGCAGTACTCGCGAACCCCGGTTCGGAGCTCATCCGGTTACCCGCTTGGTCTATCGTTTGTCCGCTGGTCCCCATACCTTGAAGACGACGGCCTGTTTTTCGCCCGACGCTTATACTACGTCATCTTCCGATGACGAACAGACCGATGGAGTGGAAATAACTCTCGCTCGGGTCGGACCGGAAGCAGAACGCGCGGTGTTGTTTACCCGGTTGCTTGATCCCAGCGGACAAAGCAAAGATCGCGGTCCACAGGTCATCAACATCTCCTTTTCGCTCGAACAGACGGCCGATGTGGAACTTTTTATCGGACCCGGACCGGACGGTCATGATAACCGGGATTGGATCTGGTTGGGACCACTTGTGATTGAGTGAAAACGCTTGAGGGAGCTGAGCAGAGGAGAGACGGACATGATTAATGATCGACGTAACCGGCCGCGGCGCGGCGGATGCCCTCGATGAGGGTAACCTGGGGCTGCCAGCCGGTGGCGGCGACAAAGTAGCTGTTGTCCAGCCGGCTGTCCTGAACGTCCCAGAATGGGGCGGGTTGCAGCTGTAGCCTGATCGGGAGGCCGGTGTGTTTTTCAACAAGGCTGATCACTTCCCGGATAGTATGGGATTCGTTCGCGCTCACGTTGAAGGTTCCAATCAATTTTTCCCCAATAACAGTTTCAATGGCGGAAAGAAAATCGGTGTAGTAAATGAAATCCTTTCGCGCGGTGCCGTTGCCCCAAAGATAGAGCAGTTGTCCTTCCACGGCACAACGGATGGCGTGGGGAATAATGCCTTGGGCGCGATTTTTTGGCACGGGATAGCCGTAGGGATTGGAAATCCGCAGAATGCTGCAGGCCAGTCCGTGCCGGGCGACATACTTTTCAATCAGAACTTCGGCGGCCAGCTTGGCCCGGCCATACCAGCCGATGGGCAAGCAGCGGTCAGACTCGATATTGCAGCGACCTGGGGCGTTGCCATACACGGCGCCACCAGAGGAAAAGAAAATGAAATGGGGGCGTTGGGCTGTGGGTAGCGCGATGATGGATTGGAGCAGTGCTTCCAGCTGCGGCAGATCGTTCTTCCATTCGAGTCCACCGCCTTGTTCCGACGTGGCGGGCAAGGTGCTCCACGCCAAATGGAGCAATGCGTCCGCCTTCGCTAGATTTGCGGTCAATTGCTCCAGCGGTTGAAAACCCTCGCCACCTGAACGGGAAAACAACGTGACGTGATGCGTGGGGGCGCGAAAATGATCGGCGATCAGAGACGCGAGCCGACCGCGGCCACCGGTCACCAAGATGCGTTGCGGATGGGAATCAGGCGAGGGCATGAAGCCTTAAGCTGTCAGGGTGGAATAAAACTTGGCAAGCGTCTCTGCGCTGCGCGACCAACTGAAATGATTTTCCGCATAGGCCACTGCACCCTGGCTGAGCCGGTCGTAGAGCGCACGGTCTTGCCTGAGTGCGAGGATGGCGGAGGCGATACCGGGCGCATCGGCGCGATCGAGCACATAGGCGTCGATCCCGTGGCGCAGTTCCGTGCCGAGATTGGTGCGGGGTAGCACCACCGGACGACCCAGAGAAAAAAATTCGGGCAGCTTCGAAGGGAAGCGATAATCGTTGAACGGATCGGGCGCGCCGGGTTGCACATAGATATCGGCCAAGGCCATCAGCGGAGGCAGATGGCGGTGGTGCAAGATCTGGCCGAGCTCGATCACATACGGTGTCACGCGCGCTGCGAGCGTTCCGAGGAAATCGACCGTGTTCAGCCCGGTGCGAAGGAGGGTAACCGGATGACCCGCCTCATTGAGCTGGAGCACAGCGGTGTAAAGTTCGCGCACTTCCGTGGCGTTCGCGGCATGCGTGTTGCCATGATAAAACAGGAGAGTGGTGCCGGGGGCGATATCGCAGACGCGTCGGAATTCGACCGGGATGGGCCGGGGGAAAAAGTAACGGGCATCGGACGCCGGCATGATCGTGTGGCAGGGCCGACCGGCTGGGACGAACTCGCGGAGTTTATCCATGACCATCGTGATGCCATCGGCGGCGGCGAGAAAATCTCGCGCACGGCGGGGATGTGAAAGATCGCCCGGCACCAGTGGATCGAGTTCGGCGACGGGCATTTGTTCCAACTCGGCGCGGCTGCGGCCCACGGTTTGCGCGAGCAGCTCCTGCTCATTATCCTCGAGGTGGACAATCACCTTCGAACCGTGGCGGGCGTGGATTTTTTCTGTCAGGTGGCGGACATTTTCGCGTGTGGTCCACGCATGGATCAGGTCGGGGCCACGCCCATTGGTGAAATTTAGATTTTGCCCGGCTTCTTCAAAGGTGATCCCGCGAAAAGCAGGATTCTCATGATGGGCGAGCGTCGCGAGATCGTGGGGTACAGCGACGATGCAGTCATGCGCGGCGGCGACCAATTCGTTGGCCAACGCGGCGACGTGCAGGGCGCTGTTGGAGGCAAAACTGCCGTGGAGAATATAAAGAATATTCAGGGGCCGGCTGGCCTTGCCGACGGAACGTGGGTTCTCGCGGCGGCTATAGCCGGGCAGAGGCGTGCGTTCTCCGGCCAAATTAATTTCGGGCCCGATGTTTTCATCCGAGCGGACTTCGATGGTGAGGGCCGTGCGGGCAATCGCCACGGAGCCATCACGCAGCCGGGCCTTCAAGCGCAAGGGGCCGCGACCGGCGGAGAGAATTACTTGGCTGGTAAAGCCTGATTCAGCCGCGTCAGGCGAACCGGGGTGGAGGAGAAAAACATCAGCACGTTTGCCGCCGAGGCGGCACGGGGTTTCCTGATGGCCGTAGCGCAGCGTCAGTTCCTGGATCGGTTGCGACGTGTGCAGCGCCCACCCTTCGACTTGAACGCGCAGACTGACCGGCCCGGCGGTGACCGGTGACTCAATGTCCGCGATAAAATTGGCGGGAGTAATCGCGAGACTGAGAATCTTAAAACTTTGCCATGTGCCGTCGGGTAATTGTGCTTCGAAGACAGCGAGGTGCACGCCGGCAGGCAAGCGGCCCGCGATGATAAAACCGCACTGTGCGGCTGCGGGCTGACCGGGCAAGTTGCGCAGCACATCGGTGCGTGGAGTGCGCGTGGTCATCGGAAGAATTCCGACGGAGGTCGCGAGTCGCACCGGCGGGGCTTCCGCGATATTCTCCAGCAGGCACCAGCCGGTGATCGCGAGTTTTTCGGTTGTCGCACGCAGGGGGCGGGGAGTTTCAATTTCTCCCCGGAGGAGAAGAGCAACTGCGGCGCTCATGGTTTCCGCTGGCCGAAATAGCGTTCCACGGAACGGAGCCAGCTGGTCCAGCGCCAACTGCGCGACGCTTTGAGCGTGCGAATCTCAGCGTCGAGTTCGTTGCAGCGAATCAACCGCGCGGTGGCGATGGAGTTTTCCTCGTCCAGTTCTCGGGTTACGCGTTGGAGCTTGGCTTTAAATTGGCTGACTTGATCATTCAGCGCCACGATTTCCCGTTGCAGTTGCACACTGCGTTGCTGGGAAGAAGTCAACTGGGTGGTGGTGTCCGCCAACTGGCGTCGATTGTCGATCAGCGCCTCATTGGTGATGTGCTGCATATGGCGCAGATGTTCATACTGGGCTTGAAGGTCGGTGAGGGTCTTGGCCAGATGGGCGGCTTCCTCGGACTTTTGATCGGCCAGAACTAGGGCGGCAGTCAGGAGCTTTTCTGTGTCGGTCAGTTTGGGAGTGAGCTCGTCGCGGGTGTCCTCCAATTCCATGATGCGCACCTGGGCCAGGAGTAATTGCTGGCGCAGGCGGGGGAGGAGTTCAGCCGTCTCCGGTGGGGCGGGCTTCATGGGTAGATAACATCAAGGCGCAGTGCGGCAAGATGTGAAGCCAATAGTAAATTCGGGCGCGATCACGATCTCCTCGTCGTCATTGCTTTACCTAACGAAGGGCGTTGGAGAAAATTCTTGACGAATACCTTTTCTGAAAACAGTACCTTTATTAAGCAAGGTAGCTTGCTTGTGCACCATCTATGAGCATCGACGAAAAATTCTTCGCCATCCGGAAAGGACTGTTGGAATTCCTCGTGCTCAAAATCATCGCGGCGGATCATGTCTACGCGGCGGATATCCTGAAGGATTTAAATGCGACGGATTTTGCGACCCAAGAGGGGACGCTGTATCCGCTGCTCAGTAAATTGCGCCGCGAGGAGTTGGTGGATTACGAATGGAAGGAATCCGAGGCCGGTCCGCCGCGGAAATACTACAAGCTCACCACCAAGGGCCGGGAGCAGCTGCGCGAAACTCTAGACTATTGGCAGAAGATCAGCGGCACGGTGAAAAACCTAGGACAGAAGTAAGAAGCTAAAAATTATTTTACCCATTAATCCCATGAACCGAGTCATCATCATTAATCTCAACGGCAACGCGTATCAGCTAGAAGAAAGTGGCTACGAAGTCCTACGCGCCTACCTCGACGATGCGGCGCGACGGTTGGAAGGTAATCCAGACAAGGCTGAGATCGTCGCCGACATCGAACAGGCGATCGCGGAAAAATTCCGGGCGATGCTCGGCGTGAACAAAACCGTGGTGATCACGAAGGAAGTCACTGGGGTGATTGCTGAAATGGGGCCGGTGGAAGATGGCTCCGCAGTTGCTGCAGGCGACGATGCGACGCAGGCGAAGACGACGGCGAGTTCACAATCATCGCAAGCGACGGGCGAAACGGGCGCGGGGAGTGAAGCCAAGCCCATCCGCCGACTGTACCGGATTGAGGAGGGCGCGATGTTCAATGGGGTTTGTACTGGTCTCGCAGCGTTTTGGAAAATGGATGTTAGGACAATTCGGTGGATTTTTTTTATAGGGTGCTGCTGTTATGGCGCGGGGGTGGTGTTGTACCTACTGCTGTCGATTATCGTTCCTCAGGCCAATTCTCCGGCGGAGAAATCAGCAGCGACCGGTACGGCGGCGGCGACGGCGCAAGAATTTATTCGGCGAGCCAGAGCGGGCTATTATGACGGGATGAAAACGATTCACGACAAGCAGGCACATCGGGAATGGAAGCGGAAATTCAAACAGGAGATGCGGGGCTGGAAGCATGGATTTCAGCACGACATGCAGGAGCCGGCCCAACAGTGGGAGAAGAACTGGTCGAAGCCTTGGACACAGCATCCTCGCGCTTGGCACGGCATGGGGTTGACTTTGGAAATTCTTCGCTGGGTCAAGTTTCTGCTCTTCGCTTTTGGTCTCTACGCGGTGTATTCACTCGCGAAGCATGGGAGCGTATTTGGGTTACTGCCTCCAGCGGGTCTTCCGGTCTGGATCGCGATCATCATCGTGATTGTGATCTACAAATTTCTAACCTGGCCAATTAAAGCGATGCGCTATGCCTGTTATTATCGAGGCATGACAAACAGCGGTTACCCTGGCCCTTGGATGGCGAGTCCGTGCACGGGTCTGATCTGGCTGGGCGTTACTGGTGCCCTTCTTTGGTTGGCAGATCGCTACGTGCCGGGGTTCCACGAGGTGATGAAGCAAATTCCGCCTTTGCTGCATCAGGCGATTGATTCATTCCAACATTGGTTGGAGCGCGTATAGTCGATACGAGGCAGATAATTTGGGTGGAACGCGGCCTCCAGAGGCCGAGTTCCATCTTTCAGTGTATTCAGGTTGTGAATGGAGCAACGGCTCGACACCCAGAAAATCGCATTTTGTAGGGCTGGCGCTTGTCGCCGTGCCGATAGATTATTTCGACAAACCGGTGCGCCGCTACCAGCCAGCGGAACGAAAACGATAGCATCGACGAGCCCGGGTACGGCGTCATCACTATTATATGACAAACTCTCTCTCGAAACCCGCCATCTCGGCTGCCGGTATTTCAGTCGGTGTTGAGCTGCTGGTCGAAATTGGCAGCCGTTTAAGGTCAAGGTATCGTTATGATTAGGCTGACGCCAACGTGTTCGCCGTATTCAAGTGCTCATTGCCAGTATACTTCGTCGACTGTTCGTCCGCGTGATAACTCGAGCGGACGAGTGGTCCGGACTCCACGACGCCAAAGCCGATGCTGAGCGCATAATTTTTCAAATGCTTGAACTCCTCGGGCGGGGCCCAGCGGTCGATCTTCCAATGTTGCGGCGTGGGCTGGAGGTATTGGCCTATGGTGAGGATGTCGATTTTGTCGGTGGCGAGATCTCGTAGGCATTGCTCAACTTCGGCGGTGGTTTCACCCACGCCGAGCATGAGTCCCGTCTTGGTCGTGAAGCCGCGGCTCTTCGCGTGACGGAGCACGCTGCGACTGCGGTCGTAGCGGGCCTGCACCCGCAAGGGGCGTTGGAGGCGCTCGATGGTTTCGACGTTGTGGTTGAAGATGTCGGGCTTGGCGTCGAGGACGATGTCGACCTGGTCCAGGTTGCCCTTGAAATCCGGCACGAGTACCTCAATAGCGCAGGCAGGATTCTTGTACTTGGAGGCGCGGATGGTGGCGGCCCAGACGCTGGCACCGCCGTCCTTCAAATCGTCGCGGGCGACGGAGGTGATCACGCAATACTTCAGGCCCATTTTTTGAATGGCATCGGCCACGCGGGCGGGTTCGCCGAGATCGATTTCGGTGGGGCGGCCGTTTTGGATCGCGCAGAAATTACAGGAGCGCGTGCAGATGTTACCGAGGATCATGACGGTGGCGGTGCCGCGCGACCAGCATTCGCCGATGTTTGGGCATTGGGCGCTCTGGCAGACCGTGTGCAGCTTGTTGTCCTCGACCAGCCGGCGGGTGGCCTGATAGGCCGGGCCGGAGGGCAGCTTGGCGCGAAGCCAGTCGGGTTTGCGGAGAGAGGGCGTCATGTGTGAGGGCACGGTGAAAGAAACTACCCGCTAATTCACGCTAATTTTCGCTAATATAAAACCTACGCAGGAGATTGATTCGGATCATTAGCGGAGATGAGCGCGGATTAGCGGTTTGCAAATGATGGGGTTAGGTTTCATCCGGCTTGCCGCCGGACCGAACTGTCGGTCCACTGGCTGAAACCTGATCATGATTCTCGCCCTAGAAAGTTCCTGTGATGAAACCGCCGTCGCGCTCTTCGACCCGGCGTGCGGGTTGGTGGGCGAGTGGGTGAACAGCCAAATTCAGTTGCACGAAACGTACGGCGGTGTGGTGCCTGATCTCGCCAGCCGCGAACACTTGCAGCACTTCGGTCCGCTGCTACAGCGCGCCTTTGTCGTCGTGCCGGCAGCGCGCATCACCAAGATTGCGGTGACACATGGGCCCGGCCTCGCGGCGTGTCTGGCGATGGGGTTGTCCGCGGCAAAGAGCCTCGCACTTTCCTGGGGTGTACCGGTGGTGGGCGTGAACCACCTGCGGGCCCACGCTTTTTCGCCGTTCATTCCATTGCACGAATCTAATCCCGTGCACTTCGACGCGGCGCTGGCGAAGCTTCTCCCTCATCTCGGACTCCTCGTTTCCGGTGGCAATACCGCGCTGTTCTCCATCGATGAAAATCGCCGCATCCGAATGCTGTCCTCGACGCTCGACGACGCCGCCGGCGAGGCACTCGACAAAGGCGCCAAACTCATGGGCCTTGGCTATCCGGGCGGGCCTCACGTGGAGAAACTTGCCCGCACCGGCAGTCCGACCGCATACGATTTCCCCAAGGCTATGGCGCAGCGCTCGTCGTTGGATTTCAGTTTCTCCGGGTTGAAAACCAGTCTGCGTTATCAGTTGGAAAAAATGCAGCCCGAAGAAATCGAACGCAAGAAACCGGACCTGTGCGCCAGCTATCAGGCGGCAGTCATTCATGCGCTGACGCGCAAAACGCAGCTGGCGTTGGAGCGGGGAGGGTATCGTAGCGTCGGACTTTCCGGCGGCGTGGCGAACAATCAGGTCTTGCAGTCGGAGCTGGAAAAGATCGCCCGTCGCGCCAGCCAGCCTTTCCTTCGTGCGCAGGCCAAGCACACTGGCGACAACGCCGGCATGATCGCCTTTGCCGCTTGGGCCGAGCGCGAAGCTGGCGGCGTGAGCGAGACCGGCTACGCGCTGCTGATCGAGCCGAGTTTGCCGCTAGCCCTGAGATAGAGTAGCTGCGCTTGAGCGTAGCGAATGCGTGGCACATTTCCAAAATCACGCCGGGGCCGGTTATCCTTTTGCTTTATCTTTCATCACTCTGCAAAGCGAAACCATACGACTGGTTACTCTATTATACGAGACTCAGCAAGTTGCGCTCCACCTGTGGCCACAGGGCCTGGGCCCGCTCGGCCAAAATCGTTTTGCACTTGGTTAATTCAGCACGACGACGGGCGAGGTTGCCTTCTGCGATCTTGGCGAGGTCGTCGAGGTTGTAGAGATATACGTCGGAGATTTTGGCCGTTGTTGGCTCGATGTCACGGGGCAGGGCGAGATCGATAAGAAAGAGCGGACGGGAACGGCGGCGCTTCATGGCGGCGGCTACCATGTCATGAGTGATGACGGCATCGGGCGCGGAGGTCGAACTGGCGACGATATCGGCATCGGCGATGATCTCGGGGAGTTCGGCCATGCTCGCGGGCCAGCCCCCGGCTTGGGCGGCGACTTCCTCGGCTTTGGATAAAGTTCGGCTCGCAACAGTGACGGATTTTGCGCCACGACCTTGGAAGGCGATGACCGTCTTGAGTCCGATATCACCGGCACCAACCACGAGAATTTTCACGGGAGCCAGATCGCCGAAGATGCGTCCGGCCAGATCCACCGCCACAGTCGCGATACTGATCTGGCCTTCGCCAATCCCGGTGTGGGTGCGGATATGTTTGGCCGCTTGAAAGGCTTTTTGGAAAACCCGGTTGAGGACAGGGCCGGTCCATTTTTTCGCCAAGGCTTCATCGTAGGATGCTTTCACTTGACCGAGAATTTCTGTTTCACCGACGATCTGGGAGTCGAGGCCGGAGGCGACGGAGAACAAGTGGGCGATGGCCTCGTGATTGTGCCGGAGGGAGAATACTTGATCGACCTCTACAGGCAGGCAGCCAGTGATTTCGCAAAGCGCGACGCGGAGGCGGCCGAGCGCGGCTTGATCCGCGGCGACTCCGTAAAGTTCCACCCGATTGCAGGTGTTGAGCAGAGTGAATTCATGCAACCCGGCGGACGCTTGAATCCGCGCGGCGAGGGCGGCGGATCGGGTCGCATCGAGGGCCAGTTTTTCCCGCACGGCCAAGGGGACCGTGTGATGGCTGGCACCAAGAAGAAAGAATACGGACGAGGGCGTCTCCATGGGTCAGCGTTCAGGGGTGAGAATGACTTGATGGTGACGACTGGAGTTGACTGTCTCAAGCGCGAGCAGGGCAAACGCGAACATCAGGAGGCAAACCCAGGCATAGCGGACGGAGACGAGCAGGTGCCGCCAGCGCAGGACGAGGGCGAGGCCATACGCGAGCCAGACGGTGATCGTGGCGGCAATCTTCGGGGTGTCGACCGAAGCAATGTCGCGCAGCCACCACGCCGCTCCCACACCAAGGGAGATCGTGAGCAGAATTTCACCCGCGAGCATGAGACGAAAATTGATTTGGTCGAGTTGCACGACAGAGGGGAGAAACCAAAAAAGATTATTCAACTGTTTCCGTTTGAGGCTCCAGTTTTGGAGGAGGTGCATGAGCGACGTGAGAGCGAGCAGTCCAAAGGCACCGTAGCTGAAGACGGCGAGGGCAGCGTGCAATTCAATCCAGGGATTCTTGCCAAAGAGATGTTCTCCTCGCGTCGCATCCCAGGCTGGGATCATCAGGGAAAGAAAAGCCAGGCTTGCGGTGTAACCGGAGGTGAACAGGCCGAGCAAACTGACCCGAAAAGCCGGCCCGACCACGAAGTAGAGCACGATGCCTGACCAAGCGACGAACTGGATGATCTCGAATTTATTACCCAATGGACAGCCGCCGACGGCCATGCCGCGAATATGGAGACCGATCGTTTGAATGAGCAGACCGGCGGCCAAGAGGACGTTGAGTAAAACGCGCTGGCCAGTCGTTTGCTGACGTCGAGTGAGGGCGACACAACCTGCGGCAAAGCCCGCCAAGTAAAGCAGGGCGGCGAGCCAGAGGAGCGCTCGGTCAAGAGGCAGTGAATTCATAAGACCGCCAAGTTGGCAGTCTGATGAAGTGTCGGCAAGCTTGAGGAAATCTGCCTGCGGCGGAAAGGCGGCTGATTAATTCGTGATCGTGATGCGCACCGGCTCGTAGGCACCGCCCCACTCGGTGGGATCCCACCGAAACGCGGAGCCGAAGAAGGTTGGGTGGCTCTTGACGCCGGTCGTGGTCGTGCCGAGAACGTAGAGCTCGTAATCGCCATTGGCAAAGCGGCGGGTATCAACCTCGAAAACGTAGCGGATTTGCGGGGCGGGGGCGTCGCGCGAAGTGGTGAGCACCGCGATGCGGTCGCCATAGCCGGTGGTGACACCTTTCTTGCGGAGGAAAAGTTCGACCGTCTTGATGCCGGTTGTACCGCCGCTGCTCCAGATTTCGGTGCTGTTGGCGGGCATATTCAGTTGCTGGGGATCCCAATTGGCCCAGTTGGAATTCCCCACGATACATTCGACGGTCGTCTTGCCGGATACGGTCGGGCCTTGCGCCCCGCCCTTGCCGTCTTCGGTTGCTTCCTTGCCGTCGACAAACACGATTTGAGCGGGTGGCCCCAGCTTGGGGAGTTCGGCGTGCATCGGCACGCGATGCAGGGCGGAGGGTGGCGTGTAAGGCGGCTCGGCGCTCTTGGGAGTGAAAACCTCGACGTGCAAATTGAGGATGCCGGTGTTTTCGGCGAAGAACTGAAAGGTATTATTGCCAACCAGCAGTGGCGAAACTCCGCCCTGTTGTACTTCGCCAAGTTTGATGCGCACCGTCGTGGGATTATTCCAGACGGCGGAGAGGGTCGGATCGAGCGGTGCGGTGTTGTTCGCGGGTTGCGGCAAAGCGAAGTTGGTGAGGTTGGCGAGGACATGATCACCGGCTTTGATCGTCGTGTAATTATAGCGATCAACCATGTAATTGAAAACCAACCACGCTTCGCTGGTCGCCCCCGGAGCGGTGGGCCGGATGTCGTCGGGGATATTTACCGTGAAGGTGGGCGTCGAATTCTCCCCGGCATTGGCGTGTTGATAGTCGGTGCCCTCAATGCGGGTAACGTAGTTGTGCACGGCGCGCGGTTCCAAGTCGGGACCGTCGAAACCGAAGTTGTCCCAATGGGACAAGAAGTACGGATTATTGTCCTTCGAGGAGTTGTAGCCGATGGTGGACCAGAGCAGGTCGTAGGTGCCGGGCTTGAAGGCACCAGCAGCAAAGGGAATATCGATCACACTCGTCCCATCCACAAAGACTTGTACGCCATCGGTGCCGAGACGGACATCAAAGCTGCGGCGCACGTTTGAACTCATCTTGCGGCCTTTCTCGTAGAGAATGACCTCGGCGAGTTTGTAGGATGCCCCGGCATTATTGATCATGTGCACGGAAAAGGATTGGTTGCCTGCCTTCAACCGGAGCACGCCGGCGGGCAGAGCCTTTTCTCCATCATCATCGAAGAAACTCATGTGACCGGTGAGGTCGACTTTCACGGGATTGAAATCGAGATACCAGACGCCGCGGGGACTGAAAATCCCATCCATGTCGAAAACGATCCGGCGGCGCACCCCGGTTTCGATGGCGATGGGTTTGCGCACGCGCTGGGCGACTTGGGACTTGTCGCCTGCGGCTTCGTTTAGGGTGCCGTTGAGGGTGTGCACATGGCACTGGTCGTTGACGAAAAACAGATTGAAGCGAGGATCGGTCTGGGGAGTCATCGCGTTGTTCCACTTGCGCTCGTCCGGTGCGCCCATCGGCAGATTGAAGTCGTCGAAGAATGTCATCGCTGACCGCAACGCCGCGACGCGGCTGCCATCGCCACCGTTGAAAGTTTGTTCCGTCGGCGGACTGCAGATTTGCCCGAGACCGTTGAGGCGAACGACGCTGACGTGATAGAGGACATTGTTGGCCAAAGGCTGGATTTGGATCACGCGATTGGGCGTCACAAGCTGGCGGGGGGACGACATGTTGGGGACCGCCGCAGAGGAGCCAGCGGAATTTTCCGAGGTGCAACCATCGGTGGAGAGAATGGTGGTGACGGCGGTGGCGTCGGCCCACCATTGGACCCGGTAGCCGCAGCCATTGCGTCCGATGGTATCGACATCCCAGAGCTGCGCCCAAGCAGTGTCGTCGAAATCCATCTCGATGGTGGCGACATGATCGTCGCGTTTAATTTTCAGCGCCGGGGCTTTTTCAAGAGTCAGGGCCGGTACGCTGTAGACCACACTGGCCTGGGCCGTGACCGTGCCTTGGGCATTGGTGGCGGAGAGGGTGTAGGTGGTGTTCGCGGTCGGGGAGACGGCGATCAAGTTGCCGGTCACGGGGCCGACGTTGGGTGAGATGGAAAGGTTCGCATTCCCCTTAACATCCCAAAGCAGCGTGCACATGCCGGTGGTGGCGAGCGACGCGGAGTCGATGGTGAAGCTGCTGATTACCGGAGCGATCGTGGAGACGGGAGTGATCGTGACGGTGGTGGATTGGGTAACAGTGGTCGGACTTTTCGTGGCCGTAAGCGTGTAGGTGGTCGTGGTGGCCGGAGTAACCGTGATGCTCGTACCGGTCACCGGGCCGACGCCAGGTGAGATCGAGAGACTCGTGGCTCCTGTGACATTCCAGTTGAGAGTGGTGCTATTGCCTTCGATAACGGTGGACGGCATAGCGGTGAAACCGGAGATCGTAACGGTGGGGGTGGAAGAGGAAACGTTCACCGTGCAGGTTTGCGTTGAACTACCTGCGGCATTGGTCGCGGTGAGCGTGTACGTGGTCGTGGTCGCAGGTGAAACGGGGACGCTGGTGCCGGTAACGGTGCCGACCCCCGGAGAAATTGAGACGGAAGTGGCTCCCGTGGCCAGCCAGCTGAGTGTGGTGCTGCCGCCAATGAGAATCGAAGTCGGACTCGCAGTGAACGAGCTGATGACTGGTGTAGGCGTGACCGGAGTAAAGGGTCCGGAGGTTAACGGAACGTTCAGAATCAGGCCGTCGGCCATTGCGAAGAATTCTATGCCGGATTCCAAGGCCTGAACAGTGTATGTGAAGAGACCAGTGGTGGTGGGAGCGACAAAACTGAAATTGAAAGTTTTGCTAGTACCGGGAGCCATGCCGCTGAGCGGGAGAAAGCCGAGGAAGTTATTATCCACATCCCGGAGTGAGAGGAAATGGTTCGTACCCCAGGTCTTGGTGCCGAGGTTGGTGACATTACTCGTGAAATTCACCGTACCACCCGGTGTGGCGGTGGCGGGGAAAGTAGTCGCGTTGTACGTGATGGCGTTGGCCATCGGCGTCGCGAGCACCGTCAGGACAACCACGTCCTGTGTGGAGAAAAACTCGATGCCGTTTTCCAAAGCTTGGACATAGTAAGTGTAGATGCCGGGCGTGGTGGGGGTGGTGAAATTAAACTCGACGTTACTGTTGCCGCCCGCCGTCACGCCGGTGAGCGGGACAAAGGAGAGGAAACTTCCGTTCGCATCACGCAGTGAAATATAATGACCGCTGCCCCAGGTCTGCGTGCCGGCATTGCTCAGTGAATAGCGCAGGTTCACCTGGGCTCCGGCCATCACAGCATCGGGGAAGCGCGTGGGATGATAGACCATCGCATTCGGCCGCGGCGCAAGTACGATCAAGGTCAGATTGGCCTTCGTGTTGAAAAATTCCACCCCGTTGTCCAATCCTTGCACCGAGTAAGTGTAGACGCCGGGCGCCGGGGGGGCAGTGAAGCTCAGGTTTACCGTCTTGCTTTGGCCCGCCGCCACACCATTCAGCGGGGCGAACATCAGGTAAACGCCTTGGCTGTCGCTCAACGCCAGCTGGTGCGTCGCACCCCAGGTTTTAGTGCCGGTGTTGGTGACATTATAATTAAAATTCATTGTCGTACCAGGAGTGACACTGATCGGGAAAGTTGTCGTGTTGTACGTCATCGAATTCGGCTGCACTGCGAGAACGGTAAGCATGACGGTCGTCTGGGTGCTGAAAAATTCCACCCCGTTCTCCAACGCCTGGACGAAGTAAGTGTAGGTGCCTGGGGTCTGCGGTGCAGGGAAGTTGAGATTGGCTGTTTTGTTTTCACCGGGGAGCGCGCCGATCAAAGCGGACCAGGCCACGAAAGTGCCGCTGGCATCCCGGATCGAGAGATAGTGATTCGTGCCCCAAGCCTTCGTGCCGGTGTTGGTCACGAAGTAATCCATGTTGACTATCCCGCCCGCGGTGACGCCGGTTGAAATAACGGTGGTACCGTAGGCGATCGCATTGGGTTGTGGCACCAGTACAACCAGTCGCGCGAAACGGCTGGTGGATGAACCGGCGGCGTTAGTGGCGATCAGCGCATAATTGCCGGCATCGCTGAGCTGCGCGTTGGGGAGAATGAGCGTGTTTGCGGTGGCCCCCGGGATATTAATTCCTTCTTTTTGCCATTGGTAGGTGAGCGTAGTCGTGCTGTTCGCAGTCGCCGAAAGAGTGATAGTGGTGCCGACAAACGCCGGCTGGCTCTGGGGCGGGCTGGTGAAGGTAGGCGCAGCGGCCACGGTCACGGTGGCGGTGGCTGACTTGGTGGTGTCCGCCACACTCGTGGCTTTGACGTGGAAAGTGCCGGCGGGATTTGGAGCGGAATACAGTCCGGCTGAATTGATCGCACCTCCCGTGCTGCCTTCCTGCACTGACCACGTGACACTGGTATTGCTTGATCCGGTGACGGTGGAGGAGAATTGTCGCGTCGTGCCACTGGAAACATTCGTCGTGCTTGGCGTGATATTCACAACCACAGCAGCGGCGACGGTGACGGTGCTGGTAGCTGACTTGGTACTATCTGCCACGCTGGTCACCACGATATGATAGGTGCCGGCAGTGGCAGGTGCCGTATAAAGGCCGGTGGTACTGACGATCCCGCCAGTGCTGCCTTCTTGGATAGTCCAGAGCACACTGGTGTTACTGGTGCCGGAAACAGTGGCGGTGAATTGCTGAGTGGCTCCGGTGGCAACTGTTGGCGTATCGGGCGCCAAATTCACGCTTACCGTCGTCGGGTTGGAATTGGTGGTGGCGGTCATGGCCAAAGCCCATTGGCGCCGCATTTCCTGATTCCCGGCGTCATTGGGATGGACATCGCCGGGAGGAATCAAATCCGGGCGATTGAGAAAAGCGGCGTAGAGATCGGGGCCGTGAAAGATGGCCGGATACTTTAAATAGAGGGCATCGATCTGGGCGTTGATGAGCGGAGCCTTGGTCAATTGATCGGGGATGTCGGACCATGGCATGTGGGGGATCACCGGAATTTTCCCAGCGGCGACGACTTTTTGAATGAGAATTTCCATGGCAGCAGAAAAGCCAGCCGAGCCCCCGTTGGTCCCGTAATTGAGGGTGACATAACGGCCGGGATAAAGTGCGAGGGAATTGTCGATCACGTCGTTGGCCGACCAGACGTTGGAGCCGCCGATGGCGGCGGGGACCACGACAGGCCAGCGGCCGGGAGCGAGCGCATTGACCCGTCCGGGCAAATCACTGAACAGATAGGCGGCGAAACCGGTGATAGAATCACCCATGAACAACCAACAGTCGGAAGCCCCGGCCGGGGCGGAATGCACCTCAAGATCAATGGCGAATGAAGTGGGGCTGGAGCCGGCCGTAGCGCGAAGGCGAATCCAATTAGCGCCCGCGAGATCCAGCAAATGCTGACGGCTGCCACGATTATTGCCGGTTACGGTAACGAGCGTTTGCCAACCGGTGGTTGGCGCGCTGTTCCCACCACCGGCGGCGAAGTTAATATCGATCGTATAATCGACGGGCAATTGTAGCGATGGCGCAGGTGCGGTATTGATGTAACCCAGCGCCCAAGAAGCATACCACGCCACGAGTACTTGTTGACGTTGCCCAACCGGAACGGTGGAAAGATCGTAGGCGATCCAGGCGGGTAATGTATCCGAGACCCACATCGACTGATAGTTGGCGTCATTGGCCGCAGCAGGGGGGGTATTGGGTGACGAGCCAGAAGCAAAGGCGGGCCCGCCTCGGCTGATCAGGGGCATGGCGGCGACAAGGGACTCCGCTTTGGCAGACAAAGTAAGCAGCAGAACTAGCGCGCTGCCGATAAAAATACCAAACCAAGACCTGACTCGGATCGAATAGACGCGGGAAATATCGGTCGCAGGGGATAGCTTCATGGGAAGGAAAATCTGACCACCGGGGCGGTCGATTGTTACAGGGATTTTTCGTCTTACATTTTTTTCAGCAGGGTAATCCCCTATGAAATGTCGCCGATTGTGCAGGTATTACCGGTGATTTCCTCTTGGAGCGGTACCGCGAGGCTGCATTGTCGGCCAATGCAGCCGCTTTTTAATCCCCAACCCGTCGTGCTAGAGGGCCGCTACGTCCGGTTGGAACCATTGGCCCCGAACCATACAGCCGCTTTGTTTGCGGCCAGCCAGACACCCGAAGTCTGGCGCTGGTTGCCCATTCCAATGTTTAGCTCGGTAGGCGAGGTAGAGGGCTGGATGGCGGAAGCGTTACGTACGCAGACGACGGGAACTGAAGTGGCCTTCGCTATCGTCCGCCGCAGCGATGGCGTTGCCGTGGGCGCAACGCGCTATTTGGATATTCGCCGACCGCACCGTTCGCTTGAGATAGGTTGGACCTGGTTGGCGCGGGAGGCGCAACGCACCCCGATCAACACCGAGGCGAAGCTCCTCCTACTCACCCATGCGTTCGAAGTACACGGAGCCGTACGCGTGCAGTTGAAGACGGATGAACGCAATGAACAGTCCCGCGCCGCGATCAGTCGGCTCGGGGCAATCTTCGAGGGGATTCTGCGCAATTTTCAAACGCGCCCGCACGACGGCTACGTCCGCAATACCGCGATGTATAGCCTCACCCCTACCGAGTGGCCCGCAGTGAGAGATCGGTTATCGGCCATGCTGGTTCGCTGATATTTATTGGTAAAATCGTGAACGAGGTGGCGGGGACGATTGATTTTTGCGCGGTATTTACGCCAAATCGTAAATTCTTCCTCACCTTTAAATAGGGCAGGACGATATACTAAATAGTCACTTTAATTTGCATGGACGCATTCATTCGAAGTCACCGCCACTCCCGCATCATTCTTCAACTCGGAGCAATGCTCTTGGGCTGGCTGTCGTCGACGGCGGACGATATTCGTCCCATCACAGCGCCCCGGCCAACACTCAGTGTGGCGGCCGGAGAAGATGAAGCAATCACGGCGGCTCTTGCCGCGCTACCGGTTGGGGGCGGCGTTATTAAATTGGGTGCCGGCACATTTTTGATCAAACACCCGATCATCCTTGAACGCGATGACGTGGAATTGCGCGGACACGGTGCGGACACCCTTTTGATTCTGGCGCCGCAAGCCAACTGCCCGGTTGTGATTGTGGGCAGTCCCAGCACTCCGACAGATCGAATTGTTCATCGGATAACGGTGCGAGACTTGCTGATCGATGGAGATCGGGATGAACAGAATTTTGAATGTTATGGCGGCCCCTGCAATGCCGGTAACTCAAAGGTGCTCCGCAATAATGGGATCACGATTCGGGGAGCAGAAGAGGTTCTGATCGAAAATGTCGTTACTCGTCGGGCTCGTTCGGGTGGAGTGGTGTTGGAAAAGCGGTGCCGTAAAATCCAAATTACCGGTCTGGATTCTTACGAAAATGAATTTGATGGCCTGGCCGCTTACGAGACTGAGAATAGCGACTTCACCCAACTCAATCTGCATCATAATCGCAGTGCGGGATTTTCTTTTGATTGGCGTTTTAATCACAATCGCATCACCGATTCGATCGCAGCCGATAACGGCAGCCAGGGGATTTTTATGCGTGATTCGATGGGCAATGATTTTGAACGCGTCCAGCTCCAGGCCAACGGGGAGCAAGGTGTTTTCATGGCGGAGACACGCAGCATTCCCGGTACGGCTTGTCGCTATAACAAATTCCGAATGGTTACCATCACGGGCAACAAAGCCCACGGCATCCGCGTCAACGATGCTTCCTGTAATCCGAATACTTTGGAGAATTCCGTGGTCAATGCTAACGGCGCCGAAGACATCAGTCTCGCCGATTTTGGTCAGTTGGAGATAATCCAATCAGGCGTCGCTCTGGTTTCACAATAAGTGCGCGTCTTGAGCGTTTAAGGAAAGTGTAGCCGTGTGGGAGCATAGCGACAACGTGGTCAGGACATCGGACCACGCTTTCGCCTCCAGCTCAAGCGCGGCTACAGAATAAAGGGAAGACGCTTTCCCTTAACGCGCCGCTGTGGCTGAACTCATTCCCGGAATTTCCGGCGGATTAAGGATAATCCGCCCTACCGTGGCAGGTTTCTTAGGCGCTCTCTTAGCGCGTTGAAGGGAGTAGCGAATAGGAGGGGAACGCAGGACTTCGTCGCTACGATTTTTTCGCCACCCAGAAACGGCAATTATCGGAAAAGTTACGGACCTTCGGAGTCTCACTGGCGAGTTCGTTGCGAGTGGTGTCGTGGACGTGGGTCCAACCGGTCAAAGCCAAGTCTTCCTGAATCTCTTTTCGGTCGGGCAGGTGCATGAAGGTGTTGCCCGTTTCGTCGGAGAAATAGCGGTCACCGAATTCCAGGAGGCGGGGATTTTGTTCCCCCTTCGCCCAGAGTTCTGCTTCCTTGGCCCAGGCCTTGAGATCCTTGGGATCTTCGCGGTCGTGCGTGGTGAAAATAAAAGGCGCACTGGGCCGACACACACGGGACAGTTCCCGCATCGCGGCACGACGATTCTCTCTTCCGGGAATCTGCATCATGCCATTGAACATGAAGAGCACGCCATCGAACCGTGTGTAGTCTATTAAACTACTTTCTCCCAGTCGGGTGGCGTCGGCTTGGAGGAAGGTAATCCCGGTGATACCTTGTTCTTGTTTTAAGCTGTCAGCCTGCTCGATTAGTTCGGAGGCAAAATCGAAAGCGGTGATGTTGCGATAACCTTGATGCCAGAGTCCCACGGCAACGCGACCAGCGCCACAGCCAGCTTCCAGTATGTGTGCCGTACGGTCGGGCAGGTAACGCTCGATCAAGGTCCATTCGGATTTCCAGAGGCCGATGAAATGCGCCGCGCGCGTGTAATGCAGCACGGTATTGATGGCATTGAAGTCAGCGCATACCGTGGCGCCGTCGACTTTGGGAGGTTGGTCGTTCATGTCGGTGGGTAGGGCGAATCCTCCGGATGAGCCGCGACCGTTGGCCACATCCTCGGTTCGCCAGAGACGGCTCGCCCTACCTTTTTTTCCATGCGGCGATGAACATGCCGTTAGCGTTGAGCTCGTGCGGCCAGAGGGTAATGGGCGCTGGGGTCTGGGATTTGGGGTCTGGGAATGGAGAGATTAATTCATATTCCGGATGCGCGGTGGTGAAGGCGTCGGCCACAGCAGTGGTCTCGGCGCGACTGAGCGTGCATACCGCATAGATGAGCCGGCCACCGGGCTTGAGGGACGGGGCGATGTGATTGAGGAGCTGCGTCTGAATCACAGATAGCTCGGTAATATCTTTGGGCGTGGTGGTCCAACGCGCGTGGGGATTGCGCTGCCAAGTGCCAAGACCGCTGCACGGTGCATCGACCAGCACGCCATCGAACTTGGTTTTGGTGGGGAGTTGCGCGGTGCCTTCCCACGGAGCGACGCGACAGTTGAAGACCTGCGCCCGAGCGGCGCGCTCCTTGAGTTTGGTGAGCCGGCGAGCGGAGCGATCACTGGCCCAGAGCAGGCCTTTGTTCTGCATCAGGTCGGAGAGATGCATCGTCTTGCCTCCTTCACCAGCGCAGGCATCCCACCAGGTTTCGCCAGGTTGTGGGGCGCAGGCGTGACTGACGAGTTGAGAGGCGAGATCTTGGATTTCAAAAGCACCACTTTGGAATTCGGCAGTGCGATACAAATCGGTGATGCCACCATAGCGGAGCGCATCGGGTGCTTGTGTCGCCGAGGTACAAAGGCCGAGTTGGGCGGCGATGGCTGCACCAGTGCCAGCCTTGGCCCGAATCCAGAGCGTGGGATCGCGCTGCAACTGACGGAGCCAATCGGCGGGAATCACAGCCATTTCCGTTTTTACCCAATCCGGCACAGCGCGAGCGGCGAGAGCTTCGGCTTTTATATTGGCGGGATCTTTGTCGAAACGGTCGCGCAAGACCAGAGCGGCTTCGAGTTGCTTTTGCAGCGAGTCCTTAGGATTGAGCCACCGCCACCAACGATAATAGGCGAAGACGGCACGGCTGATTTCGCGGCGTTCGAGCGGCGCGGTGTAATGGCGATCCTGCGTCAAGGATTCACGCAAAGCTTGATCGGCGGGTGTACCGGCCTGAACCAGTTTCAGGATGTGCGCGGCGTTGTTGATGAATTTCGCTTCAGCCATGAGGTTGTTTATCCACGTTTGGCCCATTTACGGGTTTCCTTGATTTCAAATGGGCGGGGCTCGACGAGCACTCCAACACAAGCCGGATGACTGCGGAGTTGCTGGTACTTCGCGGCGGTGACGCGCCACTTCAAAGCGAAGGAGGTTTCAGCAATCGGGGCCACGCGATTTTCGAAAACAAAAGCGAATTCGATCTTGGTGTCGCCGTTGGCGGCATCGATGGCGGCGCGGAGCTGATTAAAGAAATCTGGCAACTCCGGATGATCCGGCTGAAGGAGCCAGCAGATTTTTTTGACTGCGCCCGGCACGTAGGCATCCAGCGGATACACTTCCTTGATGTTGAGCCGCGCGCCATCATTGCCGCGCATAACAGAGCCGAGGACGACGATGGGGAGATTTTCCGCGAGGATTTTCCCGTAGTTCTCGTACGCATCGGCATACATGTTGACGGCGATCGTAGCGCGCTTGCTCGCAAGATTGAAGAAAGCCCAGGGACGATTGTCTCGTTTGGAAAGTCGCTTGGTGATGCCGCTCATGATGCCGCAGAGTCGGAACTCCACGCGGTCGCCTTGTTCGAGCACTTGTTCTTCGGTGTAAGTGCAAAAAGCTTCAGTGATACCGCTGTAGGCATTCAGCGGGTGACCCGAGACATAGAATCCGAGAAGTTCCTTCTCAAACTGGAGACGTTCGGCGGAGGTGAAGTCCGCAACGGACGGAGCGGGGAGATGGGAGTTCGGAGATCGAGGGGAAGTGTTTTTTTTCGGGGCGTCCTCGGCGAGCATGTCCATGAAACTGTGTTGGCCGGCGGCTTTGTCGCGGGCGTGGGCAGCGGCACCGGCGAGGGCTGCATCGATGCGGGTGAAAAGATCGCCCCGGGATTCGCCGGAGAAATCAAAGGCCCCTGTCTTGATGAGATGCTCCAGCACCCGCTTATTGAGAGCGCGGGCATCGACGCGGGCGATGAAGTCGGCAAAATCTTTGAAGGGGCCGTTGGCTTCGCGTTCTTCAATGATTTTCTGCGCCGCTTGCTCGCCGACGCCTTTGATGCCGGCGAGACCGAAGCGGATGCGCTTCTTGCTGCTGGCTGCCTTGGCAGCCACGACTGGCGTAAACATTTCGCGGGATTCGTTGACGTCCGGGCCCAAAACCTGGAGGCCCATCGCTTCACACTCGGCGACGAAATGGGAAACTTTTTCCGAATTACCCAGTTCAGAACTGAGCATGGCCGCCATGAATTGGACCGGGTAGTTGGCCTTGAGATAGCCGGTCTGATAGCTGAGAACGGCGTACGCAGCGGAGTGGGATTTGTTGAAGCCGTACCCGGCGAATTTGTTCAGGATGTCGAAGATCGAATCGGCGGTCTTCGGATCGATGTTGTTCACGCGCTTGGCACCTTCGACGAACTTTGTGCGTTCCTTCGCCATGGCCTCGGCGTCCTTCTTACCCATCGCGCGACGCAGCATGTCGGCGCCGCCGAGCGTGTAGCCGGCGATGATCTTGGCGGCCTCCATGACCTGTTCCTGGTAAACCATGATGCCGTACGTCTCACGGCAAACCTCCTCGAGGAGTTTGTGCGGATATTTGACGGAGCTCGGTTCTTTCTTTCCGCGAATGTAATCGGGTATCCAGTCCATCGGGCCGGGACGATAAAGCGCGATGAGAGCGACAATTTCATCAATGGAGGATAGTCCGATTTGCCGGCAAAGATTTTGCATGCCGCCGGATTCTAACTGAAACACGCCGGTGGTGCGGCCGGAATTGAGCAGCTCGTAAGTCTTGGGGTCGTCGAAGCCGACGGTTTCGATGTCGAACTTCGGCGTGGCGGTGCGACGGATATTGGCCACGGCGTCGTCGATCACAGTCAAAGTTTTCAGGCCGAGAAAATCCATCTTGAGCAAACCGAGTTTGCCGACGGCGTTCATATCGTACTGCACCGTGACGTCGCCTTCCTGCAGGGTGAGCGGGACGAAATCTGAGAGCGGACGATCAGTGATGATGATGCCTGCGGCGTGTTTGCCGGTGTTGCGCACCATGCCTTCGAGGACGAGGGCTTGGTCGATGATTTTTTTGGCGGCGGGGTTCTGGGCGATCTCGTTGCGCAGTTCGGCGGATTTTTCGATGGCGCTCGTGAGCTCGATGTTAAGCTCGTCGGGAATCATTTTCGCGAGGCGATCCGCTTCGGCGTAGGGCAGATCGTTCACGCGGGCCACGTCGCGGATGACCATTTTTGCTCCGAGGGTGCCGTAGGTGATGATGTTCGCCACACAGTCGTTACCGTATTTCTGGCGAACGTAATCGATTACCAAAGTGCGGCGGCGCATGCAGAAATCGATATCGAAGTCAGGCGGTGAGACGCGCTCAGGATTCAGAAAGCGCTCGAAGAGGAGTTTGAAACGCAGCGGATCGAGATTGGTGATGCCAAGCAGGTACGCGACGATACAACCGGCACCGGAACCACGACCGGGACCAACAGGAATTTCCTGGCGGCGGGCCCAATCGATAAAATCCCAGACGACGAGAAAGTAGTCGATGAAGCCTGTCTTAGCGATGATCGAGAGTTCATAGTCGAGACGTTCGACGAGCGTCTGCGCGAGGGCGGGATCAGCGGCCTTAGTCGGCGTGTGGTAATCGACACCGTAGCGGCGGCGCAGCCCGGCGATACACAAATCCAAAAGATAGCCGCTGCGGTCGGTCTTGATCTCGGGCGGCAGAGGATATTTCGGGTAGCGCTCCGAGCCCTTGGGGAAGGGAATTGTGAGATCACACATCTCGGCCACGAGTTGGGTGTTGGTCAGCGAGTCGGGGACTTCGCTGAATACCTGCGCCATCTCATCGCGCGATTTTAGGAAAAATTGCGTACCGGTGAACTTCATCCGATTCTCTTCGGCAATCTTGGAGCCGGTTTGGATGCAAAGGAGCGTGTCGTGCGGGCCGGCATCCTGCGCACGGACGTAATGAACGTCGTTTGAGCAGATCACCTTTAACTTAAATTCCTCGGCGAGCTTGAGCAGGCCGGGGATTATTTTTCGCTGCTCGGGAATGCCGTGGTCCTGGATTTCGACAAAATAATTTTCCCGACCGAAGATTTCAACAAAGCGGCCGCAGGCCGTGCGCGCGTCATCGTAGCGGTCGTTCAACAGATGCTGCGGCACGAGTGACGCGAGACAACCGGTGAAACCAATTAGGCCCTTGGCGTGAAGGGCGAGTTGCTCGAGATCGGTGCGCGGCTTGTAGTAGAATCCTTTCAGGTGCGCATCGGAGACGAGCTTGAGGAGATTCTGATATCCGGTGAGATCGCGGACGAGCAGGCCGAGATGGAAGATATTTTTCCCGTCGTCCGCCGTGCGAGCCGTACGTTCGAGGCGTGAGCCGGGGGCGAGATAGAGTTCGCAGCCGACAAGTGGCTTGATGCCTTTGGCTTTCGCCTGGTTGTAGAAATCAATCGCGCCGTAGAGATTGCCGTGGTCGGTCAAGGCCAGCGACTTCATGCCCAGTTCTGCGGCTCGATCCATCAACCGGTCGATTCGGCAGGCGCCGTCGAGCAGGGAATAGTCGCTATGGACGTGAAGGTGAACGAAATTTGAGTCGGGAGCCGCCAAGATTCGTTCATGGGAGTCAGCGGGTTAGGTGCGAGCAAGCCCTAATCTGAGCATCTGTGTGATCCGCCTGCGCCCAAGGGCTGCGGCGCGATGAGGTCTGCTTCTGCAGCAGACCTCAAAATTACTATTGACGGAGCGGGCACAGACTGGCTTTTTCTCAACTTTCCTCCGACCAACCTAATCGATTTAAACATGTCTATTGAGATCAAGATGCGCAAAAATGAGCCCATCGATCGTGCGCTCCGCCGCATGAAGAAGAAGCTCGACCGCGAGAATATCATCAAGGACGTACGCTTCAAGCGTTACGCCGAAAAACCCTGCGAGCGTCGCCGCCGCAAGGAGAAGGTCATGGCCTTCACCTGCATGCTTCGCGCCCGTTACGCCAGCTAAGCTGCGCGAACTGTTACTTTCCACCGGCAGCGTGCCTCAGGCGCGTTGCCGGTTTTTTTATGCCTTGTCGCATAGCATTCAGAGCGGTCAGCTCCCGACGCAAGTGTAGCCGCGTTGGAGAGTAGCGACAACGTGGCCACGCTTCGGACCACGCTTTCGCCTGCGGCTCAAGCGCGGCTACAAAATCGTTCAAACCGCACCCTCTTCTTACTTGGCGGCGTAGCCTTTCGGGTGCGATTGGTGCCAGCGCCAAGCGGTGGCGACGATTGAGTCGATCGTCTTGAATTTTGGCGTCCAACCGAGTTCGCGCTGAGCTTTGCTGGAATCGGCGTAGAGGGCGGGAGGATCGCCGGCCCGACGGGGCGCAAAGTTCGCGGGGACTTTGAGACCGGAGATTTTTTCAATGGCTTTGATCACTTCGAGGACGGAAGTGGGTGAACCGGTTCCGAGGTTGTAGAATAACTGCGTGCCGGGTGTAGAAAGTTTATCAAAGGCCGCAATATGTGCGCGGCTGAGGTCGTCGACATGGACGTAATCGCGTTGGCAAGTGCCGTCGGGAGTAGGGAAGTCATTACCGAAGATCTGCAGAGGTTTCGCTGTGCCCATCGCGGCCCAGATGGCGAGTGGAATAAGGTGGGTTTCGGGATCGTGGGCCTCGCCGATGGTCGTATCTTCGGAAGCACCGGCGGCGTTGAAGTAGCGGAAGACGGCGAAACTCAGACCGTACGCATGGGCGAAGGCCTTGAGCATGTTCTCCACATCGAGCTTTGTCTGACCGTAGGGATTAATCGGTGCCTGCGGTAAATTTTCGTCCATTGGCATCTTTTCAGGGATGCCGAAAGTCGCGCAGGTCGAGGAGAAGACGAATTTCTTCACGCCGTGCTTTAACATGGCTTCGAGCAGGGTGAGCGTCGCGGCGACGTTGTTCTGGTAATATTTGAGCGGAGCGGTGACGGACTCCCCCACGTAGCAGTAAGCGGCGAAGTGCATCACGACATCGAAGCGTTCGGCGGTGAAGATGCGATCAAGCGCAGCAGCGTCGGCCATGCTCGCCTCGTAAAGTTTGACGGAAGGAGTCAGCGCGGCTCGGTGACCGTAGATGAAGTTGTCGAGGACGACAGGTTCGTGGCCCGCAGCGAGCAGCTGACGGACGCAATGACTGCCAATGTAACCGGCACCGCCGACGACGAGAACTTTCATGGGCCAGACTTGTATTGATTTTAGCTTCCCGTTGGCTAGGCAAATCTGTTCCTATTCACGGATTCACGCATGAAGCACACTCGCATCGTCATCACTGGCATTGGTCTGACCGCCCCGAACGGCAACAATCTGGCCGAATTCCGGCATAGCTTGCTCAACGGCGTATCGGGTATCGCCATGACGGAAGTGCGTTTCATGGGGCAATGGCCGGCGGGCATGTGCAAGTTCGACCCGCTGAAATATCAAAAGAAAAAGGACGTACGTATCGGCACCCGCGCCGGCAGCATCAGTATTTATTGTGCACGCGAAGCACTGGCTGACTCGGGGATCGCTTTCGAAACCCGCGACAAGAGCCGGGTCGGTGTCTACCTTGGCATCACCGAACACGGCAATGTCGAGACAGAGAACGAAGTTTATAATATCTCGAAATTTAACTACGACACGAAGTTCTGGTCGCACCATCACAATCCCAGGACGGTCGCGAACAGCCCGGCGGGCGAAGTATCGCTCAACCTCGGATCCACGGGCCCGGCTTATACCATCGGGGCAGCGTGTGCGGCGGGAAATATCGGACTGATCCACGCGGCGCAGATGTTACGGCTAAACGAGGTTGATCTGGCAATCGCCGGTGGCGTCAGCGAGAGCCCACAAACTTTCGGGATCTTCGCTGGTTTCAAGAGCCAGAATGCCCTCGCCACCCACGCCGATCCCACCAAAGCCAGCCGTCCCTTCGATAAAGCGCGTAATGGTATCGTTATTTCCGAAGGTGGCTGCATTTACACCATCGAGCGACTGGAGGACGCCGTAGCCCGCGGCGCCAAGATTTATGGGGAGATTGCGGGGTATTGCGTGAATTCGGATGCGACCGACTACGTGCTGCCCAATCCTGAGCGGCAGGCCGAATGTGTGCAAAAAGCCCTTATGAATGCGGGCATGACGGTCGATGATATCGATATTGTGAACACTCACGCGACATCGACGCCACAAGGCGACATCCAGGAATGCCAGGCGATCGCCAAAGCCTTTCACGCCCGCCGTGAGCCTCCCGCCATCAACAACACCAAAAGCTTCATCGGCCACACGATGGGAGCAGCGGGAGCGCTGGAATTGGCGGGGAATTTGCCCAGCTTTGACGACCTCACCGTGCACCCCACGATTAACGTGGATGAGCTTGATCCCCAGTGCGATATTCCCGGCCTGATCCTCAACACGCCGAAGGTCGTTAAACGGGTTGACGCGATCCTGAATAATTCCTTTGGTATGCTGGGAATCAATTCCACGCTCATCATCAAACGTTACCGCACATAATCGCCCCAGATTTTATCGCCAACACTATGACAAAAGAAGCCTGCCAGAAACTGGTTATCGACATCATTTCCGATATTGCCCCGGACGAAGATCTCACCGCCGTGAAACCTGATGTGCGCCTGCGTGATCAACTGCAGCTGGATTCGATGGACTTCCTCGACATCGTCATGGAGCTCCGCAAACGCCACGGCATTGAAGTGCCCGAGGCCGATTACGTGCAGCTCGCTTCGCTTGATAGCTGCGCGGCCTATCTGACGCCAAAATTTCTGTCCAAGGCCTGATGGCCGCCGCAATTTGCGGCCATGCCAGTGAGATTGTAGGGCGGGGTAGCCGAACCCCGCCTTTGTTATGCCCCAGATGAAAGACTCCCATTACGACGCAGCCATTATTGGTGCTGGTATGTCCGGGCTCGCCGCGGGTATCAGGCTGGCACATTTCGGGAAGAAGGTTTGCATTTTCGAACGGCACAACGCTTCGGGTGGGCTGAACAGTTTCTACAGTATCGCCGGGCGAAAATTCGATGTCGGGTTGCACGCCATGACCAACTACGTGGCGCCCGGCGTGAAGGGAACGCCACTGGGCAAACTCCTACGCCAACTGCGGATTGAACGCGAGGAATTCGCGCTGTGTCCGCAGAAGCAATCAAGAATTTCCTTCGGGCGACACGGCGAGGCAACATTGCGGTTTACGAATGATTTTTCGGTGCTCGATACGGAAGTCGCGGCGAAGTTCCCCGAGCAAGCCGAGGGCTGGCGTGCCTTGGTTCAAGTCGTCCGCACCTATGATGACGTTTCCCTTGATGCGAAACCAGTCTCAGCGCACAGCATCGTGGCGCGTCATATCACTGACCCGTTGCTGACCGATATGATTTTCTGTCCGTTGATGTACTATGGCAGCGCTCAGGAACGTGATATGGAATTCGGGCAATTCGTTATCATGTTTAAGGCGCTCTATCTTGAAGGATTTGCCCGGCCCCTCGACGGCGTGCGGGTAATCATCCGCGTGTTGCACGAGAAATATCGCGCAGCCGGCGGCGAGCGGCGCATGAAATGTGGGGTCGCGAAAATCACCGAACGCGAAGGCAAGGCGGCGGCGCTCACGTTGGACGACGGCACCGAAATCACGGCAGATCACGTCATTTCTTCCGCCGGTTATCCCGAGACGATGCGGATGTGCGACCCAGCCCGCACCATTGCGGCCGAAGCAAACACCGGAGTGCTTTCATTCGTGGAAACCATCTTAGCCTTCAAGCAGCCACCGGCCAGCTGGGGATGGGGCGACGACACGATTATTTTCTTCAACGATTCCGAACGGTTTGACTACGTCCGCGCCCACAAGCAGGTCGACACCCGGAGCGGGGTGATTTGTCTGCCCAATAATTTCGACTACGCCGGCGCCGATCTGCCTGAGGGATTATTTCGGGTGACCTGTCTGGCTAATTACGACGTGTGGGCAGGGCTCGACGAGCGGCTTTATCAGGCGGATAAACTTCGTTGGTTCTCGGAAATCCAGCGCAGCGCGCGTCGGTTCCTGCCGAAAGTCGCGGATGCAATCTTGGCGGAGAATTTGCTGACCACGGACATGTTTACGCCGCGCACGGTGAGAAAATTCACCGGCCATCTGAACGGCGCGATTTATGGGGCCCCGCGCAAAATCCGCGATGGCCGTACCCACCTCAGCAATCTCTATCTGTGCGGGACGGACCAGGGTTTTCTGGGTATCGTTGGTGCGATGTTGAGCGGTATCTCGATGGCGAATTATCACATCTTGCAAAAAAGCTCCGGCTGACGATTTTCTTCCTACCACCCCATGAAAATATCCCGTACTATCCTTCTCTCACTGGCCCTCGGATTGGCTGGTGTTCTGCAACTCAACGCTGCCGTCGATTACCACAAGCACCTCGGTCTTCAGCTCTGGAGTTTGCGCGATCAGATTAAAGTCGATCTTCCGGCGGCCCTCGATCTCGTGAAAAGTTATGGCATTACCGAAATCGAAGCGGCCGGCAGCCCCAGCGTGCCAATTGAGGAGTATGTGAAACTGATTCACGACCGCGGTCTGAATCCGGTCGGCGCACACTTTGGCTATGAAGTACTGGTCAAGGATCTCGCCGGCGCGATCCACAACGCCAAACTGCTTGGTCTGAAGTACGCCGTGACCCCGTGGCTGCCCCACGACGGCAAAATCGGACTCACCGCCAAAGAAGCGCACGAGGCCGCCGCTAATTTCAACAAATGGGGCGCCGCTTTCAAAGCTGAGGGCATCAGCTATGGCTATCATCCGCACGGCTATGAATTCGTCCCGTTTGAGAGTGAAGGCGGCAAGACAGCCTTTGATATTTTGATTGCCGAAACCGACCCGAAACTGGTCACTTTCGAAATGGATGTTTTCTGGGTATTCCATGCTGGTCAGGATCCCGTCACCCTCCTTAAAAAATACGCCAAGCGTTGGTCCCTGATGCATGTGAAAGACATCCGCAAGGGGGCCGTCACTCATTTAGCGACCGGCGGTGCCGCCCCGATCGACAATGTGGCCGTCGGCACCGGTCAAATCGACTGGCCCTCCGTCCTCCGCACCGCCCAAAAAATTGGCGTGCAGCACTATTTTATCGAGGACGAAACCCCTACACCGCTCGCCTGTATTCCGGATAGCCTGAAATATTTGCGCGCCCTCAAACTCTGAGTTGCCCTTTCGCTCCGGAAGTCCTCACTTTCGGCCCTTCATGGCTTACGACTGGCTCAAAGGAATCGAGGATCACTATGACGTGGTCGTCATTGGCAGCGGACTCGGTGGACTCACCGGGGCCAACGTGCTGGCCAAATGCGGCCACAAAGTCCTCCTGCTGGAGCATCATTACCAGCTCGGCGGCCTCGCCACCTGGTTCACCCGCAAGGGTGGGCACATCTTCGATATCTCGCTGCACGGATTTCCCATCGGCATGATCAAATCCGTGCGCAAATACTGGAGTCAGGAAATCTCCAACTCCATCGTGCAGTTAAAAGGAGTGCGGTTCATCAATCCCGAATTCCAGATCGATACCACCTTTGATCGCGATGATTTCACCCGGCAGTTGATCGAAAAGTTTAAGGTGTCAGCCGAGACCGTAGAACGGTTCTTCACCGATCTGCGGGCGATGAATTTCTACGATAACAATCCCGAGACGACAGGCCAGATGTTCGAAAGGTATTTTCCCGGCCGCGACGATGTGAAACGTTTGTTGATGGAGCCGATCGCCTACGCCAACGGTTCCACCATGGACGATCCGGCGATCACCTTCGGCATCGTGTTCTCGAACTTCATGAGCAAGGGCGTCTACACCTTTCAAGGCGGCACGGATGTCTTGATCAAGAAAATGGCCGGCGAGCTCAAGAAGAACGGCGTCGAACTCCGCAAGCATGTCGTTGTCGAAAAAATACTGACCGAAGAACATGACGGACAAAAACAAGTCGTGGGGGTGGTGGCCAATGGCCGCACCATCCGCTGTGATGCGGTGCTCTCGAACTCCAATATCAAAAACACGGTACTGAGGATCGCGGGCGAAGAAAATTTTACCCCCGAATTCGTGGCCCTGACCAAGGCCGTGCGCGTTAACACCAGTTCCTGCCAAGTTTATTTAGGCATCAAAAAAGGCGAGTCGCTGCCTCATATTGGCGATCTCGTGTTCACCTCGGACGAACCGAAGTTCTCCAGTGAAAAGCTCGTCGATCTCCACACCACCAGCCGGACGTTCTCGATGTATTATCCGGATACGCGTCCGGGCTTGGATCGCTACACCGTCGTCGTTTCGATCAATGCGAAGTACGAAGACTGGAATGCCCTCTCACCGGAGCAGTACGCGATTGAGAAGCAACGGTTGATCGACGAATCCATCGCGGCGCTGGAGCGCTACATTCCCGCTGTACGGGGCAAGATCGACTGGATGGAGGCGGCGACGCCACGCACCATCGAGTATTACACCCGGCATTGGAGTGGCACGTCCTTCGGCACCAAATTCGAAGGGCTCAAAATTTCGATGGATTTACCCGGTCAGCTCCCGGGACTTTACCACGCTGGCTCTGTCGGCATCATAATGTCAGGCTGGCTCGGCACGATTAACTACGGCGTAATTGTCGCCAATCAGATCGACAAAGCACTCGCCGCCAAGAAGCGTGCCGTCCTGTCCACCGGCGTTTAATTTTCCCACCGTGAACGAAGTCCAACAACTCATCCCGCACCGTCCGCCGTTTCTCTTCGTGGACGAAATCGTTTCGCATGAAGGCGAAACTCTCGTCGCCCGCCGCACCTGGCGAGCCGACGAGGATTTCTACAAAGGCCATTATCCCGGAGCGCCCATTACGCCCGGCGTGTTGCTGTGCGAGTCGGTGTTTCAGACTGGCGCACTGCTCATGGCCCGACTCCATGCCGGCCAAGGCGGGGCAGGGGGCGTGCCACTGCTCGCCAAGGTCAACGAGGTGCGCTTTCGCAATCCCGTTTATCCCGGCGATACCACCCTCATCGAGGTGAAGCGCAAAGAAACCATGGGCGGATTCCACATGATGAGCGGCGCGATTAAATGCGGCGAAAAACGGATTCTGACCGTGGAATTTTCAGTCGCTTGGAAAGCACCCGAAGGTCAAGTGACCACGAAATAGCATGTCCGACTTCCTTCAACTTACGGGGAAAACCTACCTCGTGCAGGGCGTGGCGAACAAGAAAAGCGTCGCCTGGTTCATCGCCAAATCACTGGAAGCCCACGGAGCGCGCGTGATCTACGCGGTGCGTTCCGAGGCGAGAAAGAAATCCTTGGAAAGTCTGCTCGCGGACCGGCCGGTGTTTATTTGTGATGTGGAAGAAGAAGGCACCGTTGAGCGATTGGCCACGGAAGTAGCGGCGGCGGGTTTTGCGCCGTTGCATGGTCTCGTGCATTCGCTCGCCTTCGCTAACTACAGCGACGGATTCAAGACCTTCGCCGAGACCAACCGGAAGGATTTCCTCCAGGCCACCGCCATCTCCGCCTTCTCCCTCGTGGAAATGGCCCGCGCTTTCAAACCGCATCTGGCACGCAATGCTTCGGTGGTGACCATCGGAATTTCTTCGCTGCTCGTGACCCCCGATAACTACGGTTACATGGGACCGATCAAAGCCGCGTTGGATTCCTGTACTCGATTCTTGGCAAAATCTTTCAGTGGCGACAGCGAAGTGCGTTTCAATGTCGTCGGTTCCGGTCCGCTCAAGACGAGCGCCTCGGCCGGCATTCCCGGCTATCTCGAGAGTTATCTGTTCGCCGAGAAACTCACCTTGCGGAAACGCGCACTCGACACGCAGGAAGTCGCGAATGTCGCCCTGTTCCTCCTCAGCGAACGCAGCAGCGGCATCAACGGCACCACACTCGTTGTCGACGCCGGTCTGGGTGCCAATTATTTCGACAAAGAAGTCATCCGCCTCGCGATGAGGCCCGAAGCACCGCCTTCGGCGGTGCAAGTATCAAGTGCGAAGGGACAAGTTTCAAAATGAGATTCAAGTCCGCGATGTTTTCGCCTTGTGGTAGGAGCCTGTTTACAGGCGACTCGGCACGCACGCTAACGGGCCACGCTGTGAGTCGCCTGCAAGCAAGTTCCTACACTTCAAACAATCCGGAGTTAGCTCTGGGATATAGGACCCATTGCGCATGAAATTCGCCCATGCCTGCATCGAATCGCTCGCCATCGCCTTGCCCGAGGAGAAATGGACCTCCGCCGACATCGAGGAACGGCTGCGTCCGCTCTACGAACGACTCAAACTGCCGGCCGGTCGCTTGGAACTGATGACTGGCATCAAGGAACGCCGGATGTGGCCGGTAGGCACCAAGCCCTCCGATGCCAGCGCCGCAGCCGGCCGGACCGTGCTGAAAAAATCCGGCGTCGCTGCCGCGCAGGTCGAGGTGCTGATCCATTCCGCCGTCTGCCGCGATATGCTGGAGCCGGCGACCGCATCGTTTGCTCATCATAAGATTGGTCTCGGTGCGCAGTGTCAGGTTTTCGATCTGTCGAACGCTTGTCTGGGTTTTCTCAACGGCTTGGTGACGTTGGCCGCGATGATTGACGCCGGGCTAATCCGCTGCGGCATGGTCGTATCAGGAGAGAACGGTCGGCCCTTGGTGGACCGGACGCTCCAACATCTGCTCACTGCGCCGCTGGATCGCAACGCCATCAAACCTTTCTTCGCCAATCTCACGATCGGTTCGGCGGCGGTGGCCGCGATCGTTTGTCACGAAAATATGTTGCCCTCCGGTGCGTCGAGGCATCGCTTGCTCTCCGGCAGTTGTCTGGCCGCCACGCAGCATAGCGAATTGTGTCAGGGCGACAGTGCAGGTGAGGGGCTCGACATGCAGACCGACTCCGAGCAATTGCTGCTCGCCGGCGTGGAGGTCGCCAAGAATACGTGGCAAGCCTTCGAGGCGGAAACCGGTTGGACGAAAGACACGCCGGATAAAATCATTTGCCACCAAGTCGGCTCAACCCATCGCCGGAAACTGTACGAAACCATCGGACTCGATCTGGCGAAAGATTTTTCCAGTTTTGAAACGCTCGGCAACACCGGCTCGGCCGCTCTGCCATCGACGCTGGCGCTGGCGGTGGAGCAGGGTGCCGTTCGCGCCGGACAGAAAGTAGCCTTGCTGGGCATTGGCAGTGGAATCAATAGCCTGATGCTGGCGCTCGAATGGTAACCGCCGCGCAAATTCCATCCTGGCTGAAGGAGATTTATCCCTTCACCCCAAAATCATTTGAGACCGGGGCAGGGGCCTTGAGTTATCTGGATGAAGGTCCGCGCAGTGACGAAGCGGTGCTCATGGTGCACGGCAATCCGACCTGGTCGTTTTTCTACCGCAACGTCGTCTTGGCGCTGCGGGATCGGATGCGCTGCATCGTCCCGGATCATCTCGGCTGCGGGCTGTCCGACAAACCGCAGGATTACGATTACACACTGGGCAATCACATCAATAATCTCACCGCGTTGATCGAGAGTCTTGGGCTGAAGAAAATTCACTTGATCGTCCACGACTGGGGCGGGCCCATCGGACTCGGCACGATGCTGCCGTTGGGGGATAAGCTCGGTCGAGTGGTGATTCTGAACACAGCCGCCTTCGCAGATACGGTGATACCGGCGAGCATTCGTTTCTGCCGGATTCCGCTGATCGGCGAAATCGCGGTGCGTGGTTTCAACGGCTTTGCCTGGCCCGCCACTTGGATGGCGGTGACGCAGCCTTTACCGCAGCCCGTCAAAAACGGATTTCTCTTTCCGTACAATTCCTGGGCCAACCGGATTGCCACGCATCGGTTCGTCCGCGATATCCCAAAGAACACCGGCCAGCCCAACGATATCGCGCTCGCGAAGATCGAACAGGCCTTGCCGCAGCTCCGTACGAAAGCGGTTCGGATTCTGTGGGGCGGAAAAGATTTTTGTTTCAACCGGCATTACTTCGACCGCTGGCAAAAACTTTTGCCCGACGCCAAAGCCGATTACCTCGACGAAGCCGGGCACTACCTTTTGGAAGATGCCAAAGATTTTTGCCTCAAAACCATCGCCGGGCATATCTAACCCAATTTGGTTCAGCGCGGAGGGCGGGCGAGGGCGGTTTCGGTGGTGAAATTAATCGTCGGGTCCTTTGCGGCTTGTTCAGGAAAGTTCGCCCGGTAAAGCATAGTTATGCCCACGCAGATTTATCTCATCCGACACGGGGAAACCGCGTGGTCTCTTACGGGGCAGCATACCGGTCGCACCGATGTGCCGCTCACGGAAAACGGCCAGCGCCAGGCGATACAACTGCGTGAGCGGCTCCAGGGGCTGGCATTCACCCATGTACTCACAAGTCCGCTCCAGCGGGCGAGCCGGACCTGCGGGTTAGCCGGTTTTGGGTCCGTGGCTAAAAACGTACCGGATTTGGTGGAATGGGATTACGGCGACTACGAGGGCAAGACGAGCGTGGCCATTCGTGAACAGCAGCCGGATTGGAATATTTTTCAACAAGGTTGTCCGCACGGCGAATCAGTGGCGCATATTGCTCAACGCGCGGATCGCGTGCTGGCGGCGTTGCGGCTGCAAGACGGAACGGTAGCGGTGTTTTCGCACGGACATTTCCTGCGCGCTTTGGCGGTGCGATGGATCGGGCTGCCGTTGTTGGCCGGTCGGCATTTCACCTTGGACACCGCCTCGATCAGTATTCTCGGGCACGATCCTCATTCCGCGTCAAACCCGGTGATTTCGGTTTGGAACTCACGTGCTTAGGCTCTGGTAATAAATAAAGGTAGCAAATAGGACCGGAATCTATCAGGGTAATTTCCCATGAGTCATCTCGTGGAACTGCGGAGAAAATTTAAATCCGTTTGGCCGCTCCTAAATGAGCGTACCCGACGGGTTCTTGCGGCGAGTGAGGCGATGGGCTTGGGTCATGGCGGAATTTCGCTGGTTCGCCGGGCCTGTGGTTTGTCGCGGAAGGCGATCGCGAAGGGCCTGCACGATATTCAAGCCACCCCACGACTCCCTGCGGAGCGCATTCGCCGCGCTGGGGGAGGCCGCACACGGTTGACCGTGGCTAATCCGGCACTCCTGCCAGCCTTGGAGTCGCTGATTGATTCTGGCACGCGAGGCGATCCGGAATCACCTTTGCGTTGGATCTGCAAGAGCACGCGCACCTTGGCGGCGGAACTGACGCGAAAAAAACATCCGGTCAGCTACGTCAAGGTGGCTCAACTCTTGCACGCCCAAAATTACAGTCTGCAGGGTAATCGAAAAACCAAGGAAGGGGCCGATCATCCAGACCGGGACGCGCAATTTCGGCATATCAACACCTGTGTGAAGAAGACGCTTGCCGCCGGACTGCCGGTGATTTCGGTCGACACCAAGAAAAAGGAACTGATCGGCAACTATGCCAATGGGGGCCGGCAATGGTTGGCCGCCAAACAACCGCGCCAAGTCAGTGGGCATGACTTTCCTGGACCCACCGTGCCGCGGGCTTATCCCTATGGCATTTATGATTTGGGCCTGAACGCCGGCTTCGTCAACGTCGGCACCGACCATGATACCGCCGCCTTCGCGGTGGCGTCCATCCGCGGTTGGTGGCGGGCGGAAGGCCGACACCTCTTCCGCAGGCCAACCAGATTGTCATCACGGCCGATGGCGGCGGCAGCAATGGTTCCCGCCTACGGCTTTGGAAATTGGAACTGCAAAAATTTGCCGGTGAGACCAATCTCGCTCTGGCCATCTGTCACTTCCCCCCAGGCACGAGCAAATGGAACAAGATCGAACACCGCCTCTTTTCCTTCATCTCCTCGAACTGGCGCGGTGAGCCATTGCGGGACTATGAAACCATCGTCAACCTCATCGCCAAAACCACCACCGCCAAAGGCCTGCAGGTGCGGTGTCGCTTAGACCGGCGCAAGTACCCGCTGGGCCGGAAGGTGACCAATCAAGAAATGCAAGGAGTGAATCTGGAACGATCCAAGTTTCACGGTGAATGGAATTACGTCATCAAGCCGACCGCGAAATATTAATCTGCTACCTTTATTTATTACCAGCGCCTTAATCTCGTTGGGGAATGGGAGGAAGAGGTGAGATTCGTACTTTCAGTCCAGGGCCGGTGCAGACATTGCCCCTTGTAAGGCCTCGTTGGTGTCGGCGAATGGCAGGTGCTCTTGCTCTAGCCGAAAATGGCTGCCAGCGCATTGCTGCCATACGCGGCTTTCGTCTTCAGTGAGGTGCTCGCTGACGAATGAAGCCTGCAAAGTTGCCTCGACGGTTTCAGTTGTCGCTAGAGAGCGGAACCTCTCGGTTGTGGTAGTATCCATCAAGATGCTCTGGACGTGGGGCACCTTGGAACGGAACGAGGCGAGGATCTCGAAGCCGTGTTGATCTATATCGCCCCAGTAGAATACCTGTGCCGTCGAGAGCTTCGCTATTTCGGCCAAGCGGATGACGGC
>JANYCF010000157.1 GCA_025360455.1 Opitutaceae bacterium | reverse complement strand
CACCCATGCGGCTCTGCCCTTCACCGGGTAACCCACGCTTAGGAGACAAGCACACCTTATTTTTCAACATCAGCGTCTGCACGCAGCTATAGTGTCTAGGCAAATCCAGAATTCCGATGTTCGCATATCTAAAGAAGAAGCTGAGTTCCAAGCCTACTCCAGCACCCGACGAAGAATATCAGAAGGCCGTTGCCGAGTTTGTTGGCGCCTTCGAAGTGGTATTTCATCACGACTGGGACTATGCGAAGACTATGATCGGTGATGAAGAGGAGGGCTGCACTTTTCTTGAGCCAGGCCTTGAAGATGAAGTTGATGATTGGGGCGCACGTGGCGCGTTGCTCGAAAAGTATCGAGCGCTTCGTGACCTCATGAAGAAAAAGAAGATCGGGCCGCAGTTTCCGTTTTCTCTTGAGCGAGTTCGAGAATTGAAAGGACGATATAGATGATTCACGAAAGACGGCCTAACAAGATCATCACAGCGCAACGCGCTTCGCGCGTGGCTGACTGATGGCGTTCGGCCAAGAATGAAAACCATCGTCTGCATTCTCGCACCACTCCTTTTCATCGGGTGCGCTTCAAATCCGACGGAAATCGAAACTACACCGACGACTGAGCAGCGTACTGAACAGGCCGCGAAAGCCAAAGAAGTAGCGTCGCTTTTGGACGATGGTCCCGCGGATTACTTTCTTCTCGATCCTTTGTCTCGCTGGCATTCAGCAAATGCACCACTCGATCTGCGCCCCAAGATTTTAAATTGGAGCATTGAAGGTTCCGCTCAAGTTTCTGGCGGAGCTCTACGAGACCTCCGGAGCGCCCTTTCACGGGCGATTTCGCGCGGGAATCCAAATATTAGCGCTACGTGCTTTAGCCCACGCCATGCTCTTCGCGTCACAAAAGCTGACGGCGATATTGTGATTGTTATCTGTTTCGAATGTTCGAAGGGATTCTTCAAGGTTGGAGATAAGAGAATTTCGTTCGAGCTTGGAGGAGACGAGCAGCCGATCTTTGATGAAGTCGCCAAAACACTGGGCATCCTTACCAAACAGCCGAACCAGCGTGCTACAGACAACGACGGGGCTGCGCCCCATCGTGTCTGATCACAATCGATCGCCGGAACGATAGCAAAATGGGTCAGGTCTAAACATTCGCGATTCGCAGCGTTCTGCAATCACCAGCGGCACACAACATGCCAGCGAGCTGTTATGCCGTCTGCATCCTCCTCCGCTTACAGCTCCAGTCCGGTGGCGTTCAGCCCCGCCGGCGCTTGTGCCCCGTTACGAACTTAGCTGCCTAATTGTGGGTTTTCCCAGTCTGATGCCATGCCTGCATTCCTGGCTCGACCGAGCGGGCACCGTCTCGTAGGTCGAGTAGCACGTCATAGCTTCCTGGTGCCGGTTGATCAGAGGTGGCCGTCACCTTCAGCTGGGCAATGGCGCGGTTTTCTGCGGGATGCTGCTCGTGCAGCAATAACAACAGCATTTCCTTGGCGCACCAATCGGCATCCATGGAAAGTGAACCGTACTCGTCGAGATAATGGAGTGGTTCAGTCGGATTTTCCGAGTGGGGCAGCAGCAGGGTGACACGGGTCATCGTCTCCGGATTCACTTTGTGCGAAGCGGTTTCGAGCCGGGCGAGCTCGGACTCTTGTTCCTCGGCGAGGAATTCATGGCTTTCGTGGTGGGCGAGGAGCGCGGCGCAACCCACGATGGCGCAGAGCAGCGCACTCGTGCGCCGGCGGGGGCCTAGCGTGGTGCTGACGGCATGCACGAGATAGACGATTACCACTCCTGAAAGAGGCAGCAAGGTGCGGTAGGTAGCCCAACGTTCCGCCGCGACAAAGCTTACC
Source organism: Opitutaceae bacterium (assembly GCA_025360455.1). Lineage (GTDB taxonomy): Bacteria > Verrucomicrobiota > Verrucomicrobiia > Opitutales > Opitutaceae > Didemnitutus. Next base: position 6,123 of record JANYCF010000157.1, on the reverse strand, counting down.
GCGTAAGCCAGCAGAGCGAACGCCAAAAATCCGGCCCACCAGTTGCCGGCGGCGCTCCAGCCATGTTTGCGGCGGGCAAAGAGACCAAATGCGATGATGGTCGCCCCGGTCGCCGTCGCTGCCAATTGGTGCCAAGGTTCGGTCCGACCGGTGTCGTCCGCCAAAACCTCCAAGGCGAGGGCATTTTGCAAGGGCTGAGCTGCACTCCACTCCAGTTTGTTCAAAAAATTTGTTTCGACGGAAAAACGGGGTGAGCGCTCGACGCTCGAAAGGGCGAACATGCTTTGACTGGCGACGTAGGCCGTCGTCAAGGCGAGTAGCACCAAGCCCAGGTGCCAAGCGGCCCACCGCACCTTGGTTCGATTCGGCTCAGCCAGCCGGGTGATCCAGCCGGCGGCGATGAACATTACGAACAGCAAGGCATTGGGCTGATAGTCGAGCAGAGCGAGGAGCAACAAGCTGAACGCTCCGACCGCAGCCAGCGCCCGTTTTATCCGCGAGGTTTGCTTATAGCCCCATTGGGCGAGGATGAACGCAAGCACGCCCAGCACGGCGGCGAGTGCGATGGGCCAGCAAATCGCCCAATGAATATAAATTTGGGTCGCGGGCAGGAGGGCGAGCCAACCGCCTACCGACCAGGCCGACATTTTGTTCCACCCCAACTGTACCTCGAGGGTCCAAGCAGTGAGCCAAGCGAGCAGGCCGACCAGCAAGGCGGAGACGAGGCGGGCCCAGGGCAAACCGTTTATGCCATCGAGCATGGCGAAGGAGTATTCCAGTAGCCAACCGTACACCGGGCGGCCATGCGAAGCATTGACCTGAAAAATAATATCTCCGCTTTCACGCGCCTCACGCAGCGTGGAGTAGTCATCTCTCAGACCGTAGCGCTCAATAATTCCACTGGCATAGAGAAATAAAGGTAGCAGCAAAAGCAGGAGCCTACTCCAACGAATTTTGGCGAGTAGGGTGATGAATTTTGGCATGTGGAGTACGAGAAAGTGAGCGCTGCCCATTGGGGTGACGCGAGCGATGGGGTAATAATAAAATGAAGGGAGGCCGATGGTATCAATTTTAAGGTTAAGGAGCGTAAAATGGAAAATCAATCCTCCTCCGGCCGATACCATGGGAGAAAGGATCAATCCTGGGCGTACGCCCGGATATTTCATATTGAAATGGATCAAGGCAGTATACCGGAGCGGCTCCGCCGCAACCGAAAGACTGGCGGATTTTTTTGCCACAAAAAGGCGCAAAGTGTTTTTGCCATGCAGTTCATGTCATACGCGCGCCTATAGGCGCATCGACAGCCTCGACTGCTCCCATGTTTTTGTGCCTTTTTGTGGCCATAAATTTGCCGGCTCGGCGTCGGCGTAGCCGAGTGAAATCTTGCACAAAAAAAATTACAGAGATAGTAGTACAGAGTATCCAGAGGGCGACACCCGTTCGACTTCGCTCAGGATGGCTTGAGCCTGTCGAAACACCACAGAGGCCGAAGGAGTATACAAGGTGTCAGCAGTTCTATGCTGTGTTCCTGTTTCCGAATCGAATTTGGCAACTGCTGGGCTGTCATGTCTCACTCTGTGATCTCTGGATCGACTCAGTGTGCTCTGTGTCCCAAGAATTTCCTGGGTTGAGCATGAAATATTCGGGTTTGGTCGACCGAGCCGCTCACGGCTGGATCAACCGCAGCATCTCAACTCATGGACTATTGCCCGGCAGCAGTGCGGCGGCGGGATGGTCTTGTTTTTCTTTCCAGGCTTCGAGAACGGCTTTCACGATGGGGGACGCTTTGATGCCACCGCCGAAACTGGCGTCGAGTTCCTGGCTTTCCATGATCACCGCGATGGCAATCTGGGGATCTTCAATGGGGGCAAAGGCAATCATCCAACCGAGTTCAATGGTGCCACCGGCCACTCGTTTCTGCGCGGTGCCGGTCTTGGCGGCGACGCGCATGTTTTCAATCTGGATGAGTCGGCCGGTGCCGATCTTCGCGCAGGCTTCCAAGCCTTCGACGATGTAGTTGTAGTCGGCGGGCGCGAGTCCGATCGGGGCGGAGTGTTGCACGGGTCGATGCGGATCGTGGAGGAGCGTCGGTTTGGTCAGAGTTTCGCCCCGCGCGAAAGAGGCGACCATGCACGCGACTTGGAGGGGAGTCGTGTCCAGGAAACCCTGACCGATTGACATGTTGGCGGTGTCGCCGGCGAACCAAGATTCATTGAGTTTGAATTTCTTCCAGATCGGATCGCCGACGAGCATGCGGGTGGATTCGCCCGGCAGCTCGATACCGGTCTGCATGTCGTAACCGAAGCGTTTGGCTTCTGCGGCAATCAACTCGGGTCCGATTTCCAGTCCATATTTGCAGAAAAATACATTGCAGGATTTGGCCAAGGCCATGGGGAGAGCTGTGAGACCGTGGACGGCACCGTGGGCGCAGGGGAAGCGGCGGTTGCCCACCATGATATAGCCCGGACAAATGTACTGACTGGTATGGTCGATGGCGCCGCTGCGCAGTCCGGCAACAGCGGTGATGAGTTTGAAAGTGGAGCCGGTGGGGTAGACGCCTTGGATGGCGCGATTCAACCAGCCGCCGCTGGCTTCGATTTCCTTGGCCTTGTTACTGGAGAGGCGGGGAACAAATTCATTGAGATCGTAATTGGGGGCGGAGGCCATGACCAGCACTTCGCCAGTGTGAACGTCGACGGCGACGGCAGCGCCTACTTTTCCTTCCATCTCTTTTTCCGCGGCCAGTTGGAGATCAATATCGAGACTGGTGGTGAGGTTTTTTCCTTGGACGACTTTGCGTTCTTCAATGGGGCGGTCGACTTTGTAGCCGGCGGGATCGACGCGATAGATGGCGCCGCCAGATTCGCCTTGCAGGTGATCTTCGAATTTTTTCTCCAGCCCGTCGCGCCCGAACGCGCCTTTCATTTTGAAGGTGAGCAAATCTTCGCCGGGAAAATCTTCGGCTTCCGGATTATCGTCGATGCCGGTGTAGCCGAGCACGTGGGCGGCGGCCGCGCCATACGGGTAGTAGCGGGTACTGGAGGTGTAGACTTGGAGGGGGGAGTTCACCGGCAGGCGTTCGATGAGCCGGGCATATTCCATGGGAGAAAGATCATCGAGCAGCACATAGGGCAGCAGCAAAGTTTGGGAGAAATGGCGCTCGAGATCTTTGGCTTTGGCCTGTTCGGCCCGACCGAGGATGAAGTTTACCTGATCAAGATAACGCTGGGCGATGGCCACGCGGGTGATGGCTTCGATCTGGCCGGGAGTAGGGCGGTCGATCTTTTCGTAGCCGCGGTAGTTGCGGCCAATCTTGAGGAATTCAGTGCGAAGTTCGCCGCGGAGATCGGCGAGGTTAAGCACCACGGAAAAGCGCGGGCGGTTGCCGACGAGCACATCGCCGTTGCGATCAAGGATATTGCCGCGCGGGCCGGGGACAATGATGCGGCGTTGGTTTTGCAGGCGTTCGCGTTCGTTGTAGAGTCCGCTGCGAAAAAGCTGACGAAAGGCTACGCCCCCGCCCAAGATCAAGACCAAGGCCGCGACGACGCCGTAGAAAGCGAGGAGGCGCGGGTTGTGGGCACTGTGGGTTTCGATAGTCCGGGACATGGCGATAACGGGATCAGACCCTGATGATAATCAAGTGGCCACGCGCCGGCCGGTTTCGGGATGCTGGCCGAGGAATTCAAAAATGCGGTTTTGGAGCGACATGAACCAGCAGGTGAGTACGGCGATGGCAATTTGCGAGGCGAGCAGATCGACAAACAGTCGGGCCCACGCTCCGGCAGGGCGGGGGTTATGGCCGACGAGCATAAAGGAAATCGCGACGTATAGAAACAGATTGGCCAGCAAGGCCACGACGATGGCGAACACCAGCTCTTCGCGCGGGAAACGCTGGCGTCCCTGGAGGAGGATGGCATGCACCAGGCCGAACAGCACGAGGCTGGTGCCGAAGGGGAGGGCGGTGAGCGAATCAGCGGCGAGTCCCGTGAGGAGGGTGCAAATCCAACCGTGCCGGGAGTCGAGCCGCAGGGAGGCATAGGTCACGAGCAGGCCGCCAAGATAGAGCGACACACTGCAATGCTCCAGCCACAGAAATGAAAAGTATGCGAGATAGTGGTTGGCCAAGCCGACGAGCCAGAGCAGCAGCAGATTGCAGCCGAAAACAATGAGCCAGCGAGAGTCGGTGCGAATCATTAGAATTGATCAGGACTTAACGGGACGAGGACCGTAATCTCCGTCAGAGAATTGAGGCGCTCGTCGAGTTTCACTTCGCCGTTTTTAAACATGCCGTCGGTGGACGGCTCCAGCAGAGTGATGGAGCCGATGGTCAGGCCGGGTGGAAAAACACCGCCGAGTCCGGAAGTGACGAGGCGCTGGGGCTGAGTGGTGCTGGCGGTGATGTCGAGCGGCACGAATTCCACCGTGCCACGGGGAGCGGAGAAAGTTTCGTTGATGCCGCCCTGATAACTGACGGGGCGATTGTCGCCTTCCGCGCTGGCGGCGACGCGGAACGTGGGACTGGTGATGAGATCGACCACGGCAGTGTAGGCATGAACTTCGACGACGCGGCCCACGACGCCGCCGAAAAACACCACGGGCGCACCCACCGTGATACCGTAGTTGCTGCCTTTGCGAATGATCATGCGTTGCCACCAACCGTTGAAATCGCGCCGGGCAACGCGGGCTGGTTCCAAGCGATAAGTGGGGAGGGAAGGGAGATTGAGGAGGTTTTCCAGGCGGAGAATATCGGCCTCCAATTGCTTCACTTTGGACACGCTCAAATCGTAGGTGGCGATCAAGGCCGCCGTATCTTTGGCGGCGGACATGATCTCCGCTTGGCTATGGAGTTTTGTCGCCCAGAAATTTTGCACATCAGCAACGTAGGAATCCGTGATCGTGATCGGGGCTTGGATTTCAAAAAAAGCCGAACGGGCAAAGGTCTTGAAGACGACCGGCAGGAGCAGCCACACGAGCAACACCACGCCGAGCGTGGCGAAGGGACGGGCTTGATCGAAACGTTTGGGAAGCACGGCGGTGTCGGCGGTTTAGCCGGCGGTCAGGGCCGGGCCTCGCTCAAAAATCGGCGGAGACGCGGTGGTACTCGTCGATGTTGTTGAGGAAGACGCCTGTGCCATTGGCCACGGCGGAGAGGGGATCGTCGGAGACGGTGACGGGCAGGCCGGTTTTCTCCGAGAGAAGTTTGTCGATGCCGCGGATGAGCGAGCCGCCGCCGGCCATCACGAAACCGCGGTCCACGAGATCGGCGGAAAGCTCGGGCGGGCAGCGCTCGAGGGCGGCGCGCACGGCTTCAACGATGGCGGTGACGGTGTCGGCCATAGCTTCGCGAATTTCCTGCGAGGTGATGTGAATCGTCTTGGGCAGACCGGCGACAGAGTCGCGGCCTTTCACTTCCATCGAGAGTTCGGTGTCGAGTGGGTAAGCGGAACCAATGGTGACTTTGATTTCTTCCGCCGTGCGTTCACCGATGAGAAGATTGTAGGCGCGTTTCATGTAGTTGATCAATGCGGCGTCGAACTCGTCACCGGCCACACGGATGGATTTTGAAAACACGATGCCGGAGAGGGAAATGATTGCGATCTCGGTGGTGCCGCCACCGATATCAACAATCATGTTGGCGGCGGGTTCATCGACGGGCAGGCCGACGCCGAGGGCGGCAGCCATGGGCTCGAGAATCGTGATGACTTCGCGGGCGCCGGCGTGCGTGGCGGATTCTTTCACGGCACGTTTCTCTGCTTCGGTGATGCCGCTCGGAATGGCGACGACGACGCGAGGAGAGACGACCTTGGAATTATTGTGCACCTTCTTGATGAAATAACGCAGCATCGCCTCGGTGATATCAAAGTCGGCAATGACACCGTCCTTCATGGGGCGGATCGCAGTGATGTTACCAGGGGTGCGGCCCAGCATCTTTTTGGCTTCATCGCCGACGGCGAGGACCTTGCGGGAGCCGGTGTGCACGGCGACCACGGAAGGTTCGCGGAGGACGATGCCCTTGTCCTTGACGTAGACGAGGGTGTTGGCGGTGCCAAGATCGATGCCGATGTCGTTAGAGAAAAGTCCCAGCAGTTGATTGAACATGTGGCGGTGACGGGGTTTCCA
>JANYCF010000133.1 GCA_025360455.1 Opitutaceae bacterium | reverse complement strand
TCCGGCCTACGACGGTCGACCAGGATTTCGGTCCCGAACTGAAGACCGTGGATTGGAAGACCGAGGCCGGCGTGCTCGCCGCGTTGGACGAGCTCGCTTATCCCCACGAGCAACTGGCGATCTTCGATGATCTCGATCTCGTGCGCCAGAAACTCCAGACCTTCAGCCCGGATGTAATCTTCAATCTGGCCGACCAGTTCCGGAACAACCGCGCGTTCGACCAGCACATCGCTTCGTTCCTCGCGATGACCGGCATTCCCTTCACCGGCTGCGGCTCCACGGGGCTGACTCTCTGCAAGCACAAGGGCATTTCAAAAAAAATCCTCAGCTACCATCGCATCCACACCCCGGCTTTCGTGACGATCCCGCGCGGCAAACGCATCGCCCGACCGAAACATCTAAAGTTTCCCATTCTCGTGAAACCGCTGAAGGAAGAGGCTTCCATTGGGATTTCGCAGGCGTCGTTTGTGGAGACCGATGATCAATTCAAGGAACGGGTCTTGTTCATCCACGAGAAAACGGACAACGATGTCATCGCCGAGGAATACATCGAAGGTCGCGAACTCTACGTCAGCATGATCGGCAATCATCGCCTGCAGGTGTTTCCGATCCGTGAATTGGTTTTTCGCGAAGTGCCACCCGACGAGCCGAAGATTGCGACCTACATGGCAAAGTGGGACGAGGCCTACCGCAAGCGCTGGGGCCTGGAAAACCAGTTTGCCGAAAATCTGGAACCAGCGGTGGTGCGGAACATCGAGTCGGTCTGCAAGCGCATCTACCACCTGCTCACCATCGACGGTTACGCCCGGGTAGACCTGCGGTTGAACGCGAAGAACGAACTCTACTTCATCGAGGCGAATCCGAATCCCATGCTCGCCCCGGATGAAGACTTCGCGCAGTCCGCCTTGAAAGCCGGTCTGGCGTACCCGCAGCTGATCGACCGCATCACTCGCCTCGGCTTGAGCACGGTGCGGGACTGATTTTTCATGCGCTAATCGGAAGCTTGGCGGGAGCAGAATTTTTGTTAACATTCCAACTATGATTCCTGTTCCCGCACAATCCGAAGATTTGCCCAGTTTGGAAGTTCTCGGTCGGGATTTGCTACATGTGACTTCTTTCCAACGCCTCTGGTCCATTCTTCGACCCCTTGCTTGTGTGGCCGCATATTTTGTTTTCGCCAGGCATGAATGGTGGATACCAGCGGTATTTTCGGTAGCCGCATTGATGTTCATAACTTATGTTTCTACTTCACACGACCTATTGCATAGAACGCTGGGGTTTTCCCGGCCGGTTAATGAGGTGCTTCTTTCATTCACAGAAATGCTCGTGCTGCGCAGCGGGCATGCATTTCGTATTACTCATTTGCATCACCACCGGCATTTTCCCGAGGACGACGATGTGGAAGGCGCTGTAGCCCGATTGCCATGGTGGAGAGCGTTGCTGAGCGGCATTGGCAACCAATCACGTCTGTTTGTCTGGGCGTGGAGGCGGGCGCAGCCAGCAGACAAAAGGTGGATGGTCTTGGAAGCGGCTGGAGTGATTTCGGTCGTTGGAAGCGGCGTAGCATTGTTGCCATGGAGTGGGATACTTATAGTCTACGTTCTACTAGTGGTAACAAGCAGCTGGCTTTATCCATTTGCGACCGTATGGATACCGCATCGAGCTGAAGGAGACAACCCATTGACCCAAACGCATGCTGTGCGCGGCCGGTTGATACCTGAGCTATTCCTGCAGCACACCTACCATCTTGAGCATCATCTCTATCCCGGGGTGTCTTCTTATCATTGGCGCGAACTCGCACGAAGATTGGATCCGTTTTTGGCCGCGCGTGGCGTGCGACCGGTCGTCACACCCTGAGTCATCATGAGCAGCCCTGTGCCTCAAGAAGAAGATGAGCGGGGCTTTTTCGAGGCATTGATCGGTGATGGACTTTTCCCCCTGAGGCTGACCGGGGTTGCTTTGGTTGCTTCAGGAGGGTTTGCGTTGTTTCTATCTGCAACCGGTCACTTTCTTCCGCATGACGTTGCTTATCTTGGAATGGACGCCGCGCAACTGTCACGTGCAGGCAGTCCGCGATTGGTTAATTTCATGTTTCACGATCGAGCAGCTTTCGGTGGATCTCTGGTTTCGGTCGGGTTGCTCTATCTCTGGCTTACCGAATTTCCACTGAAACGAGGCGAAGCTTGGGCCTGGTGGACACTCGCGATGTCTGGGACGGCGGGATTCGGGAGTTTCTTGAGCTATCTGGGCTACGGGTATCTTGATACTTGGCATGGACTGGCGACGCTTGTGTTACTGCCCGTTTTTCTGATTGGGATGATTCTTACGCGACGAAGGCTAATCGGCAACAGCAGCTGGCGCGTGCTCATACAAATACCTTCATGGGGGAGTCTCGGATTTAGAGCACGGCTGGGGAAAGCTTTATTATTGGTCTATGGCGCGGGACTTGTTGCGGCAGGCCTAACTATCTCGGTCGTGGGCATGACAACGGTTTTTGTTGAAACAGATTTGGTTTACGTTGGCCTGACCAAGCTCGAAATCTGCGGCGTATCGGATCGGCTACTGCCAGTAATAGCACATGACCGGGCAGGCTTTGGCGGCGGTTTGCTTTCCATTGGATTGATGGTGATTGTCATCGTACTGCATGCACCGGTCACACGGAATTTTCTCCAAGTCATACTTTTTTCAGGCGGAGCTGGTTTCCTTGCGGCCATCGGGGTTCACTTTGCTGTGGGCTATTTGAGTATGTGGCATCTCGCACCAGCGCTGGCTGGTGCAGCATTTTTCTTCACCGGCTGGGTGTTCGCCTGCACGGGCCGGGAGACCGCTGTCCGGATTCCCATTGGTCGTTCGTAGTAGTGGTAGAACCCCATCGACTCTCACCACCATCATCCCTTCATCCCGTGTCCCACAAAACCAAGTCTGCCTTCTCCGCTGACCGTGAACTTATGATCAACCGCGTGCTCAATGCATCGTGCGAAAAACTTTACCGCAGCTGGATCACGCCCCAGCTCATCACGCGATGGCTCACGCGGCCACCGTACAAAACGGTGCGTGTCGTGATGGATGTCCGAGCCGGTGGCGCGAGTTGTATCACGATTCTGTCGCCGGAGGGAAAGGAATTCCCGAATCGCGGCATCTATCTTGAGGTCGTGCCGAACGAACGGCTGGTTTTCACCGACGCTTTCACGTCAGCTTGGGCGCCCTCGGAAAAACCGTTCATGACGGGCATTCTTACATTCGAGGACGCCGGCAATGGCCGGACCAACTACACGGCTCGTGTCCGTCACTGGTCGGTCGCCGACCGCGAAGCGCACGAGAAGATGGGTTTCAAGGAAGGCTGAAGCATTGCCGCGAACCAACTCGAAGCCCTCTCACAGAAACTGGGCGCTTGAAGGTTTTTTCTTTGAGATCCGCTCGTCGAAATTTTCGCGCAGGAAAACATCCCGAAGCGCCTTTTTCAGTCCGGTCCTCCCGTGGCAGGGTAGCTCTTCCGGCGGTCCATGACAATTCCTGACAATGTTTTACGTGGCCATGACGACATGGCGGCGCGGATGGGCTAGGCTGAGAGCGTAATCCATCACCTCAACCTCCTCCTAACGCCCATGAATACTCCGCCCAAACTCTCCTTCGCTTGTCCTCTGTCGTGGAATCAAATGTCCGGTAACGAACGCTCCCGTTTCTGTGAACAATGCGGCCACCACGTTCGCAATCTCTCCCTCATGTCCGCCGTGGAACGCGCTGAGCTGAAGCAGCGCGCCCAGACCGAACGCATTTGCGGCACTTACTACGTCCGGCTCTCGGGTGAGATGGTGACGCCCGACGCCCCGCTCACGCGCAGCGAGTGGAGCCGGGTGAAACAGTTCGGCGTAGCCGCGCTTTCTGCAGGAGCGATGGCGCTCGCGGCCGGTTGCGTTTCTACTCCGGCCAAACAAACATCCGTGTCACCGTCTGCACTCCAAGCGGTCGTTGAACAATCGAGCGCTCCAGCTGACGAGCCTCCCGCTGCCGTCGCCGAAAAGAAAAGTGAAAAAGAGGAAGAAGTGATCCAGTTGACGGGATTTATAGTCGAGGCGACGGAGGATACAGGTTACCAAGCGAAAAATACCCTGGCGGGCACCAGACTTAAAACCCGCAAATAGAATACCGCCTCATTCGCCGTGAAAATGAAAGGGCCTTCCTGCTGTCGCTAATGTTGAGTTTACTCATCGGATATTCAATGACCTGTCTTTTGGGTGTTAGCCGTTGACCGCTCGCCGGACGCGTCGCAGCGTCGCGACTCTTTACCCCACGCATCGTCCGATGAAATCCAACCGTATTTTCTTTACCACGGCGGCGGCGCTTATCTTGGTCATCATGTTTATCGGCTTTCTGCCGTTCTACACCAGCGGACACGGTCAGCACGGTCGCATCATCTCGCCCGCAATTTTTCCCGTGGTGCTCGTCCATGGCCTGGCCATCACGGGTTGGTATGTTCTTTCGCTGGTGCAGTCGCTGCTGATCACCGTGAAGAACCGCCGGCTGCACATGAAGCTTGGCTGGAGTGCCGTCGGGATCGCGCTCGTCGTCGCGGTGAGTGGGGTGATGGTGGCCAGCCGCTCTGCTCTGGGCGCGCAGGATTTCGTTTTTTTCGGCATGGCTTATTATCCGGCCTTTCTCCTCGTCATGCTGGCCGAGATCGCTGTCTTCACGCTCTTCGTGCTGGCGGGGCTCCTCACGCGTAAACAGCCGGAGAAACACCGGGCCATGATGCTGCTCGCGAGCCTGAGTCTGCTTCTGGGTGCCACGACCCGAATTCCATTACTCGTTTCCCTTTTCGGCGGTGACTCCTCGCGGGTAGCGTTTTTCGGTCCGGTCTTTGTCTTGGCCGCGCTACTTTTGTTGGTGCGCACTCTGATGACCCGCACCTTCGACCGGTGGTTTGCGGTGGGCTACGCTTTCATGGTGATTACCTATCTCACCGCTGAACAGTTGTCGCGCACGGACGCGTGGCGTCAGCTGGCTGACGGTTGGCTCAAAGGCTGATGGTTCGTCGGAACGATTTCGCAATCGTCCAAACCGCACCCGCCAGCGCCGTCGCCACACATACTTGGTCCAAATCTCGATCTTCGCCGCCTCAACGATAGGCGATGACGAAGAGACGTCGGAACGGAAATAGGATTCGACCATCGGCACGGATTGGAAAGTGGGGCGCGAGGAGCTCTTTATAATTAGCCAGAAAGCGGTGGCGGGTGGCTTCGTCGGGCAACGCATCCAGCCAGGGCCGCAGGCCGGTGCCGCGATACCACTCGACGATCCCGTCGATACCTGCGAGCACGTGGATATAATCGGTCGTCCAGAGTTCAACGCGTGCGGCGTGCGGGGCCAGCGTGTCGTAATAGAATTCGGAAGGGTGGACGTGCCATTCGCGCGGGGGCGGCGTAAAGAACGAGCGCCAACTCTCGGAGGTGCCGAGCTCGCGCATCAACCGGTGCGGCGGGGCGTCGAAATTGGCGGGCATCTGCAACGCGAGCGCACCTCCAGGCGCGACGGCGGCCAAAAGCTGAGGCAGCACGACGGCGTGTTCCGGCACCCAGTGCAGAGACGCATTGGCGAAGATGACCTCGAAACTAGCCGCAGCAGTATGAGCCGCCCAGGTTGTGATGTCCCCTTCGAGCCATTGTGCGGCCGGCAGGGTATTACGCGCAGCGGCGAGCATGGCGGCTGAATTATCCAGCCCGGTGAGCCGGGCCTCGGGCCAGCGATTCGCCACGACGAGCGTGCTGTTGCCTGGACCGCAGCCGAGATCAATGGCTCGCTGCGGCGCAGCGAGGGCTACGCGTGCGGCCAAGTCCACCGCAGGTTGGGTGCGCTCATTCGCGAACTTCAGGTATTGGTCGGAATTCCAGGTGGGCATGACGAAGAACTTGAACTGACAGGGCGCGCGTACCAGTGAAGAACCGGTTCACCGCTGCAAAAGTAGACGAAATAATTTATGCGGGTGTTGCCCTATAAGATCGGCCAATGAGCAATCGGCTTGGTGGCCCATTGCCCCGGCGAGTAATATTGGCGAAAGGGCGGCGTTTAGTTTCTTGGGTTCGAGGTGCAAACGGAATTGATCGTGGAGACATCGCTCCAGCGATCTGGAGGCCATTGTACGGGTCTGCGGATGAGGGCCGTTGGGACGCGACCGTGCCCGCGAGAGCCCAGAGCCTGCGCTAAGCTTATTGAACGGGTTGAGCGCCCGATCCTATTGCTCCGCTGTTTGGTGTTTCAGGGTTGGCGAACGAAGCGCACCACCGCGCCGCCGCCCGGGGAAAGTCGTAGGTTCAAGGTCTCGCCGGCGGTGACGGTGCGTTCCTCGACCTCGAGGTGTTCGGGGTTGGCATTGCTATCGCGCGCATCGTGCCACCAGCGCATCGTCCACTTTCCCTCGCCGAGGAAATCCAACTTGGTGGAGCACACGCGCGTGACATCGTTGGTCAGCGCGCCGAGAAACCATTCGGCTCCGGAGCGGCGCACCATCACGAGGTGTTCGCCGACCGCGCCGGAAAGCACCTGCGTCTCGTCCCACACTGTCGGCACGACTTTCAGAAAATCGATCCCGGGTTGGTCGCGCAGGTGGTCAGGGTGATCGGAGACGCACATGATCGGGCTGTCGTAGCAGACGAACAGCGCGAGCTGGCCCGCGCGTGTGCCGAGCGCTTGGGTTGGGTTCACGCGCGTCTGATGCTGCGTGGCAGTCCGGTTCAGAAAACCGCCGGGCGTGTAGTCGCCGGGGCCGGCGAGAAAGCGCGTGAACGGCAGCGTGACCCGGTGCTCGGCGGTGACGCGCGAGCTCCATTTGTTGTATTCGTTGCCCAGAATGCCTTCGCGCGTGATCTGGTTGGGCCACGTGCGGATCATGCCGGTGGGTTTGTAGGCGCCGTGAAAGTTCACCAGCAGGTGATGTTCGGCGCCAGCCCGCGTGATTTTCTCATACCAGTTCACCATGTCCTGGTCGTCGCGGTCCATGAAATCGATCTTCACGCCGGCGATGCCCCATTTTTCGTAGAGCGCGAACGCTTCCTTGTAGGCGTCGTGTTGGTCGACATCAGTCCAGTAAAGCCAGAGCCAGAGGCGCACGCCCTTTTCCGCCGCGAAGCGCCGTAGTTCCTCCATGTCGACCGCCGGAACCGGCTTGGTCAAATCCGCGCCCGCGGTTCGTATGCCCGCATACCAGCCGCCGTCGACGAGCTGATAGGCCCAGCCCATCTCGCTGGCGAATTGAATGAACTGCTTCATGGTCGCCGTGTCTTTTTTGCCGGTGCCGGACCACCACGAGTCCCACGCCATCAGGCCGGGCTTGATCCACGATGGATCGGCGATTTGCGACGGCGCGCTGAGATTCAGCACCAGATCGCTCTCGATCAGCCGGCCGGGCTCGCGCCCGATCAGGAGCACGCGCCACGGTGTCTCGTGCGGCAACGTCGCCTTGACCAATCCCTGGCCATCCAGCCGGGGGGCGAGGCGCGCGCGCAGCGTCACGGCGGTTGTGCCGCCGACCTGGGGGGCGCGGGCGAGCCACAGCGCAGACCAGTCGGTCAAATCAGCCTCGGTCAGCGCGACCCACGCGGCGGGTGTGTGCGTGAGCAGCGGCAGGCCGGTCACGGTTTCGACGGGCAGGTCGGACAAACGCTGCCGCAGATATTCCCACTCCTGTGAACCGGCAAAACCGCTGCGCATATCGTATTCCTCCGCCGGGACGTGCGTGTGGTCGCCGGCGTAGCAAAGATTGTCGGCGGTGAAGGCGAACTCCGTCAGCTCCTCCTCCACGACGACGTCCTTCGCGCCCGCCCCGGCGGGCAAGGCATAGCGAAAGCCCACGCCATCATCGAAGGCGCGGAAGAGCACCTGAAACTCGCGACCCCCGGTGCGTTCGCGCAAGGTGAGTGAGAGCTCGCGGTGGTGATCGCGCACCTTGCTCCGTTTGCCGAGCGGATTGGCCCACGTCGTGTCGATGTCGCGGCGGTCGGTCTTGACGAGCTCGGTATTACGGCCGAGTTCGCCGTCACGCAGACGCAGCCCGAGGTGTGAATCGTTCAACACCGCGACGCCGTCCACCGTGACGCGATAAACGAGTGCGCCCGTCGGGTTGACCGTGACGGCGATGCGGCCGTCAGGTGAAGTCAGGGCCAGCGGGTTGTCGGCGGGCGCGGCGGCGGCACCGAGGCAGAGCAGGGCGAACAGGATGATCCAAGAGTGCAGACAGGATGGGGTTTTCATGGTAAGAGGAAGTGCAGAACAGGTGGCGCGAATCAGGGGAAAGCCAAACCAACGATGGAAGCCGGCGGCTCGACGGAAAAAATTTAAACCCGGCTCGCAGCCTCGGTTTCACGTTCACGAGAATCGCGGACACCCGCTGCTCATTCAAACAGGTGTGCATATTCGGCGGGCAGCGCGTCGATGGGCTGGATCTTGATGTCGGTGAAAAACACTTCGGACGCCTCGCTTTGCAATTGGATTTTCCCTTTCGTCAGGGGAGTGGCGATCTCGTCTTTCATGGAGCGGGAATTTCGCAGAACCATCACGACGTGGCCGTTGACGATGTGCAGGCTTTTCCCCTCGAAACAGACTAATTCGATATCGGTCCACTGCCCCGGCGGGCTCTCGTGATTCTCGCTGCGCAGACAGAAACCGCCCACGCTCGGCTTCGCGCCAAACGACAGAAACGGCCGGGTTTCGTTCGCCACCGCGTTCATGGCGCCCTCGGGCAGATAGGCGCGGATATCGGCAGCCGCGCTGGAGATGTTCCAATAGTCCCCCATGTGGCCCTCCATGATCTGGAATTCCTGCGAGAGCATCCAGGCCCGCCAATAGTCGATGCCGGCCGGGCCGATCGAATGGTAGCAGATGCCGGAGTCCCGCAATTTATCCGTTCGCGGCGGCCACAGGGTCGCGCCCCATTTCACTTTCAATTTCAGGCGATAGTTGGAAAATTCCTGCTTCGTGAAAAGGCAGCCGTAGATCTCGCCGCTCACGCGCAGGACCGGTTTTCCGTTGTCCTCGACGACAGTGAAAACGCCGGCGGGATCTTTGCCGTAGCCGACGGGCTCGATCATCTTCCCCTGCGCATCGACCGGCTCGCGGCCGTTGTAGCCGGTGCTGTGGCGGAAGCCCAGATAGGTGTCCCACTGCGACAGTTCCCTGTCCAGCAGGTTGGTCCATTCGGCCGCCGGGGCGGACGAGACCAGCACGAGCGACGCGAAAACGATGATAAGAAGTTTATTCATGCCGGCTCCTAAAGAGGACGATTTAAGCCAGCCCGGCGAGGCTCAATTCAGTGCCGAGCGATTCGGCTCGTCCTTCGAGCGCTGGCGTTTCGCACCGCTCAGCACGTTTTAAATGCGAAAGTTTTTCAACGGGTCGATTTCGAGGGAAAAGTTGAATCGAGCACAGAGACTGTGCGCTCTGGACGTGAATGCCCTTTCACGGGTCCGATGGTCGAGACGTGACAGCTTGTGATTCTCATGACTACAGCTACGACGCCGGCCAGAACGGGCAGCCAAACGGTCCAATGTCCCGTCGCCTCGCTCGAGGCGCTGCAAATTTCCTGACCGCCGAGCCCGAGCGCGGTGCCGAGGCCGGCGTAGGCGAGCACGCACAGAATGCATTTGGGTGCCAGTGTGAGCAACGCGGCTGGGATCAACCAGCCGCGCGCCCGGCGCATTTGCTCAATGAGCCGCGAGTGCATGCTCATAGCGGTCGTGATGCCGGAGCCACTCCATGCCATATTCCATGTCGTCTTCGTCGCGGCCCTTGGGCGTGAGGTCGAGCAGGTCGTAGGTGGTCATGACCACTTCCACGCCGCGACCGTAGGTGGAGTAGGTGAGGTACACGTTGCCGGAGTCATCGCGGGCAAAGACGCTGATGCCGGGCGCCTCGGTCTGCGGAAAGTCCATCTTGGTGTAGTTGTAGTCCACCTGGCCGCGGTCGATTTCCTCTTCGGTAAAGGATACGTGGAAATCGCGGTTGAAGTCGGTGCCATGTGACGAGACCCAGTTGACGGCCCAGCCCATCCGTTTTTTGAACGGGAGGATTTCCGCGAGCGGTGCATGCGAGATGGCGGTGAAGGTGACGTCGCGAGCGTTCAGGTGCGGCACGGCCGGATTGAAATGATCTAGCATGAACGAGCAGCTCTTGCAGCCCTGCTCCCAGCCGGGTCCGAGCATGAAGTGTTGGACCATCAGTTGGCTGCGGCCCTCGAACAGGTCGGCCAGCGACACTCGGCCGCCGGGTGTATCGAAGGTGTAGGGCTTCGTCATCTTGATCCAAGGAAGTGTGCGGCGGCGCTCGGCGATGCGGTCGCGCAGGCGGGTGAATTCTTTTTCCTCGCGCAAAAGTTCGAGGCGGGAGGCGAGCCACTTTTCGGGCGTGGTGACGTTCGGTTTTTCGGATGAGGCAGTTTTCATGATGGGTTGAGGGTTGAAATGTTTGTTGCGGCGAGCGCGTCGGCCAGCGCTTCGAGCATCATGCGCCAGGAGCCGGCGGCCTTCTCCACGAAGGCGGCCCAGTCGGCGCCCATGACGTGGGTGAGGGTGAGCTCGCAGCCGCCGTCGCACGGGAGGATTTCCACGATGACACGGCTGGTGTTGGGCAGGGAGTCGCGCGTGGCCCACGTGAAAACGAGCAGACGCGGCCGGTCGATCTCGAGGTATTCGCCCGCGTGAGCGATCTCCACATTCTGGCGGTTGACCACGAAAGAAAACTTTCCGCCCGCGCGGGGTTCGATACTCAGCCGTACGATCTTCTCATCGCGCACGCCCGGGCCGAACATCCAGCGACTGATCCAGACCGGATCGAGCCACGCGTCGAAGACACGTTCCGCCGCGACGGTGAAACGGTGGGAGACGACAGCTGTGCCGGGCTGATTCATGTTGGGATGACCTTTTCGTATTCGGCCTTGAGTCGCCCGTGGGTGGCCCAAAAGGGCGGAGGCGTGGTGCCTTCGAGCTGGGCGATGAGGATCATGAGATGAGCATGCCAGCCGCTCGCATAGCCACTGAGGAACGGAAGGTCTTCGCCCCGGCTGCGGTGGGTGAGAATCAGCAGGACCTTTGCGTCCTGGGGAATGAGTTCAAAGGTGACGTCGGAGTTGTCGTCGAACGTGTAGCTCAGCACGCGGGGCGGCTCGCAACGGAGGATCGTGCCCGGCATCTTGAAGCCTTCATGGTGCACCGCGGCATACTTTTCGGGCGGTGTTTCGTCCGGCGCGATGATCTTGTGCTGGAAGAAAAGTTGCACCTTCCCACCCACGTGCAGTGCCATCGGGCCGCCGGCGAACCAGCGGCTGCGCTTCACAGGATCGGTCAGGTATTCCCAAATGCGTTCGATGGGGCCGGGTAGCGTGCGCATGATGCGGACTTCGCCGGGGGCAGTGAATTGGCCGTGGTCGTCGTTGGTCTTCATAATTTTTTCTTTTTCGGTTTGTTGCGTTCGTCGTCGGCCTTCAGCTCACGTTCAAGGGCGTCGAGCCGCTGGCTCCAGAAATTCCGGGTGCGCTCGAGCCAGGCTTCGATGTCGTCGAGACCGGCGGGGTTGAGCGTTTGGATGCGCGACTGGCCTTCCACGCGGGTGGTGACGAGCCCGGCCTCGCGCAGCACGTTCAGGTGCTGGGAGATTGCAGGCGCGCTCATGTCGAATTCATCAACCAGTTCGCCGGCGGTGCGGTCACGCGTAGCGAGCAGTTCGACAATGCGGCGGCGGGTCGGGTCGGCGATAGCGAGGAGGCTTTGCATGCCAGCTATAATTAAGTATGAACTTAATTAAGCAAGAACTAAATTAATGCGGCGACGAGTTGCTGTGGTGTCTGCCGTGCCGGGCTTACGTGACGTCATGACATGTCTCCGCGGAGCGAAGGGCGGTTGGCGAGTGCACGGCTTCCCGCCGCGAGGGCGAGGGCGATTAGAATTGCCGCAACAGCGAACGTGATCCGCATGCCCGTGGCAACGGCCTCGGGGCGCGCCGTGGTGATGTCGATTGCCGCCGATCCCAGCGCAAACACCGCGCCCATCACGGCGGCACCGGTGATGCGCCCGAGATTGCGCGAGAGGTTGAGCAGGCCGGAAATAACCCCGCGATGGTCCGGTCGGATATCGGTCATGACCGCCGTGTTGTTGGCCGTCTGAAATAAACCATAGCAGGCGGTGATCATGGCGATGGGTGCGATGTAGCCGAAGAGGCCGAACGTCACCGGCGTCAGCGTGAGCATTAAGGAACCAGCTGCCATGCCGATGAGCCCAACCATGGTCATGCGGTGCGCACCAAATCGGTCCGCTAGTCGGCCCGCTGGCACCGCCGTCAGGGCGGCGACCAACGGACCGATCGACAAGACGAGTCCCACCCGAACCGCATCGAGGCCGAGTGCGAGTGAGAGATAGAATGGCCCGACCACCAGCGTCGTGGTCACCACGGTCGCGACGAGTGTGCTCATGGCGAGGCTCGCACTGAGCATGGGATCGCAAAACATCGCCAACGGGATCAAAGGCGAGGCGGCTCTCGTTTCGGCAAGCAGGAAGAAGCCGCCGCCGATTGCCGCCGCCAATAGCAGCGCAACGTTAAGCGAACCGAACCGACCGTGCCCCATCGTCACCGCGAGAGCATAAGCCGCCAGCGTTAGTGCCAACAGCAGCGTGCCCACGAGGTCAAATCCGGGAATGCGCCTCTGCCTGCGGTTGTAGCCAGAACCGCTGACCCCGGGCCCAGCCGCAGCGATGCCGGTTACAACCCGGCGATCCGCGGGTAGAAAACGTTGCGCGAGAAAAAATGTCAGGATCCCCAGAGGCAAATTCACGAGGAAGATGGCCCGCCAACTGAGTCCGGCAATCAGCACGCCACCGAGCGATGGCCCGAGCGCGGTACCCACTGCGGACATCGTTCCGAGCAATCCCATGGCGCTACCGATCCTTTCCTTCGGCACCGTCTCACCGACGATTGCCATAGTGAGAGCCATCATGATCGCGCCTCCCAGACCTTGCGCCGCTCGGGCGGCAATCAGCAACCAGAGGGTGGGTGCGATACCGCATAGGACCGAAGCCACCGTGAACACGCCGATTCCAGCCAGAAGCAAACGGCGACGCCCCATGATATCACCGAGCCGACCGACGCTCACGATCACGGTGGTGATGACGAGGAGGTAAGAGAGGACGACCCATTGGACTTCAGGGAAGGAGGCGCTGAACACCTGGGCTAACGTCGGCAAGGCCGCATTGGCGATGCTCGTGTCGAGCGAGGACAGCAACATGGAGAGCGCAAGGCTGGCGAGAGCCCAGCGAATCGAAGCGGTGTGATTCACATTTTCTGCGACGATCTCGTGGCGTACTGCAGTGATTGTTCTTAACATGAACCAATTTAACACCTCGCCCGAGAGAGCGGAAGACGCCCCGTCTGCACTGTATTCGTGCAATTGACGCCACTTCACGATGGAAGTGTGCTACGGCTCATTCATGTCGAAGCCCGATCTCAATCTGCTGGTGACTCTGGATGTGCTGCTCGCGGAAGGCAGCGTGGCGCGCGCGGCCCGACGTTTGCGGCTCAGTCCGTCGGCGATGAGCCGGACGCTGGCGCGATTGCGTGAGGCGACGGGCGATCCGCTGTTGGTCAGGGCCGGCCGCGCTCTCGTGCCCACTCCGCGGGCAATCGAGCTCCGCGAGCGGGTCGGCCAGCTCGTGGAGGACGGAACAGCGGTTCTGCGGCCCGCCGAAAAACTCAATCTGCAACAACTCGTCCGAACATTCACGCTGCGGACTAGCGAAGGGTTTGTGGAGAATTTCGGCGCGGACCTCATTGCCCGCGTCAGCGCGGAAGCACCGGGCGTGCGGCTGTGCTTCCTGCAGAAATCCGACAAAGACAGCGCGCCTCTGCGCGAGGGGATCGTCGATCTGGAAACGGGCGTGGTGGAAAAAACGACGGCTCCGGAACTGCGCGTGCAAGCACTGTTCCCCGATCGTTTGATCGGGGTTGTGCGTAAGGATCACCCGCTGAGCCGGGGCAAGATCACGTCTGCGCGTTATGCGGCCGGCCGGCACATCTCCGTTTCGCGGCGCGGGCTCGGGCACGGACCGATCGATGCCGCCTTGGAATCGCTCGGACTGAAACGAGAAATTGTCACGAGCGTCGGTGGCTTTGCGACAGCGCTGGCGCTCGCCCGTGTTTCCGATCTGATCGCCAGTGTGCCCGCACGACACACCGGCAATTTGCGTGCAGGTATGTTTAGTTTCCCCCTGCCGGTTGGTGTACCGGAGTTCACCGTATCGATGCTTTGGCACCCACGACTGGATGCCGATGCGGCTCATCGCTGGCTGCGCGGTCGCGTTCGGGAGGTCTGCGCGGCGACAACAGGGCTATAGCCGCAGTCCACTCCTTCGCCTCCGGCTCAAGCGCCGCTATAGAATTATGAAACAGTTCCCGCCGATCTGCTGTGCGCCGGCTCCGCGTATTTACTGGGCCTTGTGCAGGACTTGGGCGAACTGCTGGGAGACGGCATGGATCAGCACGAGGCTGTCGGCTTTGTAGCGCCCGCCGTCGGCGACCACCCGGTAACTTCCGGTGGTGCCCTGCAGCTCCTGCACAAAATCAGAACCGGACGTGAGGTTTTCATTGAGAATGATCATGCCGCCATTGGTGTTGGCCGGCGTGAAGACGGCGAGGTCGGCGCTCACGATATGGAGGACGTTTTTGCCCTTCACGTAATTGAAAACCAAACCGTTCTTTCCCGCGAGGTCGGTGAACTGCACCTTGAACCGGTAGAAGAGGAGCGAGATCTTGCGCTCGCGCGCCGTGCGGATCAGGGCCGAGGTTTCACTGAGCGCGGCTTGCGCGCCCGTGCCGAAAAGCGGCCGGTTGCCGGCCGTGAACCAGCGGTTCATGCTGCCGTTGCCCATGAAGCCTGACATGAAATTATCCTTCACGTCCTCGCCGGTTTTGCCGTCCTTGGCGATGCCCAGCCAGCGGGCCTCGGTGTCGATCGAGTCCTTGGGCAAAATCTCGAAGCCTTGCGCGGCGAGATCTTTTTCCACCATCACCTGGAGCTCGGCGCAGATTGACTGCAGCACCGCGTCATCCACGGACAGCCGCAGCGCGAGGCTCTTTGAGGCGAACGAATTCGACGTTTTTGCCTGGGCCGATGTCTCAAACGCCACGGCGATCAGCGGCACGGCGACTTTTGTCGCACCCTTAGTGTAGCTGCCAAATCCCATCTTGGTGGACGCGACGTTTCCGGAGACCGTTCCGTCCGCGTTGACCGCGATGGTCTTGGGTCCGCCGATGAGCGGCTTGGCCTCGGCCGACAGGGCGGCCAGACACGTTACGAGACAGAGGGCGAAGGTTTGCAGCTGCATGGCCGGAGAGCAGGGAGAGCAGTGCGACGCAGTGCAACTTGTTAAGAGCCTATCCGAATAACCCCTGATTGGGTGCCCGGTAGGTCAGCGACTTTGGTCGCGCCCAAGCGGGCTGCAGCGCGTGTCAGCACGCTGACCTGCGGACGACACTGGTTATTCGGATAGACTCTAAAGTAGGTGAAAGAGGATAATATTCCGGTGGGCATGGTTGAGCCACGCGGTGTCAGTCAGATAAAACACCACCTGTATTCCTGCCACCGATCTACGTGTGCAAGACTCCAGTTGATTCGGAGATTATATCTGATAGCTAAGATCAGCGTTAACCCCATCTACTCATGGCTACCAAAGATCCCCGTGTGGATATCTACATCGCAGAGGCTGGCGAATTCGCCCGGCCGATTTTGCAGCACCTCCGGAAAGTGATACACCAGGGCTGTCCGGCCGCAGTGGAAACGATCAAGTGGGGCTGTCCCTTTTTTGATTATCAGGGACTGCTGTGCGGGTTCGCTGCTTTCAAGGCGCATTGCTCGATGTTTTTCTGGCGCGACATCGACGTCAGCCGCTGGCTCCCGAAAACCAACACCGCAGGTGCCGGCATGGGACAATTCGGGAAACTCACGTCGATGGCGGACCTGCCCAAAGACTCCGTCCTGCTCGCCTGCGTGCGTGCGGCGGTGGAGCAAAGGGATTCCCCGGCGTCCAAGCCCAAGCGCGCACGCAAGCCCGGCAAGGAGCTGCCGGTGCCGGCCGATTTGAAAAAGGCGCTCGCCGCGAACGCGAAGGCGGCGACGACATTTAAAATTTTTGCGCCGAGTCACCGCCGCGCGTACCTCGACTGGATCGCAGATGCCAAGCAGCCTGCGACGCGGGCGCGTCGTCTGCAGACGACGATCGAATGGTTGTCGGCAGGAAAACCACAGAACTGGAAGTACCTCGGCCAACGCGCGGGAAAATAGCAGTGGGCACGAGCGGATTCCTCCGTATCCGATCCGCTGCTTGATGCCGATCCGGCGCATCGCTGGCTGCATGGTTGCGGTCAGCCTACTCGCCTACGGTTTCAGCTGCGTTGATGACTGCAGTTTCCACTGAGCTCGCGATTTGTGCGCCGACTTTGGGATCGTTTATCGCGCGCGCCAGGGTGACGCCGCCCGAAAGCAGCGCGAGGATCGCCCAGGCTGCTTTCCGGCGCGCGGGCAGGGCCCCTTTGGGCAGTCCGGCTGCAATGGCCTCGATGATGCCGATAACCTCGGCCTCGTAGGCCACCCGCGTTGCTTGATCGGCGCGCGCGACTTCCGGGGTGAGGCTTTGCAACGCGCAGCTGTCCCGCAGGTCGCACGTGCGCTTGGTGCTCATGTAGAAACCGGCGAATTTCGCGAGCCACCGGTTCCCTTCCTTGGCCCGCAGCGTTTCGATGGCTTGGCGCAGCTCGACGAGCCCCGCCACCGCGGCCGCTTGGAAGGCTTCCGCTTTAGAGGGGAAATGCCCGTAGAAAGCCCCTGAAGTGACGCCGGCTTCCTTGGCGAGTCCGTCCACGCCGATGCCGGCAAAGCCCTGCCGGCGAAATCCGCGGCCGACGGCGTGGAGGATTTTGGTTTTGGCTTTTTCTTTGTGGTCGGGGGCGTAGCGCATGGGGAGGTTAATAAATAACGAGCGTTATATTATGCTTGATAAGATAACGAACGTTATCATTAGGTTGTTATCACGGTCGTAATTCTACGACCAAACCTCTGCCCCAGCCGGGGTCGGGGTCAACGCAATACCAACTCCCCTAAATCAGGAAACTCCCATGCCTCTCACCCTCACTGTCACCGCCGGTGTTCTTCCCTCCGGCCAGGAAAAAGTCGCCCTCCGGCGTTTGTCCGAAGCCATGCTAAAATGGTCCGGGCTCACCGGCAACCGGTTCATGACCGCCGCGGTCATCGGCTCCATCCACATCCTGCCCCAGGAACACACGTTCTGCGGTCTCCACGAGAATTCCGTGGCGTTCATCGAATGGAAGGTGCCTCCGATCGCTTTCACCGACCGCGAAATGCAGGTCGGCTATATCGCGGAAGCCACGCAGATCATCCATGACTTGTCCGGCGGGCGGCAGCCCAAGGACCGCATCTGGGTCAACGTCGTGCATGCGGTGGAGGGAACTTGGGGCATTGGCGGGCAGGCCATGACTTCCCAACAACTCAAGGAAGGAATCGGTCGCGGCTGAGTCGCAACCGTATTTCATCGGCCCATCTCTGGCCCTGCTGCTGGAGATTGTTTGATGACGGACTCCAGGTGCCGGTCCACGGCCTGTTTGTCGAGTGCGTCGACCTCAGCCGCCTCGGCGAATCCGCCCGCAGCACCGATGTCCTGGGCGACCGTTTCGAAAGAGGCAGGGAACGTCCGGTGAGAAAGACCTTGGCTCCGTCGCGCGCCAGGGCGCGGGCGACCGCCCCGCCGATGGCCCCGCCGGCTCCGTAGATCACTGTAATTTTGTTTTCCAGCAACAGGCTGGGTTTCTGCAGCTATCACGGACCCCGGCGCCGCGAGGATACGGAGACTCTCGTCGGCTGCGTACGGATCTCGGTCTCGACCGGGCGCAGGCCGTGGGGGCCACCTTCGAACTCCATCGCAGCATCGTTCCGCGCAAGATCGCCAGATGAGGTGCGGCGTTTAAGTAGTTTGACGGACGGCGAGACGGCCGGGACGTGCGCTTAGAGATGCAGCACGTGATCTCTTCGGGTTGCTTTGGGCGCTGCAACCTTGGCTTGCACTCCGGTCACCTTAAGCGGGATGGTGGGGAGTGAACACCGGTGAACAACTTTGCCTCGCTTGCGGGCTGTGCTGCGACGGCACGCTCTTCGATAACGTCCAGCTCGGACCGGGCGACGACGCGAAAAAAATGAAGGCGCTGGGATTGCCGGTGACGATCTCTCGTGCCCGGACACCGGTCATCTTTTTTCGCCAGCCGTGCACGGCCTTGTGCGCTGATCGCACGTGCCAGGTTTACGCGGACCGACCCGGGCAATGCCGCACGTTCGAGTGTGGTGTCTTCAAAGACGCGCAAGCCCGCCGGATCACCTTCGCCGCCGCGCTGCGTTTGGTGAAACAGGCCCGGCGCAAAGCGGACAACATTCGCCGGCTCCTGCGCCAACTCGGTGACACCGAGGAACACCGCCCGTTGGGCGATCGCTTCCGCCGCACGCAACGGCGAATGGAATCGGGAGCCGCCGACGCAGCGGCGGGAGCGACGTTCGCGGAATTAGGCCTAGCCGTGCACCAGCTCAACTTAATGGCGCACGAAAAGTTTTATACCAAGGCCGAAGCTCAATGACCCGGTGCGCACCATCGCGCAGCCACTGGTCACGTAATACGTGCAATCAGTTAGCTGGTTCTACAGAGGGGAATGTTACGAATTAAGTCGGAGAATTTCGTATCGGTTGGTGTGAAGTCGCAGGCCGCGGGGAATTTTCCCGCCGGCTACTCGGCGTGCAGAGCCGCCATCGGGCTGATTTTCGTCATGCGGCGCGCCGGCTGGCAACCAGCAGGCGAGAAGAGCCACCGCTACCAGCAGCAATGCCGCGCACACGACAACGCCGGGATCCCGGCCCGGCAGGGTAGGAAGAATGCGCGACAGCATCGTGACCAGCACGAAGGAAACGCCGAGGCCGAGCGCTGCGCCGATGCTGGCGAGAACCAGCCCGTTCCGGATAAACAGCCAGATGAGACCACGCGGCTGCGCGCCGAGCGCCAGACGAATCCCGATCTCCTTGGTTCGTTCGAAGGCAAGGTTGGCCACCACGCCATAAATCCCCACGGCTGAGAGGAGGAGACCAAGCGCCGCGATTTGCACCAGAATGCGACGGAGGAAAGTGAAATAAGAATACGTCTGCGCGGTATCCTCATCGCTCGTGGCGAGGTAACCGAACGCAAGGTCGGGCAAAAGCCAGCCGATGGCCTTGCGCACCGGTTCTTTCAATAGATCCGGGGGCCCCGCAGTCCGAACGCAGAATACGACATTGGTGCCACTATCCTGAGACCAAGGCCGGATGAACCTGAAATTGTTCATGCTGGGGTTGTAGAACTCGGCGCCACCCTTGAAGTCCCTCATGACACCGACGACCTCCGCCCATTTGCCGTTCGCCGCATCAGGTCCGGCAAGGTGTTTTCCCAAGGCCGATTCGCCCGGCCAATACCGGCGGGCCATCGACTCGCTGATGATCACGACAGGCGCTGATTCAAAGCGGTCGGCGGTCGTGAATTCTCTCCCTTCGAGGAGGTGCATGCCATAAACCTCGAACCATCCGGGACTGACGCAGAAATATCCGGCCTGTGGTTCCTGACCTTTTTCGGTCGGCGCCAGGCCCTCGACGCGGAACGGTTCCATGCGGGTGCCCCAAGACGGCGAGCCGCTGGAGAGTGAAGCGGCTTGAACCCCCGGAAGCGCCTTCAAAGCCTCCAGGGCCTGATCCGAAAATGCCAGCACGAGCGCACGGTTTTTCTCCCCGGCGAAGTGATCCTGATCCAGCGTAATGGATCCCATGAGCTGATGGCTCGGGTTCCAGCCCAAGTCCCGGTGGGTCAGGCGAAAAATGCCGCCGACAAAAAATCCCGCTCCCGCCAGGAGGATCACGGATAGCGCAAGTTCGATCACCACCAGGCTTTGGCGCAACCAGTGCCGCGAGCGGTCCGAGGTCGAGCCACGCCCGCCCGATTTTAGCGCGGCGGCACTGTCCGCCCGCGTCGCCATCCAGGCCGGGAACACTCCGAACAACGCGCCCGCGCCAAGCGAGACGAGGAAAGTGAAGGCGATGACCCGCCAATTCAGCGGCATGTCCATTTCGAAAAAGCGCGCCACAAAACCGTTGCTCGACGTGGCGGCCGCGATCCCCAGCGCCCCTCCCAGGGTGGAGACAATCACGCTTTCCAGCAGCAGCATGCCGATCAGGCGCCATCGTGGGCAGCCGAGCGCCAGGCGGATCGCGATCTCCTGACTGCGTCTGGTGGTTCGAACCAGCTGCAGGTTGGCCAGGTTGATACAAGCGATCAGCAGGACGAGACCCGAGAGACCGAGCGTCAGCCA
>JANYCF010000115.1 GCA_025360455.1 Opitutaceae bacterium | reverse complement strand
CCTGCCCGGTGATAAATTCGCTCCGGGGTGACACAAAAAAATCCACGACGTTGATGATGTCCTCAATCGTGCCAAAACGGCGGATGGCTTGGCGGGCCAGCAACGCATCCATCTTGGCTTGAGGAACGCTCTTAATCAAATCCGTCGGTACGGGTGTCGGGCCGACCGCATTCACCGTCACGCCGGTCGGGCCGAGTTCACGAGCCAGCACTTGGGTGAAAGATTCCACCGCTGCCTTACTCGCCGCGTATATCGCCTCGCCTTCCAGCCGCAGCGGCGTGGCCACCGTGGCGAAGTTCACAATCCGTCCGGTTTTGCGCCGCAACATCGCTTTGGCCACCTCGCGACAGAACAGGAAAGTACCGTGGAAATTGGTTGAGAAAATATTTCTGGCCACCGCAGTCGGCGTGAGCAGCACATGATTCATCGCGGCAATGCCGGCATTATTCACCAACACATCAATCTGTCCGAATTCCGCCATGACTGCGCGAACCATCGCCACCACCGCCTTTTCATCCACCACATCCAGCGTAAAATGACGATAGTGCAGGTGCTCGACGGTCGCCGGCTGGCGGCTGCAACCGCACACGACGGCCCCTTGATGAAGAAAATGCTGGGCCAGACCGAGGCCGATGCCCCGGCTCGTACCGGTGATCAGGACAATGCGTTTTGGTGTGCTCATTCGGCGAGCAGCTCCATGATATAGGCCGCGAGCGAATCCACATCCCGGAAAGGTGAACGGTTGCGGCTCATGGCCCGGTCACTCGCCAGGACGATTTCACGACCAAATACCTGACCCAGCCGGTACTCGAGATCCGCGAGGTAATTCACTAAGTCGAGACTGTCGAGCACTCCTCCCACTCCGAAAATCACCTCACCCTCGCCCGCAATGGGACGGGGCAAGGTTTCAATCACAAGCTGACGGACTTTTTCTGGACTGATCGGAATTGTTGTATGCACCGCTCGACGGTTGCCCACCCCCCCAAGGCTGTCCAGAATCAGAAGGTTACATTATGGTGACTGCGCGGTAAATTGTAACCAAAGCGGTGCCCCGTCACGCTCACGACGTCGCAAAAAAACACCAACTTCGGATCAGAGCCTCAATACCCTGCTGTCGGCGTTCGCGTTCCGGTAAACTTCGTCATGGTGGCCTCGCCCGCCGCCGAGACGTCTTTGCGACACACCACTTTCACCACGGTCAAGGCGATCACTTTCAAATCAAACCAGAAAGTCCGGTTTTCCACGTACCAGACATCGAGGCGAAATTTCTCCTCCCAGCTCAGGGCGTTACGACCGTTAATCTGCGCCCAACCCGTCAGCCCGGGCCGCACGTCATGTCGCCGCGCCTGCACCGCCGAGTAGAGCGGCAGATACTCGATCAACAGCGGACGAGGACCCACCAAACTCATGTCACCTCGCAAAATGCTCCAGAGTCCCGGCAGTTCATCGAGACTGGAGGCCCGCAACCAGTGGCCGAACCGCGTGAGTCTTTCCGCATCGCTCCGTAAATTTCCAGAAGCATCGCGCGCATCAATCATCGAGCGAAATTTCCACATGGTGAAAATCCGGCCTTTGAGTCCGGGTCGCCGTTGGGAGAACAGGATGGGTGAACCGAGATTGGTCCGCACCAACACGGCAATCACGAGCAACACCGGTGCCAGCAGGAGCAGTGCCGTTAAAGCGGCCATAAAATCGAACGTGCGTTTCATGGTGTCTCGTCACTGATCACGCCGCGCAGCTCCATTGAGGCGACTTCAAAAACATCCCCCGTCTGTTGTCGGTTGGCACCAACTCCAATCCCTACCCACGCTGCTTCATCCGGCACCCGGGCTGCCAACACCATATTTCGCCAGTCGGTTGTCATGCCTTTCGACAGGGCCTGCATCTGCGCCGGACCCACCACCTTGCCCTCACGATCAAGGAACGTGAGGAACAACGCCGAGTCATTACCCGGACTGGCTTTCCCTCTCATTTGCACGGTCGCAACATAGACACAGTCGGGCTCAGTCGGAATCCATTGAAAAACTTGGGTATCCCATGCGCCCTCAATTCGCAGAGTATGTTCGCTCCGGTCCATTTCACGGCCAACCAACGCAAGCTTACCGGCCTCGGTCGGCATCGCTGTGATCTCCCATTTTGCCGGCAACATCCCGAATTTCGGAAAAAGAAATTTCGGCTCCAAGGTGTTTTTATGCGAAGCAACGAACGCGCTGTTTACCGCCAAATTCGGCGCTGCTCGCCATTGCCCCCCTGCGATTACATCTGCGAGTGGCCGCCAGGCAACCCGCTTCACCGCCTCAGGTCCGGCTGCCTCCAAAATTCGCCGCGGTGCCAGCGGATCACTCTGCCCCGCCAGCCAAAGAACCCGTGACACCGGATCATTGCGGACAAATGAATTAAGATCCACCTCCGTCATCGCCGGATGCCCGCCTTCAGTCGCGACCTTAAACTTATCCCGAAAGGTTGTCTCTGCGTGCATCAGCTCTCTGATATGAACAGCGAGTGCGGTTTCTTTCTCCCGTATGCTTTTTAGCCCCATCCCCGCCAGTCTCCGGCGGATGGCATCGTATTGTTGATAGGCTTCAGTCACCGCAAATGCCCGTGAGATTTTTTCCACCCGTTCAGCGGCGACAGGATCATCACCCACCGCTCGGGCCGCA
Organism: Opitutaceae bacterium; assembly: GCA_025360455.1. Classification (GTDB taxonomy): domain Bacteria; phylum Verrucomicrobiota; class Verrucomicrobiia; order Opitutales; family Opitutaceae; genus Didemnitutus. The sequence continues at coordinate 2,886 of JANYCF010000115.1, read as the reverse complement.
GCCGTCAGCAGTCCGCGCAACTCATGGCAGGTCTCCCACGGAAACAACAACGCCTGATCTTCCTGAAAATAATATTTTAGCCAGTAGGGGGAACCGCGTTGGGTCATCCACTGCTGCTCACACCGCTTAAAAAATCGGCGTACGGGCCGGGCCGCAGCTCCATAGAATCCGGCATAGAAATCATCGGCTAAATCCTCCGGAGAACGCTCCGGTTCCCATAGCAACTGCGCCAACATCCAAATTTTAAATGCATCGAATCCCCACTGCGGCCCCACCTCGGCCTGATATCCGCGGGCTCCACGGCGCCAGCCTTCCCGCACCGATTCCGCCAGCGCGCCCAGCGGCTGCCGAGGCACCAGAAAGCCCCGACCGTACGCATACTCCCACAAACCGAAAGCTTTCACGCCCGAGGCACCCCAGCGTGACATCAAGGCCAGATCGGCCGCGCGATACTCCTGATCATAATATTGGGTCCGGTCGGTCGTGACATAAGGCACCACATTGCGCTGCAGCGGAAATGAGGGCGGATTTTCACACCAAAAATAAGCGAGGCATCCCAAGTAACGATTCGGCCCGATATCCGCCAGCGACTGCGCGGCCCGGTTCATAAAAGTGAAAACCAAAGGCGAATAATCCGGCATGCCCCGGAAATAGTGCAGCGGTTCAACCAAGGTCCGAGTCGCCGGGCTCTCATCAAAACGAATCGAATCATTTATTCCCAAAGAAAAACTCTTCAGCGCCGGATCGTGCGCCAAGGCCGACTTCGCTTGTTGAGCGGCGAACTCCGCCACTTCCGGCAGGGCCAGATTCGGTTGCCAATTTTGATCGTCGCCTGATCTCGGGCCATAACGCAACGCTCCCCTTTGCGGTGCCCAATCGGGATGTTGCGCCAAAATTTCCGGACCAAAAACACGGCCCAGCGCATGGCTATAGTTCAATCGTCCACTAAGGCCGTTGTGCCACGCCCATAATTTCTCCTCACCGGTCTCCAGCCCGCTTATCTCACGCGAAACGTACGCCGGTTCACGCACCACCCGCAGATCCGGCAGCGACCACTCCGTGCGACGCGGGATTATTTCTCCGGATTTTCCGGGCGCATACCAACGCACCCCGCCCTGGTGTTGCAACAACCAGTTCACCGCAAACCCCGTCGCGGCCGGCGTCGCCCCGGCGATGAAAACACTGCCACCCCGAATGGTGATGCTAAATCCGTCCGGTCCGATCTCGCCGGTCTGCGGTGCCAAAAAATCTTTCGCCAGAATCAACGACTCATCCGGCCCTTTTTGGAATGAAGAGTGACCGACAAAGATTCCCGGTTCGACCAAGCAACTTTCCCTGCGCACCGGCCACGGAAGACCGGACATTTGCCCCAGTACCCGCGCCAGTTCATCCGCCGCCGCTCGCTCCTCCGGCGCAGCATCCGCCGCAATGATGACCGGAAGCGAAATCCGACCGTCGTGAAATACCTGCGTTGTTGTCGCGCACCCACCCAGCAACATGACCGCCCAGATCGAACCTATCCGAATCCAAAGCAGTTTCATTCGCGGCGGGGCTCTGCCCGTGCCTCCGTCCGAACTGCCGGGGCGTCGTTTAACTCGGCAAATAATTTCATCCATTGCGCCGCTATCGGCGTCATGTCGTATTCGCGATGGCCGGACGCAAAAGCGTTTTGGCGTTTTGCCCACAACCCGGCGGGGTCACCGGCAATCGCTGCAATCACCTGCCGCAGTCCGGCCACATCCCCCGGCTCTACCACCCAACCGCAATCGTGTTCTCGCACCAGATCGGCCAGATCCGAATCGCGGTGGCAAACCGCGAGGATAGCCTGTCCGGCCACAAGCGCACTGTACGTCTTGCTCGGCATAACCACCCGTTCCGCACCCGGCGCGATGGTTACTAAAGCGACCTGCGCCCGTTTCATCGCCTCCTGCCATTCGCTCTCGGGCAACGACGCGCCCCAAGTCACGCCTTCCCTCGCGCCCACTGCCTCTCTCAATCGTGCGTAACCGCCGCCGCTGGCTTGAAACGCCCAGCTCACGCCGGGCATCGGCGCATCGGCCCAAGCCGCTTGCAAGGTTGCCGTGTCATGCATGCTCCCCATCTGACCCGAGTAGAGAATGCGTGGAATGGCTTCGGAAGCGAGTCGCTGGGGTGGCGAATTTCGGAAAGAGAGACCGTCTGCCCCGACGGGAATCACCACGGCCCGGCGCGCTGGACCGTACAGGATCTCGGCATGGCGCCGGAGGCGTTCGCCAAGAAATACCGTCGCCGCCGATTCGCGCAGAGCAAAACGCGTGACCGCCGCACAGCGCCGCGCAGCCCACGAATCCGGGGCGATTGTACCGGACTGGATCAACGCTTCCGGAAAAAGATCGTAGATTAAATTGATCGTGTTGCCTCGACCGCAGGCTGTCCGCTGCACGAGGGCGGGGGCGAAAAACGGATTGGTGGTCACGACCCGCAAGACCGCCGGATCTGGTTCGTGTTGGGCACCGCGCCAGCAGGTCCACGCATAACCCGCATACATGCGCCAGCGCAACGCCCAGCGACCGAGCAGGCCACGGTGAGAGCGATAATCCGATTCCGAGATCGCGTCATAAGCTGTTACCCGTGCCCCGGATTTTTGCCATTCCCGCAGGAGGCGTTGGAAAAACGCCGCACCGTTCACTGAATTGTAGACTTCAATCCTCATGCGGCAGGTCGAGTCGTCGCGCTTAAACCCAGGTCCGTCAGCTGCTCCTGTAGCCGCGTCATGCTGAGATGCCGCTGCGCCCAGTCCCGCGCGGCGGCTCCGCGGCGACGAAGTTCATCCCACGGCACTTGGAGAAAATCCTGCAACGCATGGCAGGCCTCGGCCGGTTCCTTGGTTTTCAACTGCCACGAAAA
>JANYCF010000101.1 GCA_025360455.1 Opitutaceae bacterium | reverse complement strand
TCCTGTTTTCTCCGTGTGTCATCGTGCCCTCAATAAACCGGCAAGTGATTGAAATGCAATGTATCATTTGCTCGGGTTACTGTTTTGGACGTTGCTTTTTAACGCGCCGAAACAGTAACTCAGTTTTACACGGGCCAACTCAAAAAACCCAGAATTATTGGAGTGAATACGGAAAGAAGGCAGACCTGGTGTATGCTATCCGGGCCCCAATGAGTCGTCTGCCTTTGAGCAGGCGCAGCAGCGGGGCCCCCATTGGCAGCAGCCATGCTGGTACTGGGTGGTGAGTGGGCATCCCTCCGCTCAGCACGTTGAAAAATGCAGGCAGCAAATATTCCAAGCCGAACGCACCAACCTGATGACGATCCCGCAAACCACCCAAGCAAAGCAGGCAAAACATAGACAGGCATTCTCTCTCTTGCTCCCGACGGGCACAAAGCTACCTTCTTTTCGATGCAGCCAAAGTTTTGCTCTCTCCTTCACCTTCCTGCCCTGCTTCTGCTCACAGCGATGCTTCTCCCGGTCTACGGGCAGGCCGCACTCACCTGGGACACCCAGCGGATCGCACTCACCACCAGGCCGAGCGATAAAGAAGCGGTCGCGCGGTTTCACTTTGTCAACTCGGGGAACACCACCATCACCATCACCTCCGTCCATTCTAGCTGCGGTTGCACCACCGCCCAATTGGACAAATACACTTATGGTCCCGGTGAGTCAGGCGACATCAATGCGGTTTTCACTCTGGGCGACCGGGTGGGCGAACAGGAAAAAACGATCAACGTCACCACCGACGAGGCCGCAGCCCGACCCGTTCAGCTGATTTTGCATGTCATCATTCCTGAGCTACTCACATACTCACCCCGCCTCCTCATGTGGAAAGTCGGGGATAAACTTGAAGGGAAAACCACGATCATCACCGCCAACACTCCATTGCGAATCTCGACCATCGCAGTCACTTCGCCAATCCCCACAGAAGTGAGTGCGCGCATCGAGCCCATGGAAACCGGCAGTAAATATCAACTGATCGTCCAGGCTGTTTCCACCGCGCAAGTCATGAATGTCTCCATCCCCGCCCTCGCCACTTTCACCGATGGCACGACGCAGAAATTCACGATCTACGCGCTCGTCCGATGAAGACACCCTCACTCCGGCACTTATTCCCTGCGCTATCAATCATGGCAGAAGTTCGCGCACGCATACAACTCGGCGTATCCGGCACGGCCACAAGGGCCGGCCCTGCTACAAATCCCGGACGGCTGGCCCTGGTGGCCATGCCGTGACTTGACGGGGGAAACAACGCACGAACTTATGCAACGATTCATATTAGCCACGAGCGCTAGCGAATGGTCGTCCATCTGCTCGCTGGCGCGCGCAGCTACCCCAGCCCTATGAGCGCAGCCCCGGCCTCATCTCGCAGAAAGATTTTTCGCGACGGCGTCCTGCTGCTAGTTCTGGCCGCGCTACCGGCTTTGCTCACCGGTTGGCTCCACCCCAAACGCCCGGTGTGGAGCTGGAACAAGCCCAGTGTAACCGAAGTAGAATTGTGCGATGTCGCACGCTGGTCACCGCCCGTGCTTTGGATCGATGCCCGAACGGCTGATGCTTTCCACACTCAACACGTGCCAGGCGCGATTCTCTTGAACGAACAATCTTGGGATCAACTCTTCCCCGGCTTCCTCGATGGCTGGCAGCCCTCCGCCAAAATCGTCGTCTACTGTGATTCCTCGTCTTGCGACGCGAGCCAAGCGGTTGCGTTGCGCCTGCAACACGACCTCAACCAGACAGACATCTACGTCTTAAAAGGAGGCTGGGCCACATGGCTGAAAACTCAAAAATAAAGACAATCGCCCTCTGGCTCGGCCGGCTGGTTCTCAGCGGAACGTTCGCCTTTGCCGCCGTGCAAAAAATCAGCGACCCGACCGTCTTTGCCACAGATATCGCGCACTATCGCTTACTGCCCCACCCGCTGACTCTCCTCTTCGCATTGTACCTCCCGTGGCTCGAACTGATTTGCAGCGCGAGCATTCTCAGTCGCCGATGCGAACGCAGCGCGCTCATCCTGACGGCAATCATGTGCGGAATCTTTAGTGCGGCACTAGCCTCGGCTTGGTTTCGTGGCTTGGATATCAATTGCGGCTGCTTCGGTCACAGCACGGCTGTCTCCAGTCTTCCGCTGGCTCTAGCCCGTAGTTTTACGCTGGGATGTTTAGCGCTAATTTTGTTTAGGCTCGCGCCTAAATCAGCCACCACCCGCCTCTGACTTTGCTCTGACTGTAGCCGAGGTCGCTGACCTCGGTCCGGGCCCGGGGACAGCGACCCATAAGCGCTAACTTAGAGCGCTGGCTCCACTACACTTGTCATTGCGAGGAGCGCAGCGACGAAGCAATCCAGCCATTTCGACAGGCTCAAGGTCCCGAGCAAAGCCGAGGGACTGGATTGCCACGGTCAGCAAGCTTCCCTCGCAATGACAAATAATAGAATGCGGTGTTAAATGAGCGCCTATGGGTCAGCGACCCCGGCTACAATGCTGACAAGCACGATTTCATTCGCCCCAGTTTGTCGTTGCCGCGCAATTCACCCCGACCCACCTTTTTCCGCCGCGATGCCGCTCCTGACCGTCACTGACCTCCGCACCAGTTTTCACACCCGTAACGGCGTGTATCGTGCGGTCGACGGCGTCAGTTTCTCTCTCGAAAAAGGCGAAACACTCGGCCTCGTCGGCGAATCCGGCTCGGGCAAATCCGTCACCTGCGCCTCGCTCCTCGGCCTGATTCCTACGCCGCCGGGGCGGATCGAAAGCGGCACGGCGCTTTTCGACGGCATCGATTTGCTCCACTGCGCGCCGGAACAACTGCGCGCCATCCGCGGCAAACGCATCGCGATGATTTTTCAGGACCCGATGACCTCGCTGAATCCCTACCTGCGCGTCTCGGAGCAACTCATCGAGCCCTTGCTCATCCACGAAAAGATTTCCAGAGCCGACGCCCTCGTCCGCGGCCTCGCCATGTTGGAAGCGGTCGGCATCAATGATGC
>JANYCF010000084.1 GCA_025360455.1 Opitutaceae bacterium | reverse complement strand
CGCGCTCCACCTTTGCGCCAGGTGCTCCAATCCATGTGGTCGGAAATAGCTCCGTGAGTACAGCTAGATCGTTCGAACCCGAAGCGGCCGCATGATCCGGAAGGTAGCGGGCCACAAAGACGAATTCGGTGGTCACACCCGGCGCGAGATCGATTGTGCGACTTTGCAAACCACCGAGAGCACACTCCGCTTGCAAGCGCCGGGAAGCCAACGCGGGCTCACGGACCGCAGCGGGTTCGCCGGTCAGTCGATGGTCTGCTCCGAAAAATTGGGTGCCGTCGGTGCAAAAACCCGCCGCGCCACTCGCGCACGCGAGCGCGAGCCAAGGATGGCGGCCGCCCGCCATCGCTTGATTTTGACGGGCAAAAATCACCCAGCCCAGTGCGGCATCGCGCACCGGCAGCAGATCGAGGTATTGCGAAATATAAGCCTCGTTGTTGCGCACCGCCCCTTCGTCCGCGAGGCCGAGATCTTGCGCGTGCAAGACATCCACGCGCCTGACTGTGGTGGCAGTATTGCGCACTGTCACGCCCCAAGCCCACGCCGCGAGCTGCGGATGAAATTGTAAGACGGTGGTGCAAGCGAGGCCGGTGTCTGTTGCTGTGGTCCAAGTGGCCGAGGCCGGCCCCGAGCGCGTGAATGCGACGGTCGGGCCGACGAGTGGGGCCCAGCCCGCGACGCCTTCCGCGGTGTGCCAACGCAACAGCAAACGAAAGAGTCCGTCCTCAGCCGGACCAGGCAGTAGTTGGTTGATCAACGTGCTTTCATGGCGCAGCGCAAAGAGTGCGCCCGTCGGTAACAGCTGCGCGCGCAAGCCACCCGGGGTGGAAAATTCCAACAACCCGAAAGCAGAAGCGGCCGGCATTACGAGCGGCAAAGCGTTGAGCGAACTATGAGCCATGGCAAAGGGACGAAGCGAAAAATGAAAATCGTGGCGCGACAGGCGCTCACGGAAATTGTGTGAAAATGATGAGCCAAGAACGGAGCAACGAACCGTTGCCCTGTTCCCGCGTCCATCGGCCGAATACGACCGATGGACGGGAAACAACCCACAAAGTGCGCCGGGATCGGACCGGCTTTCCTAGAGATCCAGCCTGAGCTTAGAGCGATAAACGCATCGAGAGACGGAATGTGCGCGGAGGAGGCAAATCGTAGGAACTCGCCACAGCTTTACCCGGGCTCGTCACCCAACCCCAATGATAACCGGTAACAATCGGATCCTTGTCATCGAACACATTGTCGATGTTGAGCGCGAAGCGGGTCGGAATCTTTCCGAGCTTGGTCTCGTAAGCAAAGACGAGGCTCGTGGAGACACGCTTGTCGGCATAGTGAGCGAACTTCGTCTGCCCATCCGGGGCGCCAAAATCACCCACATACTGTTTGCCCGTGTAAGTGAAGCCACCGCCAGCGGAGAAACCCTTCAACGCCTCATTCGTGAACGTGTAGTTCGCAAAGAAGCTCAGCGTGTAATCGACGAGACCGGTCTTAGTCTTGCCGGCGAGATTTTGATCCAGCTGACCTTTCACACTCGTGATCTGCCCCATCAAGTCACTCGCCGCTGGGGTCGAACCACCCGGTGCTGCCGTCGTGGCAGTCTGCCATGTCGCGAGATTAGCCGCATAATAGGCACGCGAATCAGGCAGCGCATCCGCGATCACAGAATCGGGCTTACCGTACGTGAAACTCAGGCGGATATTTTTTGTCGGATTGGCCACGATATCGACTTCGTAACCGCTGACCTTGAGGGCTTCGGTGTCGTCATAGTTAATCGTACTACGTGACAGATCTCGGGCTTGACCGAGGGAGTCATAATAATTTCGCCACATTCCCGCGAAGTCGGGCTTGCCGCCATTGAAAATCCGGTTCTGGGATTTGCTATCGTAGCGGCTAAGCGAGGCGTAATATTTGCTATCATCCGTGGAAATACGCAGACCGTACTCGAAACCTTTACCCGAGGAGGGACCAAACGGTTTGCCAGACAGAGCGTTTTGTTTGCCCGGTCCGATCGGATCGAAATTTTTCGAGTAATTGGCAAAAAGGCCCAGCCACTTGAAGTAATAGATGCCGCCAGCCGAATAAGTCGTACCCCCTGCACTATCCTCGACCACAGCTGGGTTATTCACTCCGACTTTATGGTGAGTGTATTGATCATGACGGATGCCGGCGAGCACACTGAGTTTGTCGTCCCAGAGACGGGTATGGGAAACGGCCGCGATATTTTTCAACGTGTAGGTTTCATCGAAATCAAACCAGTCGGTGGGCCAGCCGCTGTAGGCGACGGGAAATCCATTGAGCGTGGCAGGGAGCTTAATAGTGGCGTTGGGATTGTCGAAATAGAGACGACCCCATACCATTCGTTGTTCTGGAGCGGTCAAAGCCGGGTCCTGAATCTGGGCCATATATTGCCGAGCGGTCCAAGTGATTCTCTGGCTGCCTGCAGCCGCACTGAACAACTGCTTAACCGGGATACCGAACGGTTTGCCTTCAAGCTTGTAGTTTAGTTGCGCGCGAATTTCTGAGACCGTGCGATCTTGCTGCTGTTTACTGAGGAAGAAACTGGAAAACATCTTACCGAAATTTGGATTCGTGGTGCCATCAGGTAATTGCTTGCTCAAATCAATCATACCGGAATCACCTGCCTCATAGTTCTGTGCTGTCTGAGTGCTATCGTAGCGATAGGCCGAAACCTCAAAATCTAGATTTTTGTTAAACTTATGATCAAGAAACACAGTGCCATCGGCATATTCCGGACGGGAAATACCATTGCCGAAGGTAAACTTACGACTGGGCAAAACCGGAATTTTATTCGCGGCCGGCGGAGCAGCCATCCAACTGTAGAGCGGTTGAAAGGTGGAATACCAACCCGCGTACGGTGCCACTTGAATACCACCGGGATCAATTCCGTAGGAAATAGCACCGCCGTTCCAGTTCATCGCACCCTTTGATTCAAGTCCGGGAATCAATAAATTAAAGTGATCGGACCAGCCGTATAATTGCTGAGTGCCGCTAGGGGCATCGCCCCAGTTAGCCGCGCTGGTTACGCCATCCCACCTCGAGACCCGGTCCTCATAGGCACTGGAGATAAGCGTGTTCTTGGATTTCGAGCCTTCCAGTTCAACGCGCACCGTAGTGCTGTCCGTCGGTTTGTAGAGCACCGCAAGGTCGAGGGCGTTCGACTCATTCTTATCATTATTGCGCCAGCCCTTGTTACGATCAACGAGCGCATTGACGCGCACGGCCAGTTTATCCGTCAAACGACGATTCACATCGAACTCGAAGCGAGCTCCCCCATTCGAATCGATGGTCGTCGTGATGGTGGTGAAATCCTTGTCCACGCGAGGTATCTTCGTGTACGTACTCAGCACGCCACCCACCGTCCCAACGCCGAACAAAATCGAATTCGGACCACGATCAAACTCAATGCGATCGACGTTGTAGCTATCGGCGGCCGAGTAGAACGTGAAATAATTGCGCGTCGGACCGGCGCCCCCTTGCAACGACTGGCCGGCCCCACGGAAGTTGAAATCATAATTGTTGAACGGATTGCTCAACTGCTTGCCCACATTGTAGTCGCCGGGGATGACGTTCGGCGACCACTTCAGGGCGTCGCGGACATTGGTGATGCCAAGATCGTCGATGAACGTGCGCGTAAGCGACGACATCGATGATGGCGTTAGCTTGATCGGCGTATTTGTCCGGCCGCCAGCGAGTGAATCAGTGGCAATGTAGCCGTTGTCTGAATCCGTATTGACGACGAAGGCATCGAGTACGGTGACGTTTTCTGCTGGCTTCGCGTCCGGGGTGGGCGCGACCGTCTGGGCCATCAGTGAGGCCGTGGAGGCCAGCACTAACGCGACTATGCGGGGGGTGGTTGTTTTCATGTTTGCGGTTGGTGGGTGGGGTTAGTTTGACAAAAAAGGGAGTGAACCGAACGACGGGCTATTCCAGGCGCAGTACGCCAAGCTTGGTTTGACCATCGGGTTCTTTATGCGCGGACCAGTTCAGCCGGACCATCGCTTCCCATTCCTTCGAGCCTTCCGAAAGAACCGCCGGTGAAACCGACAGCTCCAGTCCGGACTTAGCCGTGAGCGAGAGGGCGGACCACGGTATGCTCGCTTCGACATTGTAGCCATGTTCCGTTTCGATGACGCCGGCTTGCGTCTGCGCGTGATTGAAAAGCTCTCTCGGTTGATCCGCCAATTTGTAGGTGAACATGCGATCCAGAGGACTCGTCCAAATTAGTCCGTCATTTCGCGGATCGATGAACAGTTCGATCATCCGGTTGCGACCCGGGGGAAAGGTGTAGCCCGCGGGGGAATCCGTCACCTCCGCATGGAAATACAGCGCGGCCGAATCCCAGGTGAAAGCAAAGCGCATTTCCAGAGGCGCATCGCCCGGCATCACGTCCGCATCGGACTCACGAAACTCGGGCGCCGTCATCAGGTGCCAATTCCATTGCTCACGTGGGAGTGTCGCCGCAACTGCCGTGGCGCTTCTGAGCGGATGAGTGACCCGCGAGAGCGCCAACTCATTTTTCGCATAGATGGAACTGTTGGGGCCAAAAGCAGCGGCGCCAAATTCCGCGATCGCGCCGCGTCCTGTACGCACCAACGGATCCTGCTGAAACCAGTGGCGGATACAGTCGCCGACCAATAAATTCGCCGAGGTAATGAGCAACGCGGCCTGAGCTTCCGGCGCACCCGAGAGCAGCGCACCGGCAATCCCAGCCCCCCCCATCTTCACCAAAACTTCTTTCGGAAAATGATCCAACTGGAGTGCCAGCGTCATCGCGTCAGTCGGCCGAGCCGAACCAGCCACGGTGAGTTGCGCATAGGCGAGGTTCCCCGCTGCCGCACCGGTGATGATGGTGCTCTCATCGAGCCACAGACCGGGCAGCAAGAGCGCTGCAGGTTGAGCGGGAGAGAGCACTTGCACCGCGCCCTCCGCTTGACTGGCTCGCGACATCGCCGTCCAAACACCGGCCGATTGGCCCTTCAAAGCCACTTGCAGGAACAGCTCCAAACGTGAAGCACTGCCCAGCAGCACGGGCGAGGCAGGCAAAATCGGCCAAGTAATTTTTCCCAATTGCCGGGTCGCATCCGCATAGAGCTCAGGCAAGGCCTGGCGTACGGTGATTAAGGCGGCGGCATAATGCGCCACCGCAGCAGCGTCAGCCCAGGACGGAACAGTGGCGAGCAGAGGCCTGACGCGTGTCAGCAATTCGGCGCTGTTAAACAAACCCAGTTGATGAGCGGCCAACAAGGCGGTGAGTTGCAAACCGGCATCCGCCGGAGCGGATTGGAGCGATTGCCAGGCAGCGACAGCTTGATCTCTCACTTGTTTCTCCTGTGGCAAAGTCAGGTCGCGACTCTTGGAAAGTAATCCGGCTTTCGTGAGCGAAAGTTGGGCCTCGGGGGATTGCATGAAGAGCCGTTGGATCAGACCGGTGCGAAGATTTTCGGCCTGCACCAGGGAAATCCCCTGATCGATCCCGATGACATCGGGATTCACCCAACCCGTCTCGGGATTAAAAGCGTCTACGAAACCATAGCGCTTCCACAAGCGATCGCCATAGGCGAGCCGGAGATAATGCAGCACCTGCAACGTCTCGCGCGGCGCAAAAGGCAGGGAACCCGCCGTGGCACACGGGACGATGGTGCCGTCCAGCGCATTATAGCGCAGCGTCCGGGAGGGGCCGCCCCACGCCTTGTAACCTGTGGCGGAATCCGATGCCGTCACGCCCCAGAGATTTTCACCCCAGCTGGGAAATTCTTCATGCAGCTCGATGCACATTTGCCGCTGCGCCAAAGTGGCGAGCTGTGAATTGCGGAAGTAATCCACATACGCATCACGCCGATCACGCAGGTCGATAAAGGCCTGGGGAAATTGATGCACAAACAACGGCGGCTCCTGCAGAAATACCCGATCCCCAAACCTCCCGACCGGCCGGCGATCCCAACTCCGCCAATACTCCGCATCCACGGGCTGGGGTGAAGCGCCCAGCGCCAAAAAACTCATCAGCAAATGCTCGGAAAAACGGTTCCAGCGATAACGGGAAAAACCCGTCTCATCATGCCAGCTCAAGGAGACCAATTGACCGCCGTTACGAAACCACGACCAGTCCACATCGGCCAAGAGGTGATTCACCAAGGACGTGATTTCCGGATCACCAAAATATTCCCGCGCGACAATCGCACCCGCCAGCAACAGGGCGGTATCGATCGAAGACACCTCGCACTTCCACGCACGCGCCCCGGTGTCCATTTCCATGAAGTGATAGAAAAAACCGTGACGCCGCGGCGCTTCATTCACGAGGAAGCGCAATTTATGGCGAATACGCTCAAGCGCCGCAGGCCGCTCCACCCAACCACGCTCGGTCGCGATCACCCACGCATTAAAGGAAAATCCGGAGGCGCCGATGCTGGCTTTGCCTTCACTCGCTGAACCGTCAGCCCGGGCCCGATCCCGCACGAGACCGGTGTGCGGATTCGCCTGCTCGACGAAAAAACGAAAACTCATCCGCTCTATCTCCTCCAACAACTGATGGTCTGTCTCCGTGAGAACAGCCAAGGGTTGCGGCTCGACTACCGGAGCCGCACGGAGCGACGGCCCCACCAGAACCATTAACCCGCAGCCAGCCACGCCGCCGAGCGTGCGCAGGAAAAATAGAGATGGATTGCCCAAAAACATGTCGATTCGATACAGGGGTGAAAGGGCTGCCGCCGCTGTGGATAGCGGCAACCATGAAACCTGTATCAAATGACAACGTTTGCAATGCAAGCGTAATTCTTGGTTTTTCTCGCGGCCTTAAATTCCGAGATGATTTTCTCGCAGAGCAAGGAATCAACCGGCGGTTAGAGTGGGTAATCCAGTCGGCTGACCTTCGCCGCCAGTCAGGCTCAAGCGCGGTCTTTGACCAAGCCGAACGCTCCGGCACCATCCAGCTGCAATCATTTGCAAGCTATCGCCGGAGAATACGCTGGTTTCAACGGGGAAAGAAGTGCACCAGTAAGGGTCACCCCTCGGCGAACCTCCGTTGCATTGGTTCGGAGTAGCGGCAGGCGTCCCTGCCTGCCGAGTGCGGCGCACGCGTAATCGAACCCTACAGGCACAGAGGCCTGTAGCTACACCAAACCAGATACACGCCCCACCGGAAACCGAACAGCCAATCCGTCGTCACTCATTCTATTCCGATCGGCGCAGCGGTCCGGTGGATTCGCGAATCATCATCGAGGCCGGCATGTCATCCGACACGAACCGCCGGATCTGACCAGGATTATTAGCCGCCTCCACGATCAAGCCCACGGCGCGCTCGGCCAAATCGGACAATGGCTGACGGATAGTGGTCAGCGCCGGTTGGCAAGCCGTGGCCCAATGGCCGTCATCGAATCCGACAATGGAAATGTCATCCGGACAACGCACTCCCGCCAGATGGGCGGCATGCATCGCCCCAAAAGCAATTTCATCATTCGCGCAACAGATAGCCGTGGGACGCTCGGCGCATTTCAGGATTTTCTCAATGCCGGCGCGCCCACTCTCCGCATTGAAGGGACCACTATAGATCCATTCCGGACGGGGGACGGCGCCATTTTTCTGCAACATCTCGAGATAACCTTGCTTGCGCTCATGCGCATCGCGGGAGCCTTCCGGACCGAGCAACAAACCGATGCGGCGGTGCCCCAATTGAAGCAACAAACTCGCCACCGATCTGGCACCGGAGAGATTATCCACACTCAACACCGGCAAACCCAACGCCCGCACATCCACGTCTTCCGGCAGAGTGGACTTGGTCAGGACGAAGGGCCGCCGGAAACCTTTCAGCTCCTCGAGTTCCTGATGGGTCAAAGGTTCGGCCAGATAAATAATGCCGGACGATTCCAGACTCATGTGCTGCATCGCTTCCCGAAAATTGGTGTTCTCACTCCGGCGCATGGTGGAAATTTGCACGCCCCACCCTCGCGCGGCCGCGGCATGCAACGTGCCCGCCAGGAAACGCCCGTAATATTCCGAGAAGAATATGTTCTCATCAAACGGCACCACGACCGTCAGGGTGGCGTTGGCTCCCTTCCGTAGCATACGCGCGCCGGGATTCGGGGAGAAATGCTGCTTCTCCGCCATGTCCATAATCTGTTTGCGCCGGTCAGCCCGCACCAGATGGGAGGTTTCCGGCCGCAACGCCCGCGAGACCGTCGACGGTGATACACCGAGGCTGGCGGCAATCTGCACGATACCCGTTTTATCAAGACGGGCTGAGCTTGGGCGGGGCATGACAACGTATGCTGCGCCGTTTTTCACTCACGGCAAGCAATCATGTTCATTCCGAACGCGCCCGGGTGTGGTTCGATTTTTAATGCCTGGGATCAGGGCGTGTTTTCAAACCCTGTTGAATCCATCTTTCAGTAACGGCAGGTCAGCCTGCTTGCCAACGTGCCGGATTGCACTCTGGCAAGCACGGCCACAAGGCCCGGCCTTGCCTTAAAAGATATGGTGCTGTGCCCACCCGCCCATGGCGCATCCTGATTCCCCGACGGATCAGACGCTGCCGAACCGCAGTTGCTGTTGCAAAATCAACGCCACTCTCAAGTCCTCGTCATCATTCAGTCCGGCATAGAAAGACTCAGGCAAGACCCAACGAACATCCGCCAACTCAAAATCCAATTTCACGGGCTCCCACGCGGCGAGAGCATGGAGCAGCCGCGGCACTTCGTTAAAGCCCATCGTCCATGCGCCCAGCACCATTTGCGTCACACCCATGACCAGCAGCCACAGTTCACTGCAACCCTCATTCACTGAAATATAGTTCGGCCAAAACGCCGGGCAGAAGCTCATTGCCAGCCCGACGAGAAAAAAATTAAGCGCGTACGTCGTTTTCATGTTCACCCAGACACTCCCTGTTCCGCGCGGTGCCCACTACCGCAAATTTCCTGGGGAATAATTTCAAGCCAGGGAACATTTTTTTGTTTTACGATTAACTTGGGCGCGAGTCATAGGCGCTTGATTTGCCGGTTTATTGCCCGCGCCCTCCGCAAAAGATAAGCCCAAAAAACTTGAATGCTGTGCCCAATAACTGGACGGCTCTCAACACAACGAGGGGATTCACCATTGAACCTAAAAACGGCAGTTGAAGATTGCTCCGGCGATTTCGGTCGTCGGATTTCGGGCTGAATTCGCCTGTGCTGGCTATTTTTCTCCGCGCGATTACGCCGGCAGGGGCAATGGCGGCGGCGCTGGCCCCAAGTGCGCA
>JANYCF010000063.1 GCA_025360455.1 Opitutaceae bacterium | reverse complement strand
GAGCCCTCTTGTTGCACCTACGTTGAATCCGTTCGGAGTAGCGGCAGGCGTCCCTGCCTGACGAGTTGGGCACACGTTTCCGGACCACAGGCACGGAGGCCTGTGGCTACGCCATGCCGAATCCACGGCCAGTTGAAACAGCGAAGAGAAATAAAACAGTATGATGAATAATCATACACTTGACTATATATATAAAGCAGGCCCTGTAATTTCCTTCAGTGGTAGCCGTAGGCCCGCTGAAACATCCCTTGTCTTATGCACTTCGTTTCAAAATTCGTTCCGGCGATCACTCAGTGGATCAAGATCGTACTCGCCAGTGGGGCTGTTTTTTTCGCCGTCTCCGGTCACGCCGCGGATTTTGCCAAGGGCGCGGATGTCGGCTGGCTCTCCCAGATGGAGAGCAGAGGAGTGAATTTTTATAACGCCAAGGATGTTCGGCAAGACTGTCTGCAGGTTCTCCAAGGCTGTGGCATGAACTCGATCCGGCTCCGCGTGTGGGTGAATCCGGCCGAGGGGTGGTGCGGCCAGGCTGATGTGGTCAAGATGGCGGTGCGCGCGAAAGATATGGGCTTCCGGATCATGATCGATTTTCACTACAGCGCTTGGTGGGCCGACCCGGGCAAACAGAACAAACCGGCGGCTTGGAAAAAGCACGACATCAGCCAATTGGTAACTGACGTCGCGAGCCACACCACGGCGGTGCTCACGGCGCTGAAGAATGCCGGGGTCACGCCGGAATGGGTGCAGGTGGGGAATGAAACCAACGACGGCATGTTGTGGCCAGAGGGTCGAGCGTCGAAGAGCATGGCGAACTTCGCCGCGTTGATAAACAGCGGCCACGCCGCTGTGAAGGCGGTGTTTCCGGACGCCAAAGTGATCGTCCATATTTCCAATGGCTATGATAGTAAAATGTTCCGCTGGATGTTTGATGGCCTGACCGCCCATGGAGCCAAGTTTGATGTCATCGGCATGTCGCTCTACCCCGAGCTGAAGGATGGAAAGGATTTTGTCCGGCAGTGTTTCGACAACATGAACGACATGGTGGCCCGCTACGGCAAAGAGGTCATGCTCACGGAGGTTGGGATCGAGGTGGACGACGAATCCAGAGCCAAGGCGTTTTTAACCGACGTCATGGCCAAAACCAAGTCGGTCGCGAATGGCAAAGGGCTGGGCGTGTTTTACTGGGAGCCGGAATGCCATGATAATTGGGAAGGCTACACCAAAGGTGCGTTCCGCAAAAATGGCCGCCCGAGCGCCGCGCTTGACGCTTTTAAGTGAACACCGGATTTGGCTGTTCTCCCATATTCCGAAGTCATCGAATAGCTCCTTGGGGAATCGGTGAAGCCGATGCCGCAAGGACCGATTGATTCTTCGAAGGATGACGCCATGTGCTGCTGGCGCCAAAGCTCTGGTGGGCTTCATTACGCATTGCGCGCAACGTGAGGACGGTGCAATCAGCCGGCAATCGTAACACCACCGAAGCGATGCCGGCTTCTGCCGCGAGGCTGGTTGGCCCGATGATTTCTGCCCCGCCCTCGATCGAAAACATGATCGCACAGAAATCACCCACGCACAACGTGCCGTTGGCATCGACGACTTTGGCATGGGCGATCAGGACATCGGGTTCGCCCGACGCCGCCGTGATCGTCAGGGTTTCAATGATGAGTACGAGGCGCACGGGCTCACCAGGAGTTGCGATTTGGTGGGTAGCCGAAACTTTGCCGTTAATAAAGGCCGTGGCTTCCAGTGTTCCCGGGGTAAAGGCGGGTACTTCGAACACGAATGGCGGATGCGGCAGATATTGCATCATCCACGCTTGGGACGGTGGGTGGCGGCCGAGTAGCCTGTCGTTGTGCTTGAGTTCGACCTGCTCGCAATTACTGAAAACCCGCACGCGCAAGTCCGAGGCGGCGGTCCAGTAGGATGCGATGAACACCATGGGGCCGCCACTCCAGTACGCGTTGCCTTCCGCAGGATGACGCTGACTGCGGTAGAAATAATAGGAGAATTTTGGCAGTCGGAAAATATCCATGATGCCGCACGCGGCCCGCTTCGGATCGTAGCCTCGGGCGTAATCGAACATCGACCACTGGCCATTGAGCACGGCGGGTGAGCTCAGGGTATCGTTCAGCGCGACGATGTGGTTGGTGGATTGCTGGCGCAGGCCGCGCTCGCCGGCGGCCCGGAGTTGGCGCCCATGACTCCACTCGGAAAATATTCCGGCCCCCGTCTTCTGGTCAAAACCATGATTGGAGGCGTAGAATTCCCAGTCGCCATATTCGGCGATGACCAGGGCTTTGTCGCCATGCTGCCAGCTGTGGATTTCCCCATGTTGCCGCGAGTGAATATAAACATCGTAGAAATCCTGCCAGCCACAGGTGAACATCTGATCGCCGGGAAATTCTTCGTGACCGGCGGTATGCATTCGAGCCATGAAGGCCTCGTCCATTTCGGTTTCATTGAGCGACAGTTCCCACAGCACCACGCAGGGATGGTTGCGATCGCGACGGATCAATTCGCGGGCGTTCTGGACGCAGGCAGCGCGAAAAGTATCGCCGCCCATGAACTGCCAGCCGGGAATGCAATTCATCACCACGATCCCGAGTTCATCGCAGGCGTCGAGGAAGTCGGGTGACTGGGGATAGTGAGCCAGACGCACGTAGTCGAAGCCTGCCTCTTTGATCCGGCGTGCGTCCCGGCGCTGGGCGGCGGCGGGCACGGCGTAGCCGACGCGCGGATATTCCTGATGGCGATTGGTGCCGCGGAGACGGAGACGTTGCCCATTGAGCGTGAATCCGCCCGAGCGGGAGAACGCAATCCGCCGAATACCGAAACGCACGGAGTGGGTTTCGCTGACATCTCCCTCGGGGGAGCGTAACGAAACGTGCGCGTGATGCAGCGTGGGCGAGTCGATTTGCCAGAGCGCGGGGTGAGCGATCTGAATTTCCATTTCGACATGAGCGGATGCGCCTGGGGCGAGCTTAAGCATGCCGGACTTGCCTTGAGCCACGACGTTGGTTCCGCACTGTAGTTCGACGGCGCAGGAAAAAGTTTTCTCCGTCGCACCGGAATTGCGCACGTGGGTTTTGACGCTGATCGTGGCAGCGGTTTCCGAAGCGGTGAGCGTGCGGACGAATACCCCGCCACCGGCAATTTCCCCCGCACCGTTGGCCTCGGTAATATGGAGCTCGGGGTAACAGCGTAGTTCGGCGTGACGGTAGAGCCCGCCATACCAGCAGAAATCCAAATCAGCGTACGGCTTTCCCGGTGGCACGTCGGGGTTGTCGCGGTTATCCAGTTGCAGCGTGAGCGAATGAGGGCGGCCATCACGCAGCGCTGCGGTGAGATCGATCTCGAAAGGCAGGAAGCCGCCCGTGTGTCGGCCCAGCTCGGCACCGTCAATCAAGACGATGGCGGAGTGCATCGCCGCGCCGATGAAAAGAGTACAACGGCCGTGCAGCGCATTCGGCGGTAAAGTAATTGAACGCTGGTATTCGCAATCCCCGAACCAATGCTGCCGGCCATCGAGATCAGCGACAAACGGACTGTGCGGCAGATTGACCACCGACCAGGCGTCAGTGGCACACTCCGACGCGGAGAGGCGCCGGAAATTCCACGAATGAGCGAGGGCGATGAATGGGGTCATGTAACCGATGAGTAATTTGTTTTATTAAAAATAAAACTGATTGAAATTTTAAGCACAGGAAGAGGGGAAGAATGGTGGGCGATTAGACTTTGCCGCGCCGGGCTTCGAGCGCATCGCGGATTTCATACGCGCGTTTGCGGTTCAGCGGATAAAAATAGAGAATCACAAGTGCGGCAATGGCCCAGGCAGCGGTTGAAAGCGTCAACACCAGGCGCATCGAGAGAATGGTTTCGGGGGTCTGAGCGCCGCCGGGATTCGCGGCGTTAAAGCCGGTGAGTTTCAGCGTGATCATCGCGCCCAGGAAGGCGAAGGAGTAGCCGGTTTTTTCCACCCAGGAGAACAGGGCCCCGAACACACCTTCGCGTCGCAAGCCGTGGCGCAGTTCATCATCGTCGCAAATATCAGCGAGCATCGAGCGCGACAGCGTGTTGATGGCTACCCAGACGGGGCCGCAGAGCAGGCAATCGAAGAGGATTTTCCAGGGATGGCCCGGCGTATAAAGAAACCATTTCCCCGCAGCTCCGACCAGTACGAGGGCGAAGCTGAGGGCGAGGGTGACGTGTTTCCCGTGGCGGTTGGCCAGCCAGGTGATCGGGAAAATCCAGATGATGCCCAGGACGGCATAGCTCGAGGAAAGAAGGCCTTTCCATACTGCCCCCTGCGCCACATCGCCGCCGAACATGTAGTAGACGATCAGATAGAAATCGATGTTGCTGGCCAGCATTCCGGCCCCGATCTGCAACGCGGTGAGTCCGACCAGCAGCATGAAGGCGCGATTGGCGGTTGCCGCTTTCAAGGCGGGCCAAATCTGAACCTTCTCCTGCTTCACTGCTTTTTTGAAATAGCGCTCCTTCACGAAGAGACCGGGGAGGATACCCATGCCGCCAAGAATAACGAGAGCGACGATCCAGCCGATGATTTGAACGCCGTGCATGACCGAGCCGAAGATCGCCAACGTGGTAAGAGGGAAAATCCAACTGTAGCTTAATTCGCCGATCTTGTTGAAAAACGAGGAGAAGGCCCAGACATTGGTGCGTTCATTGTAGTCGGGAGTCATCTCATATCCGACGCTGTTGTACGGCACCGAGTAGATGGTGTACCCGACATAAAACAGCATCAGGCTACTGACCAGATAGGTCGCAATGGCCGGATTGCTCCAGGTGGTGGGCACCATCCAGATGATTCCGAAAAATAGCGCCTGGAGAATCGCACCGCAGACGATGTAGGGCTTACGCCGACCCCAGCGCGAATGGGTGTTGTCGGAAATCCGTCCCATGATCGGATCGATGATGGCATCGAGAAAACGGGGAAGGGAAAGCGCCACGCCGACCAGCACGGGATCGAGCTTTAGCGTCATCTGATAGACCGGGATGGTAAAGCTGCCGACTCCGGCGATGGCGTAAAATACCGGTAAGGTGCCCACGCCAAACGCCAGTTTTTCTCCAAAACTTACTTTGTCGGTGGCCAGCGTCGCGCGATGATTGTCCGTATCGGTAGTCATCAGAACTGAAGGGCTGGAATGGCCCGGCGTGGTTCGCCGGGTACGGTCGAAAATTCAGCCCGAAGCCACGCAGGGAAAGAGGGTGGAAAGAGTGTGGGCAAGGGCATGAGGGGGAAGGATCGAACGCAGGATCAGTTGTGCATACCACCCCGGAATAAAATATCAAGGGTCTTATGTTTAGTAAAATTGTTTTATTATCTTGGTTTGATGAGCCAAGCGGCAAACCGCCTGAGTTTGACCGGTGGCGAATATATTCGGACGGGGCTTCATTTCTGGGGCGGGTGCGCGTTAGCCAATTTAAATAACACACCGACTTGTCATCGCGAGACCGACGTAGTCGGGCGTGGCGATCCATCGAGCTGGATTGCTTCGGCGTTGCACGCCTCGCAACGACAAAAGTATATTTTGCCGTTCCACGGTATGGCGTATGTTCTATTCGCGCTAGAGGCGGGCGCGCAATGCTGGAGGCAGGAGTTTGCCCGCTAGCTCGTGCAAGGCGGGATCAGCTATGGGCAGGCCGAAAGTCTTGGCCAGAACTTGCAGGCGGAAAAGTGAGCCGGTGGTTAAAGAGCGGAGACGCGTTGGATTCACTTTCTCCAGGCAACGTCGCACTTGTTCGCGGGACAAATCCTGACGCTCACCCTGGGCCAGTATGATCGCCAGGCTGACGCGGCGATCCCACGCCAGCGCACGATCGGAACCGGCGGCAAGGCTCGCGAGCAAGGTGGCAAAAGATTTGGTGAAGCCAACCGCGTCGCCGTTGGCTTTTTCAACTTGGGCGAGTGCGGCCAGTGCGCTGAGATCCGTCGGGTAGAGTTGCAACGATTGGCCCGTGGATGTTGCCCATTCGATTTGTTGCGACTCGACAAAATATTCTGCCAGTCGCGCCAGGGCTGCGCCCCGGTTGGTTTCATCAATCACTTTTAGAATGACCACGGATTGTCCGTCGAATCCGACGTTGGCGGGTAATTGATAAGGCAAGGGCTGCAACCATGGGGGTAAGGCCCAGTGATGGATGGCTGAAATGAAGGCGTCCTCGGGATTGCTAAAGGTCCATCGCGCGAATTGATCCAAATCGGAATCCCACGAGGGAAGGATGATATGTGTCACACCGCGGCCTTGGATTAATTCCAAAGCGTCGGTGGCGGTTTTGGCGGTGATGATTCGGACGGTGGCCTGCAGTCCGTCGCGATTTTCCCAATTGGCCGAGCCGAGACCGCGCAGTCCGCCGTGAAAGCACCAGCTCGTGGTCCGGTCGGGCGGAAGCAAAATCACGGCGCCACCGGGATCGGCGTGATCCGTGATCCAATGGGCGAGGGAGCGTTCAATGAGTCCTTCCACTTCCTGTCGCGTGAACTCGATGGTTTCGCGACTGCCCGCAGCCGGCCAGAGTTGGATCAAGCCGGGTAGGAAAATCAAACCGGCAAGGACGATCCAGCCCCAGCGGGCCCGGGATGAAAGGGTGGCCGTTACGGTGACCAAGAGCGCGAGCAACAGGGTGTCGCAAAGGTTCCAATAGCGGAGGCGGAATGTGGCTAGGCCGAGAGCGACGATCACCGGTCCGAGCGCCAAGGCGGTCCGAGCGCGACGGCCGGTTTCAGCATGGCGATTCAGCAGCAGCCAAAGAACCGGACCGAGCAGCAGGAGGGGAAGACAGGTGGCGGTGATTGGCCCGTTCAGGCCGTCGCGGGCTACCCACGCCAAGAAATTTTTTGCTACCGCGCTGTTGGGCAAAAAACTTAAACGGGTAGCAAGTTGATCTCCCGTCAGCCAGGCCGAGGATTCGCTGAGAGTAATCGCAACGGGGAGAGCGGCGATGGCAATGGTGGCGAAAATCAGCGAGCTCACTGGGCGACGGGTCCAAGTAATCTTCCTCTGAGAAAACCATGTTGTGGTCAGCGCGAGCAGTTCGCCGACTCCCGCCCAGGCCAACCCGATCAGAGGATGATTGGCTTGCGGTTCGAAATTCAGATGGGCGGGAAAATATTCCATGAAATAGGCGGCGAGACAAGTGGCCGCGCCGCCCAGGGCCCATGTTCGCCACGGTGCGATCTCCAGGGGCTTGGTTGGATTACCGCCGGACGTGATCCACGAGGAGAAGATGCCGCCGAGGGCGATGCCTGCGAGGACGGGAATCTGAGTGGCGGCGTCGATCCACAAACCCAGCCCGCCGGCGATGCCGGCGAGCAAGAAGAAGGCGTGCGTCTGTCGGGCAGTGCCTCCATCCGAATGGGTCGTTGGGGCGTTCTTGTTTGCTGCGGTCAGTGGCTCGACGCGTTTGGCTGCGGCCAACAGAGGAAGCATGCTCCACAGACTGCAGGCCCAGGCGAGTCCATGCGCATCCGGTGCGCCGGGCAGAAATCCGCTTGCGAACGGATAAAGGGTCACGAGTCCGACAGCCAACAATGCCGCGGGAAAACTTCCGAAGAAGCGGGCGACGAAAAGGGTCGTCCCCACGAGGAGGAGAAAATGCAGGAGGGGATCGGCGAATAGGGCGGCCCGTTCTACCGAGAGGCCGAGTGGCCGGTCGGAAAAACTGTGATCGCACCAAGCGAGAAGGCCGAGCCACCAACGATACGGTGACGCGGCGTGGACCTCCCGACCATGGGGAGCATTGTCATAGTCGACCTGTCGCACGCGCCATTCGTGTTGCGCCAACATCTGTTGGGTCTCGGTGATCCACTGGTAGCTGCGGTTGTTGTGCTCGGGAACAATCAACCAGCGTTTGCCTGCGGCGTAACCGGTCGGAGACGCGGCATCGACCACGGCATTTTCGTAGTCGGTATGTGTCACATAGTCGACGCGTTGAATCCGCACAAAATTGCTCCAGCAAAGAAAACCGCACGCGCCGAGCGGAATAATGAGCCAGCGCAGAGCGGAGAGTGGGGAGAAAAGACGCATGACGATCGCAGCAGGGGTTCTTAAAACGCACGCAAACGCAGGAGTGGCCGCGGAGCAAGCAAAGTCATTCTACAAGCGTGCCGTGCGATCACATCCTTGACTCCGTTGCCGAAGATTTGTCCAAGTGACGTCCACGATGCCTTTGTCCGAATTTTCAGTCCGGTCCACCACTGGGAAAATTTTCTGGTCGTTGTTGTGGGCCAGTCTGTCGGCGGGGATCCTCGCGACGACGGTGCCGACTCGGGCGGACGATTCTTCCGGCAGTATCCTCGATGTGCCGTTCGCCGCACGCTCCGGTCCGCGCGGCGCCACTATGTTTGTCCCGCTTGCGCCGGAACAGACCGGTATCGTGACGGAGAACCGCTACAATGATCCCAAGATGTGGCGGGAACGTTATCACGAGTTGGAACTGGGCGCAGTGGGCACGGGCGTCGTGATCGGGGATTACGACGGGGATGGCCGGCCGGATATTTTTGTGGTGAGCAAAACCGAGAGTTGCCGGTTGTTTCGTAATCTGGGCAACTGGAAATTCGAAGATGTGACCGAGAAGGCCGGCGTGGGTGATAACGGCGATGCGGCTGGCATCTGGAAACAGGGGGTGACGTTTGTGGATGTGAACAATGACGGACGGCTGGATATTTATCTCTGCCGCTTTGCCTCGCCGAATTTGCTCTATATCAATCAAGGCGACGGCACGTTCAAGGAAGAGGCGGCCGCCCGAGGATTGGCGATCAAGGATTCTTCGGTGATGGCGGCGTTTTGCGACTATGATCGCGACGGCTGGCTCGATGTGTTTATCCAGACAAATTTGCTCGATGGCATCGGCCATTCACAAGGACAGCGGGATTATCTGCTGCACAATAACGGTGATGGCACCTTTACCAACGTGACGGATCCGGCGGGAATTCGCGGGGAAAGCCAGGGACACTCCGCGACCTGGTGGGACTACGATAACGACGGCTGGCCGGATCTCTATGTGGCCAATGATTTCGCGCCGGCGGACAAACTTTATCACAATAATCGCGATGGCACGTTCAGCGATGTCATCGATCAGGCGGTGCCGCACACCTCGTTTTCCTCGATGGGGAGTGATTTGGGTGACGTGAATAATGACGGACTGATGGATTTCTTTGTCGCCGATATGGCTGCCACCACGCACGAAAAAGATCAGCGCACCATGGCGGCGACGCGGGCGGTGTCCTTTGATCCGTCGGAGAAGGAGGTTCTGATGGCCCCGCAGTATTTGCACAATGCGCTCTATCTCGGCACGGGCACGAAGCGCTGTCGGGAAGCCGCCTTCCTCAGTGGCTTGGGGGCGACGGACTGGACGTGGTCGCCGCGCTTTGAAGACTTGGATAACGATGGCCGGCTCGATTTGCATGTCACGAACGGCATGCACCGCGAATCGCATAACACCGATCTCATGGCACGCATGACCTTGGCGGAAAATCTGGCGGAAAAAGTCCGGATCGAAAAAGCGAGTCCGATGTTGGCGGAATCCAATCTGGCGTTTCGCAATCTGGGCGACCTGCAATTCCAAGAAATCGGTGCGGCCTGGGGGTTGAATGAAAAAGGAGTGAGCTACGGATCTGCCTTCGGGGATCTCGATGGCGATGGCGATTTGGATCTCGTGTACGCCAACTACCAAAAAGGCGTGACAGTGCTGCGCAACGATTCGGACACGGGGCACCGCGTGATTTTCGCTCTGCGGGGGACACGGTCGAACCGGTTTGGCGTGGGCGCGACAGTGCGGATCGAAACGGCATCGGGCCGGCAGATCCGCCAACTGGTGCTGGCGCGTGGCGTGCTGTCCAGCTCGGAGCCGATTCTTCATTTTGGTCTCGGGGAAGATACACGACTCAAACAGGTGACGGTGGAGTGGCCGAGTGGGCAGAGCCAAAGTTTCACCGATCTGGCGGTTGATCGGAAGTATACGATCACGGAGTCAGCGGTTGGGTTGGTAGGGCCGGCGCTTGTCGCCGAGCCGCGGCTTGCCGACGAGCGGCAGCCCTACAAAACCAGCCAGTTCACCGAGGTCAGCGGCACCGCGAATCTGGCGTGGTCATCTCGTGAAACTCGGATCGACGAGATCGGTCAGGATCCCTTGTTGCCCATGCGACAGAACCGACGTGGGCCCAGTCTGGCGGTGGGCGATGTTAAAGGTGATGGCCGGCACGCTGTCGTCATTGGCGGGACCCCGGCTGATCCGCTGCGATTGTTGGTGGGGCAGGGGAAGGGCGCCTATGTCGAGGCCGATACGGCGAGCATGCGAACGGACGGATCGCTCAACGACGGACCGGTGCTGCTGTTCGATGCTGATGGTGATGGGTCGAATGATCTGTTGGTCACGAAGGGTGGA
Source organism: Opitutaceae bacterium (assembly GCA_025360455.1). Classification (GTDB taxonomy): domain Bacteria; phylum Verrucomicrobiota; class Verrucomicrobiia; order Opitutales; family Opitutaceae; genus Didemnitutus. Next base: position 44,870 of record JANYCF010000063.1, on the reverse strand, counting down.
GTGGCGTTGCCGGCAGGATCAGTTGATTATCAGCCGAAACTTTTTCTCAAAGATGGGCATGGCGAATTTCATCTCGCTTCCGCCGGGGTGCTGCCGGCGCTGTCCATGAGCGTGGGTGCAGTGGCCGCCGCGGATTTTGATCGGAATGGACGGCTCGATCTTTTCCTCGGCGGCCGGGTTCAACCCGGGCAATATCCCCGGTCGCCGCGCAGTGCGCTGCTCGCGAATCGGGGCGGCCGGTTCGAAGAGGTGACGGATGCGCTTGCGCCGGGTTTGGGCGCTGTGGGTATGGTGACTTCCGCGCTGTGGAGTGATGTCGATGACGATGGCTGGCCCGATCTGTTGCTCACGCTCGAATGGGGCCAGGTGAAGTATTTTCACAATGATCACGGCAAAAGTTTCGCGGACTGGACGGAGCAAGCCGGCTTTGGGACGGCGGGCACGGGCTGGTGGAACTCGATCGCCGCCGCGGATTTTAATGGCGATGGCCGGCCTGACTACGTGGTGGGCAACCTTGGGCTGAATACCCCGTACCATGCTGATCCCGCGCATCCCGCGTTGCTTTTCTCCGGTGACTTCAAGGGCGATGATAGCGAGCAATTGATCGAAGCGTACTATGAAGGCGACCGGCTCTACCCTTGGCGCACGCGCAAGGAACTCGGCGCGGCCATCCCCTCGATTTTGAAACGCTTTCCCCGCAATGATCTCTATGCGCGCGCCACTCTGGGCGAGATTGTCGGTGAGGATAAAATTGCGGTCGCCCAGCGTTTTGTGGCCACGGAATTTCGCAGCGGCGTGTTCCTCAGCCAGCCCGGGAATAAATTTCGTTTCGAGCCGCTGCCGCGCATTGCGCAGATTGCCCCGATCCAAGGCTTGGTCGCGGGAGATTTCGACGGCGATGGGCATGCCGATATTTATGCCGTGCAGAATTCCTATGCGCCCGTGCCTTCGGTCGGGCGCTTTGATGGGGGACTGAGCCAGCTGCTGCTGGGCGATGGTCACGGTCACTTCACCGCCGCGTCGCCGGCAGAGAGCGGATTGATCGTGCCGGGTGATGCCAAGGCGCTGGTCGTGCTGGATCTCGACGAGGATGGCTGGCCGGACTTTGTGCTCTCGCGCAACAACAGCACGACCATGGCGTTTCACAATAGCGGAGGATCCGACCGGCATTCGTTGCGGGTGCTCCTGCGCGGGCCGGCGGGGAATCCGACTGCCGTGGGCGCGCGGATTACTTTTGCGCTGAGGGACGGCACGTCACAGACGAGTGAAGTTTATGCCGGCTCGGGATATTACAGCCAGTCGACGTCCGCTTGTTTCTTTGGCTGGCCAAATGGAAATACGCCCCGGAAAATCCATGTGTGCTGGCCGTCGGGAACCAGCACGGAGCACGACGTGCCGGAGCAAGTGAGCACGCTGACTTTGTCCGCTCCCTAGCCATGCCGCTGAGTAATTTTTTCACTCACGAAAGTTATGTGTTGAAAGGCGGAGCGCGTTGCCCCCAACGCGCTTGGATGTCGCGGTCTTCAAACCCGTGCATTGAGGGCAATGCGCTCCACCTCAAGCGGCACTACCGCTTTGCCTTGGCAACAAGTTTGCTGCTATTTGGCGTCGTGATGACCACTGCGGCAGATTTGTCCGTTTTTATTTCCGATCAACCGCTCGCCAAGCATTCCGGCCCGCGAGGTGCGACGATGTTCTCCGAACTGCCGCCCGAACGGACCGGAGTGGTGACGGAAAATAACTACGACGATGCTTCCATGTGGTCGGAGCATTTCGCCGAATTTGAGAGCGGCTCCATTGGGACCGGAGTGGCGATCGGAGATTTTGATGGGGATGGCCGGCCGGATATATTTGTCGTGAGCAAGACCGAGAGTTGCCGGCTGTTTCGGAATTTGGGCGATTGGAAATTCGCCGATGTCACCGCGCAGGCCGGCGTCGGGGACCAAGGCGAGGCGGCCCGGATCTGGAAACAAGGCGCGACTTTCGTGGATGTGAACAATGATGGCCGGCTCGATCTCTACGTTTGCCGCTTCAATGCTCCGAATCTGCTCTATGTTAACCAAGGCGACGGCACTTTCCGGGAAGAGGCGGCCGCCCGAGGGTTGGCGGTGAATGACGCCTCGGTGATGGCGGCGTTTTGTGACTATGATCGGGACGGTGCGCTTGATGTTTTTATTCAGACCAATTATCCTCAGGCGACCGAGCACCGGCATGAGCAGAGGAATTATCTGTTTCATAACAACGGCGACGGCACCTTCACGGACGTAACGAGTCACGCCGGAATTGGTGGCAGGGCGCAGGGGCATTCTGCCACATGGTGGGACTACGACGGGGATGGCTGGCCCGATCTCTACGTGGCAAATGATTTCACGCCGGCGGACAAATTGTATCACAATAATCGCGACGGCACTTTCACCGATGTCGTCGATCAGGTGGTGCCGACCATGCCGTTCTCCTCGATGGGCTCGGATTTGGGTGATGTGAACAATGATGGCCTCATCGACTTGTTTGTTTCCGAAATGGCGCCGACCACGCATCAGAAGGATCAGCGTACGGTGGCAAATTCACGCGCGCTGATCGTGGATCAGCCGGATAATTCTTTGGCCGCACCCTTCACCATGCGCAACGTGCTTTACCTCGCCACCGGGACCGGGCGCTGCCGGGAAGCGGCGTATCTTGCCGGTCTGGCGGCGACTGATTGGACCTGGTCAGTGCGTTTCGAGGATTTGGATAACGATGGGCGATTGGATCTGCAGGTGACCAATGGCATGTACCGGGAAGCACATAATGCCGATCTGCGAGAGCGGATGAGAACCGTTGAAACGAATCTGGAAAAAGTGCGGATGGAACGGGCCAGTCCGGTACTGGCCGAACCGAATCTGGCCTTCCGCAATCTGGGCGATCTGCGTTTCGAAGAGGTCGGCGCCGCCTGGGGGCTCAATCAAAAGGGCGTGAGCTTCGGCGCGGCGTTGGGGGATCTGGATGGCGATGGCGATCTCGATCTCGTTTTTGCCAACTACAAAAAAGGTGTGACGGTATTGCGCAACGACTCGGACACCGGGCGCCGGGTGATTGTTGCCCTGCACGGTAAGCAGTCGAATCGCTTCGGAGTCGGCGCGACGGTGCGCGTTGAAACGGCCTCGGGTAGCCAGGTTCGTCAACTGGTGCTCGCGCGAGGCTACATGTCCAGCAGCGAGCCAATTTTGCATTTTGGTTTGGGCGAAGACAGTGTGATCAAACGGATGACGGTGGAATGGCCGAGCGGACAAAAGCAAAGTTTCGCCGAGCTGGCGGCTGATCGAAAGTACACGATTACTGAACCGGAGGGTGTTTCGGTAGGGCCGGCGCTTGTCGCCGTGCCGCGGCATGCCGACGAGCGGCAGCCCTACAAAACGAGCCAATTCACCGAGGTGAGCGGCCTCACGAATCTTTTGTGGTCATCCCGCGAAACGAAGATCGACGAGATCAGTTCGAATTCATTGCAGCCGATGCGGCTGAACCGTCGCGGGCCGGCTCTGGCGATTGGCGATGTGAATGGCGATGGACGGGATGACGTGATCGTGGGCGGAACGCCCACTGATCCCACGCGGCTGCTTCTCGCCCAGTCGTCAGGTGGGTTTGTGCCAGGGAATTTACCTGCAGAATTAGGCGGTGGCTCGCTCGACGACGGACCGGTGCTGTTGTTCGATGCCGATGGCGATGGGGCGAATGATCTTCTCGTAACCAAAGGCGGCGTGGCTTTGCCCGCAGACTCCGCCGAGTATCAACCAAAACTTTATCTTAACGATGGGCACGGGGTGTTTCGGTCGACGTGGGCCGGAGCAGTGCCAGCTTTTCCGGTGAGTGTGGGCGCTGTGGCTGCTGCGGATTTTGATCACTATGGACAACTCAGTCTGTTTCTCGGTGGGCGGGTGCACCCCGGGCACTATCCACGGTCGCCGCGCAGTGCACTGTTCGTGAATCGTGGGGGCCGCTTCGAGGACGTAACGGAGATGATCGCTCCGGGTTTGCGCGCAGTGGGCATGGTGACCTCCGCGCTGTGGAGTGATGTCGACGCGGATGGGTGGCCTGACTTGTTGCTCACGCTCGAATGGGGCCAGGTGAAGTATTTCCATAATAGCGCGGGCAAAAAATTCGAAGACTGGACAGAGAAATCCGGCTTCGCTACCGCCGGTACGGGTTGGTGGAACTCGATTGCCGCTGCGGATTTTAATGGCGATGGCCGACTCGACTACGTGGTGGGAAATCTCGGACTGAACACACCGTATCAGGCCGATCCCGCCCATCCGGCATTGCTCTTCTCCGGCGACTTCAAGGGAGGCGGGACAGAGCAGTTGATCGAAGCCTACTATGAAGGCGATCGGCTGTATCCTTGGCGGACACGCAAGGATCTCGGTGCTGCGATCCCTTTCATTCTGAAGCGCTACCCGCGCAACGATCTCTATGCGCGCGCCACATTGGGCGAGATTCTCGGGGAGGATACGCTCGCGGACGCCCAACGTTACGCCGCCACGGAGTTTCGCAGCGGTGTACTCCTGAGCCAGCCTGAAGGCACCGAGGGTGCCACCGCCGGTGCGACTTACCGTTTTGAGCCGTTGCCCCGCATCGCGCAGATCGCCCCGATCCAAGGCGTGGTCGCGGGAGATTTCGATGGTGATGGTCATGCCGATATTTATGCCGTACAGAATTCATCCGCTCCCATTCCCTCCACCGGTCGCTTTGCAGGCGGGTTTAGTCAGTTGCTGCGAGGTGATGGGCACGGTCATTTCACTGCGGTGCCGCCGATGGAGAGCGGCTTGATTGTTCCGGATGATGCGCAGGCGTTGGCGGTGCTGGATTTTAATGACGATGGCTGGCCGGATTTTTTGATCACGCGGAATAATTCCACGACGCTCGCCTATCAGAATACCCCGGTGGCCTCGCCGCATGTGTTGCGGGTGGGGTTGCATGGGCCGCTGGGCAATCCAACGGCGGTGGGGGCCAGGATCACTTTGGAGCTGACTGATGGGGCGAAGCAAATGGGGGAAATTACGGCGGGTTCCGGCTATTACAGCCAGTCAACGTCCGCTTGTTTCTTCGGTTGGCCGGAAGGAAATCCGCCTTGCCGCCTTCATGTCCGTTGGCCTTCGGGCCGCATAACCGATCATCGGGTGTCGCCGCTGGTGCGTAGCCTTAATTTGACTGCCCCGTAAGGCGAGGGTGGGGGCAGGAATTGAAATGCTATCAGTAAAACTGTTTTACTTAATAAAATACTGTTGACATAAAGGTGATAGAATGGCGTTTTTCGCGTTACCCAACCTCTCGTCCTCTCGTTTTATTTATTTTTCGCCGTTTCGCCCCCCACTTAAAATTCAATTCAGTGAACATTATCAAACCGCTCAACATGCAAGCTACCTACCCCACCTCGAAAACACGTTATCTCGCTCTCGTGGCGGCGGCGTTTTCGCTGCTGCTCCATTCGGGTCTGGCCCAAACGGTCACACCTCCTGCCCCTGACACCACCAAACCCACCGCGTCTGCCGAAAAAGAAGACACCCTCGTGCTGTCTCCTTTCGTCGTCGATGCCGCCCAAGATAATGGCTATCTCGCCACCTCCACGCTGGCCGGCAGTCGCATCAATACCAACCTGAAGGATGTGTCGCAATCGATGACGATTGTCACGAAGGCCTTCATGAATGACATCGGGGCCGTCAACGTGAATGACATCTTGAGCTATACGGCAGGCACGGAGGGGACCCGCGATTATACTGAATCACACTCTGAATTCGGCAAGCCGACTGACAATGTGGGTAATAATTCAAACTCGGCCAACCGTATTCGCGGCCTGGCGGCACCGGACATCACTCGCGACTATTTTTATTCCATCGGCACGTGGGCGGGCTTCGATACCTACAATCTCGACGAAGTCACGATTGTGCGCGGTCCCAATTCTATTCTCGCCGGCATCGGTTCGCCGGCCGGCATTATCAACTACTCGCCCCAGCTCGCCTGGATCAACAAAAACAGCAATGAGATCAGCTATCGTTTTGGCAGTTTCGGCGACAAACGTGCGACCCTTAACAGCAATGTGACGGTCCTCAAAGACGTCTTCGCCATTCGGTTGGCTGCCGTGTGGGCCGACAAAGGGTTTCAACAAAAGCCCGCTTGGAACAAAGACACCCGCTACTATCTGGCGATGACGTACCGACCGTGGTCCAAGACGACCATTCGGGCGAGCTATGAGCATGTGAAGGTCGATGCCCATAACCCCAATTCCCTGACGCCTGAGGACAATGTGTCGAGTTGGGCCGCTTATGGTAAACCGATCTTCGACAGCTCTTCAGCAGCCCCGGTGAGTTCCCTGCTGACCGCAAGTTCCGGCAACGTAGAGCCGACCATTCTTTTTGATAAGAATGGCACGAGAGGAAATGCGTACAATTTCAACGGACTGGTGGGCTACTCCTTCTATACTCCCTTTCCGGCTGGACCTGGCCTTTTCACGTCTCCGCGCATGGCTGATGACAGTCTGATTAATCTGCATAAAGCGAATTTGAACCCGAGCCTGCAGAATCTTGGCCTGAAAGCTTTCAATATCTCCGTCGATCAGGAAATCGTGAAAGGATTATTTGCCAACGTGTCGTATGTGAAAGAAACCGTGGACAATAGTTTTCTGGATCTCTTCCGGTCCGAATACGCGTCTTACAACATCGACGTTAATAAAAATATTCCCGGCACGACTACCGCCAATCCGCACTTCATGGAGACGTACATGCAGTTCCGCGGCCTCGACAATAAACGCATCGATCAAGAATCAAACCAAGTGTTGCGCGGCACCCTCACCTACGATCTGGATTTGACCAAGTATAACAAATGGTTTGGCCGGTATCAGCTCACCGGTTTCGCGGAGAGCCGCAAAACGGAGCCCCATGTCATCCAATACAATAACACCTCGGCCACGGCCGCCGAGTCTGTCTCCTACCGCTATTATCTGGGCGGCTCGGATACGGTCAAAGCCACCACGGTTCCCGGATATCCCGGGAGTCAGACCGGGGTGCCTTATGCCGGCGGGACGCTGGACAGCTTCGACAAATTAAAAAGTGACACGAGCAGTCTGGAAAAACTGACGACCACGGCCTTCGTGATTCAAAGCTACTGGTGGGACAATAAGATTGTCGGCATGTTTGGCATACGAAAAGACAACGACAATAAGCAGTTTCTTAATGCCACTACTTCAAAGTACCCTGTGACCGGTGATAAAGATTATAACCCCACATTCGGGAAGGCGACCAAGACCTACGGTGTCGTCGTCCATCCTCTGAAATGGCTCAGCCTGCACTACAATCATTCCGAAAACTTCACGCCCAGAACGGCGATGGATCTGATGGGGAATGTAACGCCTCCGCCTTCCGGCACCACGAAGGATTTTGGCTTCTCAGTCAGTGTACTGGACGACAAACTCAACATGAAGATCAACTGGTTCGATTCGAAGGCGGCCAACGCCTCGGCTGATAATCTCACCTTCCCTCTGGCCGCGTGGGAAATTCCCTACATGGATGTCGCCGTTATGCCAGAGTTGGCGGCCAAGGCTGGTATCCCTTATACGAAGCTGATATCCCCCAAGGTCAACGGGGGACCATCATGGGAACCTGCGTCATGGGGGAATGCGGTGGGCGACCCGCGCTTGAACAATGCCTATACGTCCGACACTGTCTCGAAGGGCATCGAGCTTGAACTTACCTACAATGTTTCGAAAAACTGGCGCGTGCAGGCCAGCGTGACCAAACAGGATGCCAAGCAAACGAATATCGCACCGGGGCTGACTGCCTTTATCGAGAACCGTCTCGCCTACTGGCAAAGTATTCCCGCGTTGTGGACGGTCGGCACTGCCGATGGCTGGGGCACCCAGCGCACCGGACAACAGTATTGGCAGCAGGCGAATGCTAAACCCAATGAACAAGTCTATATTGGCTACAAGTCGGCTGATGGGCAGCCTTCAACGCAGCTCGCCAAATGGCATTTCAGCGGGATTACCAATTATGAATTCAGCGATGGCCCATTGAAGGGCTTTAGCATCGGCGGCGGTGCCCGCTACATCGAGGGACAGGTTATCGGTAATCCGGTCATCTTGAATGCCGCCGGTACGTTGGTGACCGGTTTGGATCTGGCCAATCCTTATAAAAATAACGGTTACATCGCGGTGGATGCATGGACGGGTTACAAGATGAAGATTTGCCACGACAAATATAACCTGAGCTTCCAACTTAATATCAGGGATCTCCAGGAGAAAGGAGGCTATCGACCGATCACGGCGGATTCCAACGGGCGACATGCCGCCTACCGTATCGTGCCGCCGAGGACGTACTACCTAACGACTACTTTGTCATTCTAGGGAATGATCACGCAGTGCGGGTGAGCTGCTTAAATCAATCAGAGCCCTCTCGGTTTCCACCGAGGGGGCTTTGCATTACGGGCCGCTCACTTAACATCGCATTCTTATATTTGTCATTGCGAGGGAAGCTTGCTGACCGTGGCAATCCAGTCCCTCGACTTTGCTTGGGACCTTGAGCTATGTCGAAACGGCTGGATTGCTTCGTCGCTACGCTCCTCGCAATGACAAGGGAAGTGGAGCCGGCACTCTAGGTGAGCGCGTATGGGGCTTTGCATTACGGGCCGCAGTTGCCGCAGAAAGTGATTTTGTTTTTCGACCGGATCTTGCGATACGGCCGGGTTTCCGCAGAACTACTGAACGATGATAAATCGGTGGCGAAAAATTTCTGGAGTGATCGGATGCGGCGTGGTCTTGGCCATCGTGGTCTGGCTGGTCAGGCATCCAACCCGCGAGCGGTCTCCGTTGCCGATCGTGGCGCATTCGGAAAAACTTCCGGCGATATTCTACCGGAAAGCAGACGAGCTTTATGCGGATGTTCGCACTCACGGCAACGATCCGGCCCGAGTCCGGAAGCTGGCGTGCCTTTATCAGGCGAACCGATTGTATCGGGAGGCGCGGCAGTGTTTCGACTGGATCGGTGCCAGCGCCGGTGGGTTGACGGCGCAAGATCACTATTATCTGGCGGATATTACCCAGAATGAAAGCGACTTGACTGCGGCGCAAAGGGAACTCCAAGCCGTGGTGCAAACCGAACCGCGCTATCTGCCCGCCCGTATTGCTTTGGCGGAAACATTTTTCAAAACCGGAAGGGAGGATGACGCCGAAAAGGAGTACACGGCGGTGCTGGCCATTGATGCCGGTCAACCCCAAGCCTTGCTTGGCCTGGCACGAATCGACTTGCAGCGCGGCCAGGAAGATTCGGCGGTGGCGCGCTTGGAGGATTTGGTGGCAGGTCATCCGGGGGTGACGGCGGGTACGGCCTTGTTGGCCCAGCTCTTGGGCCGGCGAGGCGAGAATGATCGCGCCATTGCCCTTGCCCAATTGAGTATGCAAAAACCCGAGCCGCCGCTGGCTGATCCGTGGTTGAGTGCGCTGCTGACTGACTGTTATGAGGTGCAGCATCTCTCCATCACGTTCGAGGAATACTTCAAGACCGGGAAGATGGGCGAGGCCTTGCCGTTGTTGAACCGGTTGGCCGTGCTCGATCCTGACGGACCGATCACGAAAATGTTTGCCGGTTTCTCCCATGCGCACGCGCTCGATGACATCACCGCCATTCGGGATTATTATGAGGCCCTGCGCCGAGGCGGTGATCCGGAGAAGATCTATCCGTACTTGGTGAAATCTTTATTGGCCCTCGGCAAGTTGTCCGAGGCAGCCGGTCTGATGGCTGATGCCTGCGCGAAAATGCCGGACTCGATGCCTCTCGCCAAGGCCTATGCGGAGGTGGCCGTTAAGTTGGGCGATGATAAATTAATCAGAACGTTGCTGGAGAAAATTTTGGAGAAAGAACCCTATCTGCAAACGCAGAACATGAGTCTGGCGAAGATTCTTTGGACCGCGGGAGAACGCGAGGCGGCCGCCACGTGCCTGCAACGCGTTGCCACGGCTTATGCCAACGATGTGCCCTCCCGTGCGCTGCTGGGGGAATATTATTTGGGGCGATCCGACCCGATGGCCGCCATCAAGCCACTCGAGCAGGCGATCAATTACGTGACCGCCCAGACCCCCGCCGAGGAAAATCTGCGGGCCATGCTCGACTCCGCCTATGTCCAAGCCGGAAACAGTGAGAGCGAAAAAGGCCATTTTGAGGCGGCCGTCGATTTCTACGACAAGGCTATCCGTTTGGTTCCAATTGAGCCCACTGCGTATGCGGGCAAGTCGAACGCCTGCGTGCAGCTGAAGCAATTTCGTCACGCCGCCGACGCGTTGGAAAAACTTGCGGCCTTACAACCAGGGAACCCCACCATTTTGCTCAGTCTGGGTGACGTGTCGTATCAGGATGGCAACGAGGCTCAGGCGCGTCGATTTTGGGAGAAGGCGCTGCCACTGATCGCGAATGGGGATGCGGAACTTCGACATGCGCTCAATGACCGACTTGCTGGTCGTATCACCGCAGAGACTTTCCGATGAACCATCGCGCCTTGAAAATCAGCATCGCCGCACTCGTGGCCGCATGGGCCGTGATTGCTGTCGTCAAATACACCACCAAAGCATCGCCTGCATCAGGTCAGGTTTTGGGCCAGGCGTGGGAGAAAGTGAGCGGCTCCCGCCCACCTCTGGGCGTGGATTTTTTGACCCACCGCCCGATTGGCAATCCGCCCGAAGGCACTCCTTGGATTACCGATTTGCTGATCGTCGATCTGGATCAGGATGGATTGAAAGATATTCTCGTGTGCGATGGCCGACTCAATCGCGTCTGTTGGATTCGGCAGACACATGTAGGCGTCTTTGAAGAACAGTTTATTGGGGAAACGGTGGCGGGACCGGCTCACGTCGAGGTGGCCGATCTGAATGGGGACGGGCACTGGGATGTACTGGTGGCGTCGATGGGCGTCATTCCCCCGAGTAACGTGAAGACCGGTGCGGTGGTGATTTTGGTGAACGATGGGACGAATCATTTTTCCAACCGCGTGGTTTTGGAAAATGTCGCTCGTGTGTCGTGCGTCACCGCCGCTGATCTCAATAAGGACGGCCGCCTTGATTTGGTGGTCGGTCAATTTGGTTATATCGAGGGCGAAATCCGCTGGCTGGAAAATCAGGGCAACTGGCAGTTCAAGAGTAACCAGCTGCTGGATTTGCCGGGCACGATTCACGCTCCGGCAGTCGATCTCACCGGTAAGGGGAATTTGGATATCGTTGCGCTTATTTCCCAGGACTCGGAGGAAGTGCACGCCTTCATGGGCGACGGCCAGGGGAACTTTCGTGATCGCGTCCTCTATGGCTCGACGAACAAAGATTATGGGAGCAGCGGGCTCACCATCGGAGATGTGAATCAGGATGGCCGTCCTGATATCATTTATACCAATGGCGATGGCTTCGACTACACCACACCCGGCCCCCGGCCCTGGCACGGTGTCCAATGGTTGGAGAATCTCGGGCAGGGAAAATTCACCTATCACCGCATTGGTGACTTCTCCGGTTGTTACAGCCCGGTGGTCACGGATCTGAATGGGGATGGTTATCTCGATATTGTAGCCTCCAGCTGTTTCAATGACTGGAATGACCGAAGTGCCGTTTCCCTGATGTGCTTTGAAAATGATGGTCACGGGCATTTCACTCCGCGGATTCTCGCCCACGCGCCCACGCATCTCGTGGTGGTTAAGGCGGCGGATATGTTTAACGATGGCCGGATCAAATTGGTGACCGGGGCGTTCATGTTTTATCCTCCCTATGATCGGATTTCCCGCGTTACGCTATGGGAGCCCAAGAAATGACCATGCTGATGTGGAAAGAAATTCACCGGCCAAAAATATTACATCGCGTCTTTCGCTCCACATATTCAATGCTATCAACGCGTACCCCCTTCTTGTTCCCGTGAAAAAATCCATCGTTAAAAAGAAATCTGTCCCTTCCGTTAGTCCCTCGGCCAAGGCCGGGACCAAGCCGACAGCGTTTTCTCTTTTGGCGGGAAAGAAGGCTACGATTTATGATCTCGCCCGCCTCGCCAACGTGTCGCCCGGCACCGTCAGTCGCGTGCTGAATAACCGTGATCGCGTGAAACCGGAGACGCGGGAAAGTGTTTTACGCGCCGCTGCGGAACTGAATTTAAAGCCGCAGGCCTCGGTCCGCAATCGCGAGGTGGTCATCCTGTCCGAGCCCACTTATCCTGATCGTTTCGGGGGTTATTCCGCCACGCTGACGGCGCATCTTTCCTATGCTTTTTCCAAGCGCAATATCGGCGTCCTGCTGCCATCGAATCCGTTTGAGGAACTCCCCACCAAATTCTTCGACGGCATCGTGGTGGTAACCCAAGACAAGGCGTTGCGCGAATTGGTTACAGAGCTGGAGAAGCGGATGCCGGTGGTGCACATCGACAAGTTCCCGATCGATCCGACGGAATATATTGTGTGCTCGGATCACTTTAACTCCGGCTACTTGGCGGCCAAACATTTTATCGAGCGCGGCAAACGTAAGCCGGCGTTTCTCGGGCCCAACTACTTTCCGTTTGCCGAGCGTTTGCGCGGTTTTAAGAAAGCGTTGGCCGATGCCGATCTTCCGATCGATGAACAACGCACGTCCTTGTTTGGCCCCGAAAGCAACCACGTCTCGGTGGTGACACGGATCGTGCGCTCCGGGGCGGATTCTATCTATGCCCCGGGATCGAGCTTCGAGGCCTTGGAATGTCTCCATATTCTCTCGTACGTCATGGGACTGAAAGTGCCGCAGGAAATTTCGTTGATCGGCGGTGAAAACGAACGCGTGACGGCACTCCTGAATCCGCCGCTCACCACGATGGAAGAGCCCTTGCACGAAATGGCGGAGAAGGTCGTCAGCATGATGGACCGACTCACGATGGGGGAAGTGATTGCCGAGCGAAACGTCATGTTGCCCATCCGCCTGATCGACCGGAACTCGGTTTGAACCGGAGGCAGTGGTTGTTACCGGCGGCCAAATGGTGGAGCGCGGCCTCCGGACGCGCTTGTTTTTTATCCAGCTTATCGAGCGGATTTGATTCCACGCCACGTTCCCCCCATCCGCCCGGTTGACAGAGGGCCGCTTGAGTACCAACTTGGCGGCGTGAACAAAAAACCCGCCATGGTCGGAGAAGCTGCCGCCCCCTACGCCGCGAAGAAACCGGCGAAGGCCAAGGCCGTGACTCAGCCTGCGACAGCCAGTCAGAGCCAAGTGGCTGAGGCGGCCTTCAAGAAGGTGGCCGATAAGATTTTCTCCGAGCGCAAAGAACTCCTGCACAAATTGGCTCAGTGAAAGAGCCGTTTTTTATCGCTCGGGGGAGGGTGGATGTTTTGCACCGCCGATCTCTTGAGGAACACGGAGGTCTTGACGGAGTGAGAAATGAAACGGGTTTGGAATCCGCCCTTGCGCAGCCAATGAATGTATTTTTCTACGGACAGGGTGACTTGTTCGATCTGGCGGCGGCTTACGCCTTTCATCTCGCGCAAAATCAACCGTTCATTGATGGCAATAAACGCACGGCGATTACCACGGCGCTGGCGTTTCTTGAACTGAATGGAGTTTCAACCTCAGCGATTCCCAATAATGAACTCTACGATGCGATGATCGCCATCGCGGAGAAGCGGCTCGACAAGACCGGGCTGGCGGAGATTTTCCGCCGGCAGATTGGGTGAGGTGGTGAGGCAGGGCTCGTTACTGGCGGGGCCGTAATCTTTGGTGAAGGCTGGTCCTTAACGCGCCGCACGGTGAACCTTGCAAGCAGGTGGAACCCGGCCTCTGGACGGGTTGGTTTGATTCCTAAAGAAGAAAGCGCGTCCAGAGGCCGCGCTCCACCTTACGCTGCCGCTTGGAGGATCTGCTCGGCTTTGGCGGGCGTGAGATTGTTGCGATCGCCAAACGTGTTCAGTCCGCGGGCGGTGAGTCGGCGGGCGACTTCGGCGGCAGTGCTGGTAGGAACGTTGTAATCTTTCAGCCGCGTCTTGATGCCAATCGATTCGTAGAAAGCGCGGGTCTTGGCGATGGCGGCATCGATCCGTGATTCCTCACTGCCTTCGCGCAAATCCCAGACGCGCTCGGCATACTGCAGGAGTTTCGCGTGGCGGGCGGATCTTTCCAGCTGCATGATATTTGGCATCACGATCCCGAGTGTGCAGGCGTGATCGATGCCATGGAGAGCGGTGAGTTCGTGGCCGATGGTATGTGAGGCCCAATCCTGCGGCACGCCGACGCCGATGATGCCGATCAACGCACACGTGGCGGACCAAACGAGGTTGGCGCGTGCCGCGTAGTCGGTCGGATTCGCCAGCGTCTTCGGTGCGACTTCAATCAGCGTGCGGAGAATGCCCTCGGCAAAACGATCCTGCACCGCAGCGTCGGCCGGGTAGGTGAGGTATTGCTCCATGACGTGACAGAAGGTGTCGCCGATGCCGTTCGCGATCTGGCGCGGGGGCAGGGAGAAAGTTGTTTCGGGATCGATGACGGAAAAGCGCGGATAAACATGCGAGCTGATGAAGTGCAGTTTTTCTTTGATGGAGCGGCGCGAGATCACGGAGGCGCCGTTGGCTTCGGAGCCGGTGGCGGGCAGGGTGAGCACGGTACCGATCGGGAGGGCGCTGGTGACATCGGTGCCGTTGGTGACCAGAATTTGCCAGGGATCGCGCGGATAATTAATAGCGGCGGCGACGAATTTCGCGCCGTCGAGCACCGAGCCTCCGCCCACGGGAAGAATCCAGTCGAGCTTCTCGCGGCGTACCAGATCAACGGCATTCATCAGCGTGTCGAAATCAGGATTGGCTTCGACGCCCCAGAATTCGTGAACGGTGCGGTTGCCCAGGGCTGCTTTCACCTGGGCGAGCACGCCGTTTTGTTTGATGCTACCGCCGCCGGCCAGCAGAAGAATGCGCGCATTGGCGGGAAATTCCGTGCTGAGTTGGCTAATCTGGCCCTTGCCGAAGTGAAGACGCGTGGGATTTTGAAAGGTGAAGTTGTCCATGGGAAAGAGGAGTGGGTTGGGTGGAGAGTTAAAGTTAAGGGTAGCGGGAGCGCTGGGCGACTCGATCTTTCGGCTTACATAAGAGCAGCGTGGGCATGATCACGAGCCTGTCGTTAGAGCGCATCCCGGTTTTTATTCCCTTGGGTTTCACGACTGTAGGGCCGTCGCTTGCCGACGTGCCGGATCGCACTCTCCTCGGTACGGCCACAAGGGCCGGCCCTACCTTAAGAATTATTAGGATGCGCCCCTGTCGTTATGCTTGAGCTAGGGCGTGACAAGTAAATCGGCTCCTGTAATGAACAAGGTCCATGTCCACCGAGCCTATTCACTATTTTAATCGCGCGAAGAAATCCATCGAGACCGAGCAGATCTATGGGGAGAGCTGGCTGCGCTGGACCTACGAGACCAGTTTGGGGCAGGTGGCTTTGAACTGGTTCGTCAAACGAGCCTTGGTTTCCCGTTACTATGGCTGGCGGATGAACTGGCGTTTTAGCGCGCAGAAGATTTTGCCCTTCATCACCCACTATAATCTCGATGTGGATGAGTTCGCGAAGAACCCGTTTTCTTTCAAAACCTTCAACCAGTTTTTCTACCGGGCGCTGAAGTCCGGAGCACGCCCCATTGCCGGCCAAGCCGGGGATCGCGTGGCGGTGCTGCCAGCGGATGGACGCCATCTGGCGTTGCAGAATGTGGATGCGGCGGATGGTTTTTATGCAAAGGGCCAGAAGTTTTCCCTCGCGTCATTCTTGGGTGATCCGGCGCTGGCGGCGGAATTCGCCGGCGGCTCGCTGCTGATCTCGCGGTTGTGCCCGGTGGATTATCACCGGTTTCATTTTCCGGTCTCC
Organism: Opitutaceae bacterium; assembly: GCA_025360455.1. Taxonomy (GTDB): domain Bacteria; phylum Verrucomicrobiota; class Verrucomicrobiia; order Opitutales; family Opitutaceae; genus Didemnitutus. The sequence continues at coordinate 29,029 of JANYCF010000063.1, read as the reverse complement.
GGCCAGCCGAATGAGCCGCGTCTGATTAATGGCGTGCTGTACTCGGTCTCGCCCGTCGCACTGCGTGGCAATCTCTCTTATCTGTGGGAAAACAAACGCATGGTGACGCTCGTGGACTCACCGCAATTCGGCAAAGTGGCCGTGTGCGAGATCGGCGCCACGATGGTCGGCACGATTCTGCAGACGTTCGTGCCGGACCGCGCGGTCGCCAAGGGTGACGAGAAAGGATTATTCAAATTCGGCGGCTCGTGCGTGGTGACAATTTTCCAGCCCGGTAGGATCAAGTTCGATGCCGACCTGCTCGAGCACAGCGCGCAGCAGCGGGAAGTCTACGCCAAGATGGGCGAGCAGCTGGGTGAGGCGGGGTGAACTCTGCTAAGACGGAGTGGGTGCCGTTTCCGTTAGAAGAATCGGAAAATATTTTCGAATCCTCTCATTCGGTAATATTGCCCTCGACTCGTTTGGATCAGGAAAGTTGTTTTCACCTCGACGATTTTCGCCTGTTCTACCCCTGAAATGACGCCCGAATACTCCGACCGTTGGTTTGCCGACGAGGTGCAATTGCATCGGGAATCTTTGCGCGCCTGGATGCGGGGGCGATTTCCGGCGATTGATGATCCGGAAAATATCATTCAAGAAGCCATTACCCGGGTCTGGCGGGTGCATTGCCTGAACAAAGTGCAATCGCCGAAGAGTCTGCTCTTCACCACGGCGCAGAATCTCGCGTTCGACCAGATGCGCCGCCGGCAAATCGCAACCTTTGAGACCATAACGGAAATCGACGATTCATCCGTCCTAGAAGACAAGCCCACCCCCGCCGACAACACCGCCCATAAACAGGAACTCGAATTTTTGACCCAAGCTATCCAGTCGTTGCCGGATCGCTGCCGGCAGGTGCTTACTTTGCGAAAGATCTACGGCTTGCCGCAAAAAGAGATCGCACTGCAGCTGGGTATTGCCGAGCACACCGTCGAGGCGCAGGTGGCAATAGGCATGCGCCGGTGCACCGAGTTCCTCGCCCGTTTTGGATTGCCCTAAATTGTCATGTCTTCCTCTGCCGAATCAAATCCCGAGGCCATCGAAACCGCCGCCGCCCAGTGGCTGGCGCGGCGTGATCGTGGTCTGGTCGCAGCAGAGCAGGATGCGTATTTGCAATGGTTGTTGGAAAACCCGGCGCACGGTACGGCGATTGGCCGTTTGGAAAAGGCCTGGCAGGCGTTGAACCAGTTGGATCAATGGCGTCCGGTGCACAGTCCGCAGCCAAATCCAGATTTGCTCGCGCCTACGCGTCGCGGTTATTGGCGGATGTCAGGAGCGATGGCGGCCGCTGCGATGGTGGCGGTGGCGTTTATGCTGTGGTCATACCGGCCGGCTGAGCCGGTCGCACCGAAGCAGGCTATCATCCATCCGGGGCCAGAGCGGATGACCTTGGAGGACGGATCAATTGTTGAATTGAATGCCGGAGCCAAGGTCGATGTTGCTTTCACTCCGGCCGAGCGCCGCGTGCAATTGGTACGGGGTGAAGCTCATTTTACGGTGGCGAAGAATCCGGCCCGCCCGTTCATTGTTAGCGCGGACAAGCTGGCGGTACGGGCCGTCGGCACCGCTTTCAGTGTGGCACTGAACAGTGAGGCCGTGTCCGTTTTAGTGACCGAGGGCAAAGTGAGACTGGATGAGATGTCTGTTGCCACGGATAGTGGGGAGTCTGCGCCACGCGAACTTTCCAGCCTGATTGCGGGCCAGCAGGCGGTGGTGAACATGGCTGCGTCCACTCTGCCTCTGGTGCCCGAGGTGCGTGAGGTCACCCCTTCGGAAATTGAACGGGCGCTTTCGTGGCAAGGGTTAAGATTGGAGTTTGTCGACATGCCGCTCGCGGATGTCGTCGCCGAGTTCAACCGCTACAATCAGCGCAAGCTGGTGATCGAAGATGCGGCGACCGGCGCCCTGTTGGTGGGTGGAAATTTTCGGGCGGATAACGTCGATACGTTTGTGCGGCTGCTCGACGTCGGTTTTAGTGTGGATGCCGTGATGCGAGGCAACGAAGTGGTGTTGCGCCGGCATCAATGAGGGTGAAATATTTCGCCTGCCGTTGCATTGCTGAAATTATTTCTAAAGGAAATTCCCGGTCTGTCCGTCTCTGTTGGTAACCCCTATGTCACCTACCTCATTACGGTACCGGATTTCCGGACTGAAATTCCGCGGCCTTTTCTTGGCTGCGTTTTGCGCTCTCGCCCTGGCCTCCGCCGTTTTTGCGGCGGCGGCTTCCAAGAAAAACTTTGATCTGCCCGCCGGCGACGCCGTGCAGACGCTCAAGACGTTTTCGGAGCAATCCGGTGAACAGATTGTCTATCCCGTTGAGCAAATCCGCGGTCAGCAGACCAACGCGGTACACGGTGAATGGACCGCGCGGGAGGCGCTTGATGCCATGCTGGCCAATTCAGGTTTGGTGGCGGTGCAGGATGAAAAGACCGGCGCGTTGGCCGTACGCAAAGCGGCCCCAGCGGGGGAAACTCCCGCTCCGGCCCGTCGTGCCGATGCGATGCCGATCAGCAGTAATCCGGCGGGCCGGACTCCGGCGGCGATCCAGGATGAGACGGTGCTCGTTCTTTCTCCTTTCGAGGTATCGGCCACCGAAGGTGGCGGTTATGCCGCCGAAACCTCGCTGGCCGGTAATCGTCTGAGCACGGAGCTGCGCGATGTGGGCTCCGCTATTTCGGTGGTGACGGCCCAGATGTTGAAGGACATCGGTGCGACCAGCAACGAAAGCCTGCTCCAATACACGACCAACACTGAGGTTGGAAATATTTATGGTAACATGGCCAACTCGGGCAGCGGTACCCAACTCGATGAGACGGGCAAATTTTCCAACCCGAATCAAAACACCCGGGTGCGCGGCCTGGCCTCGGCCGACACCACGGTGAATTATTTTCTGACGGATATTCCTTGGGACAGTTACAATATTGACCGGGTCGATTTTCAGCGCGGGCCCAACGCCATGCTTTTTGGCTTCGGCAGTCCGGCCGGTATTATCAATGCCGGGACCAAGTCGGCCGGTTTTATCAACAAGGGGCAGGTCGAGGCGCGCTACAGCCGCTTTGGTTCCCTGCGTACGACGGTGAATCTGAATTATGTACTCCTCCCGAAAGAGCTCGCGGTGCGGCTTGATCTTTTGCGGAACAACGAAAAGTTTCAGCAAAATCCGGCCTACCAGCTCGACCAACGATTTTCTGGCGCCGTGCGCTATGAGCCGGTTCTTTTGAACAAAGGCTCGGTTCACACCATTATCAAAGCGGATTACGAACAAGGCCAGGTGCGGAGCAATCGCCCGCGCAGTCTGACTCCCGGCGATTCGATCACGCCTTGGTTTACAACCGGCAATGCCACGGGCTATGCCGCCAACGGCACGCCTTTCACCTACGCTAATTTAAACAAAAAAGGTTTTGATGCGCGCGGACTACAGGATGGCAATATCGCCTCGATTGGCGCGGATGGCCGGGGCGAACAAGTCAAAAACTACAACAACAGCGGCGGTCTGGTCAGCGGCTCCTTAAATCCCTATTGGCAACCATGGCTCGGCGGCCAATTTGGTGCCGGCTATTTCGGCAATCCGATGGCGATCTTCAGCAGCGGCGACAGTGCCGCCAATACGCTGGTGAACTGGGAGCCCAGCACGATCCGTGGTATCAGCACGACCGGAGCGATCGACAAGGGGATCAACGGTATTCCTTTCAGCCGGATGTCCTCGATCACGATCTATCGCGATATTTCTAAAAAAGTTAATTTGCCCGGCGCCAAGTTCGGTCTCACCCGCAATCTTTCGCTCTCCGATCCCTCGATCTTTGATTTCTACAATCAGCTGATTGACGGACCGAATAAAAATGAGTGGCAGAATTTCAAACGTTATAACCTGAACCTGGCCCAGACTTTTATGGACGGAAAGTTTGGTTATGAAGCCGCCTACGACCACCAACATTACGACAATGGCCAGTTGAATTTCATGACCGACAAAGGGCAGCAGATCTACGTTGATGTCATTCAGACCGAGGCCGATGGTACGGCCAATCCGAATTTCGGTCGTCCCTTCATTGCGGATTCCGGAGCGGGCGGCTTTAGTTCGAAGGCTGATCGTGAGGCTTTTCGGCTGACGGCTTACGCCCGCCACGATTTTGACAAGGGCACACACCATTCCTTTCTGACGCGCCTGCTCGGTCACCACACGGTAACAGGGCTCTACAGTGATGACACGCGCGAGTCATCCTCGCGGAATTTCACTCACTATTCGGCCGACAACGGCTACAAGGATTTCATCAATGGTTTCGGTTCGGCGCCGCAAAATATCAATGCCAGCGTGCGCGCGGTTTACCCGGTGATTTATCTTGGAAATGCCTTGACCGGTGTCGGGGTTACCACCGCATCCGGCGCGCACATCCCCAACCCAACGGCGCTCGGCGTGGTCACCGGCGGCAGTGCGCGGGCTTTTGATTCCACCTGGATTGCGACGACGGTTAATCCCGCCGATCCTTGGCAGAATCCGAATTATCCGGTGGGCCATCAGTATCGCACGTCCACCCAATCGGAAAATCCGGCCAACTATCGCGGCTGGATCAACACCCCGATCACGATCACGAACTCGGAGGAAGGCCACCGCGATCAGAACACGACCGGGGCCAGTCTGGGGAAAACCAATGTCGAATCCAAAGCGCTCAACTGGCAGGGGTATTTCTGGGATGGAGCCTTGGTCGGAATGTATGGTTACCGCAAGGATATGGCGCGGGCTTGGAGCAAGAGCGCGAACCGCGATACGGAAGGGCGCGCGATTTTGGATTCCGGGGTCTATTCTTTGTCGAAGGCTCCGAACTTTACGTTGGATGGAATCTCCCGGAGCTACAGCGGTGTCCTGCATCTTAACCGTTTCCTGCAGGACAGGCTCCCGTTGAATGTAAGCCTGTTTTATAACAAGTCCGAAAATTTTCAGCCTAAGGCGGGCCGAGTCGGTCCACTCAATAATCCACTGCTGCCACCGACGGGCAAAACCAAAGAGGTGGGCGTTTTACTCGAAACGAAGGATGGAAAATATTCTCTGCGGTTTAACAAGTATGAGACCTCCGTGGTAAACTCCGACGGCACGAGCGGCTTCAACTCCTTTTACCTCGGCCAGCTGTTCACCGACTATCAGGCAGCGCGTAATAAATATGTCTTCCAGGTTTCGAATTCTGCGGACCCGACCAGCTATCTTAGTGGCAATTCTGACCAGTGGATTTACCAACCTGGTTCTGGACAAAGTAGTTTTGAGGCGATCGGAGCGCAGGCGGCTGATATCGCCGGCTGGGATACACTGGTTAAAAGTTTACCCGCGGCTTTTTTCAACGCCTATAAATTGGATTTGAATCAACAGACCATCAGTCAACTCAAGACCCTTACTTATACGACGCCCAACGGTTTGTCGGTCCCGGAGGACAATGTATCCAAAGGCTTGGAGTTTGAGTTTTATGCGAATCCGGTGGCTGGGCTGCGCCTGACGATGAATGCCTCCAAATCCGAAGCCGTGCGTAATAACGTGGGCGATATCGAACTTAATAAACTCGTCACCAGCATAAATACGGCACTCAACACCACGGCGGCTGGCAGTCTTCGTGGTAGCACCAGTCCTACCGCCACGACAGCGCTGCAAAACTGGAACGCGAATTTTTGGGCCTCTTGGTTGTCAGTGAAGGGACAGGAGGGCAATACGGTCCCGGAATTGCGCAAATGGCGGGCTAATCTGATCGCCAATTATGATTTCACCACCGGTTTCTTGAAGGGAGTCAATGTTGGTATGGGCTACCGTTGGCAGGATAAAGTGATCATCGGTTACAAGCCGCTTTATTACATCGGCAACACGCAGACGAGTAACTGGGGCCTCGCCACGTCCGCCAAGTTCGACCTGAACCGTCCTTTTTACGGACCGGCGGAAACCAATATCGATTTGTGGGTGGGTTATCGGATGAAACTGTCCAAGAAAATCACCTACAACGTCCAGCTCAACGTACGCAATGTCGGCAAGAATGATTCCCTCATTCCTGTCACGGTGCAACCGGATGGCACGGTCGCCTCCTGGCGGATCGCCCCGACGCAGCTTTGGAGTATCACCAACACGTTCGAGTTTTGAGGATAGCATTAAGATAAATTAGGTGGTGTGTGCCTGGTTTACACATGCGCAAGGGACAGGCGCCTTTCCTGGGGGGAAGGCGCCTGTTTTTTAGCGACAAATATTTTCCTCTTCCCTAATTTTTATCATGACATTCATCCGCCGATTTCACCTTGGGTTACTTTGCCTCCTTGTCTTACCTGGTCTGCCCGCTGCCGCAGAGGTAGCTTCCAACGTACTCCGTCAGGAAATAGGTATGGTGGATGGCTGGAAATTCCAGCGTGGCCCGGATGCCCGCGCTTCGGAAATGACTTTCAATGACGCTGCTTGGGAATCGATTGCGCTGCCGCATACGTGGAATGCGCGCGATGGCGAGGATGGCGGGGGCGATTATTTTCGGGGCGATGGCTGGTATCGGCGGAAGTTTCGCGTCGAGTCGGGCTGGGTTGGTCGGCGCGTTTTTCTGCAATTCGACGGAGCCAGCCGGAGCGCGGAAGTTTTCCTGAATGGTCAGCGCCTCGGTGAACACCGGGGCGGCTTTGCCCGGTTTCGATTCGATGTTACAACCGCGCTCAATTTGTCCGGTGACAATATCCTCGCGGTGCGGGTGAACAATCGCAGCGGCGACAACATGATACCCGTCAGCGCCGACTACACTTTTTTCGGCGGACTTTATCGGGCAGTCAGCTTAGTGGCGACTGCTCCCGTGCATATTGATCTGCTCGATTATGCTTCGCCGGGAGTTTATGTCCGGCCTTGGGCTGTATCAGAAACTGCCGCGCAACTGGACGTGAGCGTCAAACTGGCGAACGATCAAACGGCGGCTGCATCCGTGCGGGTGCGCGTGACCGTGACTGATGCGAACGGGCAAATCGTGTCGAGCGGTGAGACCGGAGCGGCGCTCGAACCATTGGCGCGTGAGGAGGCACGGTTGCACTTGGCAATCGCCAAACCACATCTGTGGAATGCACAGGCCGATCCTTATCTTTATCAGGTGCGCACGGAGTTGCTCGAGCAAGGCAAGGTGCGCGATGGGGTGGTGGTGCCGCTCGGGTTGCGTTATTATTCCGTCGATGCGGCCAAAGGTTTTTTTCTCAACGGGCATTACCTTGATTTGCATGGCGTCAACCGTCACCAAGACCGGCCGGGCCAAGGCTGGGCTATCGGCGAGAAGGAGGAGCGGGAAGATTTTGCGCTGATCGAGGACATGGGAGCGACCTTCGTCCGTCAGTCGCACTATCAACAGTCCCAGTCGTGGAATGATCTTGGCGATCAACGCGGGATGGTGATGTGGGCTGAACTCGCCTACGTGAACGACGTGCGCGACAACCGCGAGTTTTGCGAGAATGCGAAAGAGCAACTGCGTGAGTTGATCCGTCAAAATTATCATCACCCGGCGATTTGCTTCTGGAGCATCGGCAATGAAACTTTCGTGCGCGACCCCAAGGCGATGCCCGCCGACGCGAATGATCGTTTGTTGCGCGAGCTCGCCCCCGTCGTGCGCGAGGAAGATCCCACCCGGCTTTCCACTTATGCCAGCAATGGCAACGTGACCGAGCCTCGGGCGGGCGCGACCGACGTGGTTGGCTTCAATCACTATTTCGGTTGGTACCACGGGGCAGCGGAAGAATTTGCCAACTGGGCGGACGAGCAGCACGCCCTGCGTCAGGATTTGCGGATCGGCATGAGCGAGTACGGCGCCGGGGCGAATATTACTCAGCACGAGGAGCCGCTCAAGAAACCCGAACCCAACGGCCAATGGCATCCCGAGGAATGGCAGGCCCATTACCATGAAGTGTATTGGTCCGCTCTCGCCGCGCGACCGTGGATGTGGAGCAAGCTCGTGTGGTGTATGTTCGATTTCGCCAGTGATGGTCGCAATGAAGGCGGCACTCCCGGGATCAACGACAAGGGTCTCGTCACCGCTGATCGGAAAACGCGGAAGGATGCCTTTTATTTTTATCAAGCCAACTGGAGCGCGCAACCTGTGCTGCATATTGCGAGCCGGCGTTTCTCAGTGCGCACCCAGCCCAAGACCCCGGTGAAGGTGTATGCCAACGCCGAGACGGTAGAGCTGTTTGTCAACGGCGTGACTCAAGGTCGCCAGATCGGGAAGAGAGGTGTATTCGTTTGGTCTGAGATAATTTTAACGCAGGGCGAAAACCGAATTGAAGCCCGTGCCACTCGGGCCGGCCAAGAGTTAAAAGATGAGTGTCGCTGGGCCTATCAGCCGGTGTATGAGCCAGCGACTCCAATAAAATAGAATATCGCTTGTGTCTCAAGTTGGAACCCGTCCTCCGGACGGGTTTTCTACTCCGAACGTCGAACTAACCCGTCCGGAGGCCGGGTTCCACCTGAATTCACCCAGTCGTCCGGACTGTAAACAGATTCTCCGCTTGCTTCCCGCTGGAAAGAACCGGCACTCTTCCGGCCGGTTCTCGCTCGGGTGATGGAATGGCAGACATACGGGTCTTAGAAGCCCGTGCCGTAAGGCGTGCAGGTTCGACTCCTGTCCCGAGCACCAGCCTTCGCCAAGGCTTCGGCTGGCACGGTGTTCTTCGTCCTGCGGACTTCGGAGATCACAGTCAGCCTTCGCTCCTGCGGAGCTAGGTATGGCGGGGGACCCCCCAAGATGGGCGGCGTGAATGCAGTCTTCCGTGGCGAGGTGATGTAATCTTTGTTGTCCCGAAAAGATTGCATCTGGCCAGTCATATCAGGCGGTCTGCATGGCATCATCTTCCGTTTCTTTCTTTAGGGGAAATCGGGTTTGACGAATACTAGAAATTCAAAATATTGAAAATCTAATTAAATGGAAAGTGAACACATCGAGAATTTGACTAGCGCGATTATCTCATCGGGTGGGGCCCTGCTACGGGAGGCCGGACGGTTGTTTAAGCCTTATCGTATCAGTGCGGCCCAATTTAATGTGTTGAATGTTTTGGCGGAGGCACGGCAGGGAATGAGCTCTACCGCCTTGGCGAAGGAATTGGTGGTTGATCCCTCTAGCGCGACATATGTGGTTGATCGGATGGTCGAGTTGGGTTGGGTGAAACGGGAGGAAGATCCGGAAGACCGCCGTGCCTGGTGCATTGGGCTGACACCGCTGGGGCGCAAATTCCACGGGCAGGTGGCCCCATTGTATCTGGCCGCATTACGCGAGATGGCGCGTGGCTTGGATCCTCAGGTCATCGTTCCTCTTACGGCGGCATTGCATGAAATCCAGCGCGCCGCCCACGGCGCGGTGAGTACCATCCTTGCCTCGTCACCCGATAAAAAGCGTCAATCGCATAAACAAAACCGATCATGAAACTTTTGATCACCGGGGCCTCAGGGTTTGTCGGAGGCGCGTTGTGGCGGGCCGCAGAAGCTGCGGGGCATGACGTGACTGCATTAGGGAGACGGACTCAGGCCGAGAAGAATTATATCTCGGGTGATTTGACGAAAGGGCTCGATATGGACGTGATACCGGAGGTGGTGGTCCATGCGGCCGCGCGCTCCTCGCCCTGGGGGGCACGCGGTGAATTTGTCGCACAAAATGTGACGGCAACTCAGAATGTCGTGAGCTATTGCGAGACTCATGGCCGGCCTTTCCTGCTCTATATTTCGACAAGCGCAGTCATGTACGCCGATGTGCATCAGATCGGGTTGGATGAGCAGACGCCGCTTCCGGAAAAATCTATCAATCAGTACGCAGCCACCAAGCGAGATGCCGAGATGGTGGTTCGGTCGTATTCCGGTCTTTGGTGCATTGTTCGTCCCCGGGCGGTGTTTGGTCCGGGCGATACCGTGGTGTTTCCGCGGATTCTTCGCGCCGCGCGCAGTGGCCGTCTCCCTAGGATTGAATCAAAGCAGACTGTTCTGGGGGATTTGATTTATATCGATAGTTTGGTGGATTATCTGCTGAGGATAATCAATTGCCGCGCGACCGGACTCTATTTGCTGACGAACAATGAGCCTGTGCCGATTCTCGAATTTCTCGATACGGTGTTTGCCAAGCTGGGAATGCCGGCGTCCCATCGGCGTATACCAGTCGAACGGGCGATGTTTGCTGCGCTGTTGGCGGAGAAGATTTTTAGCCTACTGCCGTTTCTTGGCGAACCTCCGCTGACACGTTTTGGCGTCAGTGTCTTTGCATATTCGAAAACATTTAATGTCGCTAAGGCCTTGCGAGATTTGGGCCAGCCTTCTGTCTCGCTGACCGAAGGGGTCGAGCGTTTTGTTCACTGGCAACAAAGCCAGCCGTCATGAACGTCGCTCTCGTCATTGGTGCGGGGTATCTCGCACGGCTCTGGGTGAAGTCTGTGTTGGCATTGATCCGCCGAGCACGTAAAGTATTGCCCGAAAAATCGGCTGTGATGGAACGATTGACGGTCATTCAACCGGTTACCAGCGGGGATGAAAAGCTCGGTGCGATTTTGCAGAACAATCTAGCGGAACTCAATGGCGCTGCTCTGATCTGGGTCGTTGATCAGACTGATGTGATCGCGCGGGAATTATGTGAATCCCTGAAGGTACAATACTCGGGCCGGGGTATTTCTATTCTGGGTGTTGAGGAACCTCCGGACGGGATTAATCCGAAATTGTGGAAGCAAGATGCCGCATTACCGTTTGTTTGTACTGAATTGATCGCGATCATTGATGATGACACGCTGGTACCTCAGCTATCCCTACAACTACTGATAAAGGCCGTGGATGAGGGCGCCGACATTGCCACCGGTTTGCCCTGCTATGTGCCGGCGCGAGGTGGCTGGAGTCAGTTGGTAGCCGAATTTGTGAACTCGGCGGCCATACTGACTTATCTTCCCGCGACAGTGTGGACCGAGCCGCTTTCGATCAATGGCATGTGCTACGTCGTACGGACGGATTATGTTCGTGAAATGAATTTATTCGCCATCACGAATCGCTCAATCACTGACGATCTGGCTATTGCGAAAGCCATTCGTCAGCGGGGAGGGCGCATCGTGCAGACTACGCGCCCCCAGTTCATCAGTACCACGGTTACGTCGCTGACTCATTACCGGCGGTTGATGCATCGGTGGTTTGTCTGTACGCGCCTGCTCGTGCAAAATGAATCGTGGGTTGTTCAAACGGCTTTGGTTTTGGCGTATGGCTTACACCCGGCGCTGCTGATCAGTCTTGGATTGATGGCAAGCCTGAGTTGGCCATGTGCCGCTTGGTCATTGTTCGCGGTGTTGGGGCTGCGAGCGCTCACACTTGGGCTAATCAATCGCGTGATGACAGGAGCGTATCGTCATTCACCGTTGGCTTCAGTTTTCACCGAAATCTTTCAACCGTTCTTTCTCGTTGGCGCATCACTTTATCCGGTCATCTGGTGGCGGCGGCGCAAGATCCGCGTCCATCAGTTTAATCAATTTGAATATCTTCGGTCATGAAACAGCATTTTATCATTATTGGTTCCGCCCGCGCCTTACCCGCGCGAAAAATTAGCGCGAGTGAACTCGACCATCGTCTCGGCTTGGACCCAGGTTGGACGGCCAAGCATACGGGAGTGCTCACGCGCCATCAAGCGGCGGGACCGGAAGAGGCGGAACGTTTGGCCCGCGAGGTGTGTTTCGCTGCGTTAATGGATGCGAAACAAACTTTGGCTGATATTGATTTAATCGTGGATGCCAGTCTTTGTGTGCAGCAACCGATTCCGTGCAATGCCGCCTTGATCCAGAAAACTTTGGGTGCGGAGGCGCGCGGCATTCCCTGCCTTGATGTGCACGCCAGTTGTCTGGGTTTCGTCACAGCGCTGAACGTCGTGAATGGGCTGTTTGCTACTGGAGCGGCGAAGCGAGCTTTGCTCGTCTGTGCTGAGACTCCGCTGGTAGGTGTAAACTGGGACGAACCGGAAAGCGCGTGTCTCATGGGCGACGGCGCTGCGGCGTACATTTTGGAAGCAGCCAGTCGCGACAATCCCTGCAGTTTCCGACTCGAGACATACGCCGAAGGCAGTCGACTCTGCGAGGTGCGTGGCGGTGGACACCGGCTTCCGCCGATGGTTTATCAAGAGGCGCACCGTCGCGCGTACCAGTTTCACATGGACGGAAAGGCGGTGCACAAATTGGCGAGCCAGTTGTTTCCTCCTTTACTCGCGAAGGTGTTAGCCGAGACAGGAGGCCGACTGGATCAACTTGATATAGTGCCCCACCAGGCGTCGGGCCCCGCGCTGGAGTTCATGCGACGTCGGCTGGCTTTGCCGGAGGATCGTTTTCATGTGAGCATTGCCGAGCATGGCAACATGGTGGCGGCGAGTATACCGTACGTGCTTGATGCGGTGCGACGTCGGCTGCCGACTGGGTCACCGGTGCTGTTGCTCGGGACGGCGGCTGGTTACACCCAAGCGGCGGCACTTTTTCAAATATGATCACACAAATCAAAGCCTTCGAAGGCGGATACTGCCGCCAGTTGCTGGGGATGATTGATGGACGTTCATGGCGGATGGTCCGATTCCAAGCCGTCTTTTTCGCACTGAGGCACGAGAGGGAAGGCTGGGTGTTGATCGATACCGGCTATGGCACGAGTTTCAAGGAGGCAACCCGCTCCTTTCCCGCTCGCTTCTACCGTTGGGCCACGCCCGCGACGCAGGCGGGCAGCGTGAAAACCATGCTGGCAGGTGCCGGGATCGATGCGCGGGAAATCAGCCATGTGATTGTGACGCATTTCCACGCTGATCATGTCGGTGGTTTGGCGGAATTCCCCCAGGCGAAGATTCATTTCCATGCGGAGGCACTCCAAACGCTCCAGCGACTTTCCCCGGTGCGTCAGGTCCACGGCGCCTTTTTGTCGAAGCTGATTCCGGACTGGCTGCCTGATCGCGCGAACGTGATTTCCCCAACGTCTTTTGCTCCGACCGCCGATTTGCCGTTTCTGCTCCATGATCTTTTCGGTGATGGGAGCATTGGACTCGTGCCGCTACCCGGCCATGCGCCCGGTCAACTGGGCGTGGTTTTCAATGCATCAACGGGCCCGCAACTTTACGTCGCTGACGCCTATTGGCGGGGTTGCCAAATCACACGAAACGTTGAGCCCGTCGGGCTCGCGATGGCGATGCAATGGGATGCGAACGCCTACCGCCAGACGGTTAATCAACTTCGCGCCGTGTATCAACATGGCCGTTACACCATTACCGCCTGCCATGACGACGGAGCCAGTGCGTATTTGAATGGGCTGGGGGTGGAATCCGCAATCAAGCCATGAAGGTTCGGCCTTTTTTTCAGAGACTCGCACTTGGTGCCCTTGTCGGATTGATCGCCACTATTGTGTATCGCTTGATCCAAGATTTGGTGGCAACCCGGGCCGAGATACGTCAGGAGTGTTGGACTTGGCGGTGGTTACCATTTAACACGGTCTGGCTTTGGCCTTACGTGTCGATGTTTCTACTGGTGGGGCTGCCGTGGTTTTTCATGCGGGAATGGAAGCAGGTGAAACGATTTGCGATTTGCTTGCTGGCGATGGCGCTCACGGGATGGATTACATTCCTGGCTTATCCAACCGCGTGTGTGCGGCCATCAGCCGACGGTCAGCCGCGTTACTATGCGATCCTACTGATCGTTGATCAGTCCGATAATTGCATGCCCTGTCTGCATGCCGCCTTTTCTGTCCTCGCGACTTGGGCGCTCGCCACGAGCAGCTCATTTTTCCGTAACTTGATGGGACGACTACTGTTGGCAGTCTGGCTAGGGGTGCTTAGTGTTTCGATCGTCGCACTTCGGCAGCACACCGATGTCGACGTGCTAGCCGGAATGGTCCTGGGTGGAGTGGGGGCTTGGGGTTTTACTCTGGGAGAAACCAGCCCGGCGACTCACACGGACATCTCATCGTGTAGAGCTCCTGGCGGCGGAAATGTTAAAAAGTTACAGGATTGCGGTGAATGTCCGATAATGAGGTGAAGTTGGTTATTGTTTTCTGATTTTGGCGCGGATGAGCCAGGGTGCCAGCGGATGATAGCCCGTGGGGTTCGAGTCCCCGACGCGCCTGCAGAACCGGGTCCACGAATCGCGGGCTACTTGCGGCACCGATTCCGACAAGCGGTTCTCTTGATTGTTGCCGCAGTGCCGGCGGATGGATCGGCCCACTGTGCTGGTGGATAGCGGTCGATCTGATGGCCGCCGCTTGACCGTGCTCCGCCTTGACGGCTAAATCGTGACGATGAGTCAGGAGATCAATCAACCAAGCAACGTCGTCACCCCGCCTCTTCGGGCTGAAGCCACGGTCATGAACATTCTGTGGATGCTGAGTCTCTCGCACTTGCTCAACGATACGATCCAGTCGCTTATCCCGGCGATCTACCCGGTGTTGAAAACTTCCTATGGTTTTAACTACGCGCAAATTGGCTTGATCACTTTTGCGTTTCAAATGACCGGAAGTATTCTGCAGCCGATCGTGGGTTTCTACACCGACCGACATCCGAAACCGTACTCACTCGCCGCGGGTATGGGTATCACGTTGAGCGGGCTCGTACTCCTTTCCCGGGCTGACCAACTGCCGATGATCATGACGGCTGCGGCGATGGTGGGTTTGGGTTCGGCCATCTTTCATCCCGAGGCTTCGCGGATCGCCCGGTTGGCCTCGGGTGGGCAGCACGGTTTCGCCCAATCGCTTTTCCAAGTCGGCGGCAATCTCGGTTCCTCGCTGGGGCCGGTGCTGGCTGCACTGGTGGTGGTGAAGCACGGGCAGAATTCCATTGTCTGGTTTTCGGGCATCGCGTTGCTGGGCATCTTTGTGTTGTGCCAAGTCGGTTCCTGGTATCAGGCGCATCTCAATGATCCCTGGGTGCAGGCGGCGAAGGGTGCTGAAAAACGTGCGAGCTTCGCGCAGCCTCATGTGGCGCGTGCGCTCACGGTGCTCGTGATCCTCATCTTCTCGAAATACGTGTATCTCGTCAGCCTGAGCAATTACTACACTTTCTATCTCATCGATAAGTTCCAGCTGACGGTGCAGCAGTCCCAGTGGGCTCTCTTCGTTTTTCTCTTCGCGGTAGCCGCAGGCACGATCATCGGTGGCCCGGTGGGCGACCGTATCGGGCGCAAGCGCGTGATCTGGATTTCCATTCTCGGTGCCGCGCCGTTTTCAATGTTGCTGCCGTATGCCAGCTTGCCGGTGGCGATCATGCTGACGGTCTTCATCGGCGTTATCATGGCCTCGGCTTTTTCCGCCATCATCGTCTATGCCCAGGAGCTGGTGCCCGGGAACGTTGGGTTGATCGCGGGGTTGTTTTTTGGTTTGGCGTTTGGCACGGCCGGTATCGGTGCCGCGTTGCTCGGCCGGTTGGCGGATCACACCAGCATCGGCTATGTATTTCAGGTGTGTTCCTTTCTGCCTCTCATCGGGCTGCTGACGGGATTGCTACCAGACCTCGAACCAACAAAACGGTAAACGGCGGCATAGTGTGGCCTGCCTCGCAGAAGCCAGGGCAGGGTAGTCACCACGGAACACACTGAATACACGGAAATATTTGAAGCGGAGAAGATCAGTCATAGGTTCTGTCTTCTGTGTCTTCCGTGGTGAAATCTCCGTGGATTTCTCCCGGCTTGCGGGCTTTCAAGGCTTCGGTCAGCTTCGCGGTTTTCTTATTCATGAAACTCAATCACCCGGCGCTCGTTGATCTTTTGCAGAAAGCTTATTCGGCGGAGATGGCGGCGTCGTTTGCGTACGTCGGCCACGCGCACTCGCTCAAGACGCGGGTGGCGAAGGCGGCGGTCCGGCAGATCGAACAGGACGAATGGCATCATCGGGCCTGCGTCTTGGCGATCATGCAGCAGTACGACGTGCCCGTTTCAAAGTATTATGAAGTGAGGTTCTTCATGGTCGGTCACGTGATTGCGGCCGGCTGCCATGTCATCGGCTGGTTCATGCCGTACTTCTTCGCCGGTAAACTGGAGAGCGGAAACGTCTGTGAATACTTCGTGATGATGCGCTACTTCCAGTCACTCGGCATTCACGAGCACGACGAAATCCTTTACGAGATGGGCATGAAGGAAAAGGAGCACGAGGTGTACTTCCTCGAAATCATTCGGACGAGCAAATGGCTGCCGTGGTTTGAGCGAGTGTTTTCATGGGGTGCTCAGTCCGCGCTAAACGACGTGGATCTGGCGAACAAGTACCCGGTGGTGGCCTCCCACCAGTACTGCAAGACGCACAAGGAATAGCCCGGAAATTCAGTTGAGCGTCCAGAGTTGAGAGCTGAGAGCCCGGATAGATCACACTCACTCTTGAACCCACGTTATGCGGTGAGATAAAAAACATGCCGCTGTCATTGCGAGGCGTGCCGCGCCGAAGCAATCCAGCCGTTTCGACAAGCTCAAGGCCCCGAGCCTGTCGTGGGGCTCGCTGGATCGCCACGTCCGACTGCGTCGGCCTCGCGATGACAAGTCGGAGTGTGATATGAGTGATTTTATCTGCGATCTGAAAAACCTGTTCACTCTTTTGTCTGGCTCTGGACGCTCGACTCTTCGCTCTCGACTGGATGGTTTTGGCTTACCGAGCAGCTGCCTGCTTACTTTAACACGAGTGCGTTCGACACTTCCTTCACGCCATCGATCTTGGCGGCGATCGCAGCGGCTTCGGATTTTTGGGCGGCTGTGTTCACAAATCCGCTTAACAAAACCAGTCCCCGGTAGGTTTCTACCGAGATGGCGGCGGCGGGAATCCCGTCAGCCTTCAAGAGTGCTGTTTTCACCTTGGTCGTAATCACGCTGTCATCGATGTATTCACCCGCGGTCGCTTTGCTGGTTTTCACGATGAGGCTGTTTACGATTTCCTTCGCGCCAGTCACTTTGGCCGTAACGACGCGGGCTTGGTTTTTTTGTTCAGCCGTATCCACGAAGCCGCTGAGAATTACCCGGCCCTTGAAAGTTTCGACCGAGATGGCGCTGCCGGGAGTCGCGGCATCACGGGCGAGGTCGGTCTTGATCTTGGTGGTTAAAACACTGTCGTCGAGATATTCACCGGTGCTGGCGCTGGTCGCGGTGCTGGAGCAACCGGGAGCAAGCATCAGCGTGGAGGTGGCGAGGCAAAGCAGGACAAGTAAGGGACGGATATTTTTCATAGTGGTGAGGGATGGATTAAACTGGGCTACGGCATAAATGACCCGGTGTCGAACAATAGGTTCCGCTGGTAGCGTATCTGCAAGCGGCAGTTGCTATTGGTGGATTGGATGGCGAACCCGACCGCGCACTCTTGATCTCTGAGCATGTTGTTTATTGAAGCCTTGGTGGAATCGGCGGTTTTTCACGGCGGCTGCTCCACGTTTTCATTGAGTTTCCGTGGATTATTCTGGCGGGGCGAGACGCTCGACGTGGACCAAATTATCTTCGCCGACTTCGCTCGCAAACAAGGGATTGTGCTCGATCCTGAAGCGCCACCACAGCATGTCGCTGCGCTTCACCCAAAAACTGGTGGTGCCAGATAAAAACTCCTCGTTGGAAATCACGCCGGTGAAAGCTTTGGGGAAATTACGTTTCAGTCCGGCCATGATCTGATGGTTGAGCGGACCACCGCCTCCCTCCTTGAGGCCAACTTCATGATCAACGACAAATAGGTAACGGTATGGCTGGGCTGAGTAGAAGTTTCGCTTTAGGAATTCATGAAGATGTTCCACCACGATTCTTTCGCTGCCGAGGGTATCGACCAGCAGGTCTTCGCTCGGGTTTTCGGTTTTTGCTTTCAAGCCATGTTGCAGTAAAGCCCAACCGCCCCAGCCGATGGCCACAACAATAACGGTCGCTTGCGCAATGTTCAGGACTTTCGTCAGGAGAAGGCGTCGATTCAGTGCTCCGGTGAAAAACGCGCGATGGCTGAGGTGGGCACATAGAATGGCCCACGCGAGTGTCACAGAGTGCATATACCGGTCCAAGAACCCCGAATCACCGCCCGGCCTGGTTGAAATAAAATAGACGACCAGAGGAATCACACCAAAGCTAGGAAGGAGCATCAGCAAGGGGAGTTCCCGGTATCGCACTGAAAATAACCGAGAAAATAACGGCCGTATTTTGCGGCCGTATTTGAGCGCTATGGCGAAACCGGTAATCAGGGAGAGCAGCAGGCCGGCGAGCAGCAGCCAGAAATCGCCGGTGAAATAGTGCCCATAGTAGGTCCGCAAGGAAGTGGCGTCAGGAATCGGTATCCAGGAAGAGGGTTTTCCCATCGCCTGATGCCGGAGGAAAACCGGAATCCAAAAGAGGAATACGGTCCAGCCTGACACGATCGAAGCTGCCGCCCGGGAGGGATTGAAACGTTGGGCGGTGCTTGTCAGCAAAACCGCCGCCAGAATAGCCCCGCTAAAGAGCGGCCCAAAGTAGTGGGTCATCACGATGCAGGCGTGTATTCCTGCATTGGCGGCGAGAAGGCGGAACGGCACCTTGCCCTGCCACGTCATCATCCGCCGGTAGAGGAGAATCGCGAGCGCCACCTCGGCCACGATTAGGGTGTGGAAGCGTGCTTCGGTGGTTTGCAACAGCAATGCGGGATCACAAAAGGCGAAGGCAATGGCTACCGCCAGTGTTGCGGCCAGAGTGCCATAGACGCGCCGCAAGACATGAAACATAATCAGCATGGCGACGCCCAAGGCGATCGCGGAAGGGAGCCGAAGGGCGAGGGCGGAATTTCCAAAGAGATGCACCCACCCCCACATCAGGATGAAATATAAGGGAGGCGCCGCGTTGATCGTGTCGGTCGTTGCTGCCATCATTGACCCAAAGGGCGCTGACACCGGATACCACGTTAAAAGCTCATCAGCCCAAAACAGGTGCTTGCTCGAAAGAATAACGCAGTGAGCGATGATAAATCCGACCAAGCTCGCGGGCAGGAACCACCGGATCACCGCTGGGCATAGCGCTCGAATCGTTCTAACCGGCCTTTCGCGTGAAGCTCTGATCATCTGCTAGGGTATGTTTAGAAAACATCGAAAGGATAAAGATAAAAACAATTCGTGCCTGGGGTGAAAACGTAACCCTCCGGCTGAAGTTAAAACAACCCAAGCAGTGGAGACGGAAATATGCCGAGCCACACCAGCAGCACAGCGGCGATGAGTAGCGCGAGCGCGGCGGAAAGCGGGAGCTTGATCGGCGTAACGGCCCCGGTGGGTTTCACAATCAACGCCTGTTTCAGGATGATCAAATAGTAGTAGAGGCCGAGGGCGCTCAGGGCGATGGCGAGGAGGGCGAGCCAGCCGGCGGGACCGGAGATGCCGCCGAGTTGGAAGGCGGCGGTGAAGACGGCGAATTTACCGAAGAAGCCGGCTAACGGCGGCACACCGGCGAGGGAGAGAATGAAAACCAGCAAGCAACCGGCGAGGAGCGGCGAGCGTTTGTGCAGGCCGGCAAGATCGGTGAGGCGCTGGCAACCGCCGTTGGCATCGACGACGGCGATCACGCCAAACGCACCGACGGTGGCTAAGCCGTAGGTGATCGCGTAGTAGAGGATCGGGCCGGCCCCGGTGCGAACGTACACGCCCAGACCAAGCATCATTACGCCGGTGTGGGCGATGGCGGAATAGGCGAGCAGCCGGCGGATATTGGATTGGGCGAGCGCGCCGAAATTTCCGAGCAACAACGAAGCGGCGGAGAGCACGGCGACGATGGTCAGCCAGCCACTGGGGACGGAAGTGCTCGCGATGGTGCCGGCGACGTCGTGCAGGCCGGGCCAGAGCAAACGGATGAAGAGCGTGAACCCTGCGACCTTGGAGGCGGAGGCGATGAGCGCAGTGGCGGGAGCGGGCGCGCCTTGATAGACATCGGGTGCCCAGAGATGAAACGGTGCGGCGGCGGCTTTGAAACCGAAGGCGACGAGGACCATCACCAGGGCGATGGCGAGCAGAGGCGTCATGGCCGTGTTATGGAGCGCCATAGCGATGTGCGTCAGGTCGATTGAGCCGGTCAGACCGTAGATCAGGCTGAAGCCGAAGAGCAGAAATGCTGACGACATACCGCCAAGCAGATAATATTTCAGGCCGGCTTCGGCGGATTCAGGGCGGGTCTTGTCAAAGCCGGCAAGAATGTAGAGCGAAAGACTGGCGAGTTCGAGCGCGAGAAAGCCGAGGAGGAGTTGGTTTGCTGCGGCCATCACGGAGAAGCCGACGGTGGCAAACAAGATGATCGCCACAAACTCAGCCGTGTGCCGCAGCCGCGTGAGACCGGGCAACAGCGCGAGCGTCAGCGCGCCGAGCGCGAACACGCCCACGCGCGAGATGAGCGTCATTGCGTCGAGGATGAGCACGCCGCCAAATTTTGGTCCGGGGCTGCCGCCCGTGAGGGCGAAGTAGGTGGCGATCCCGAGAGCAGTCAGACCGAGCATGACGGCGACGCTGAGCCGATCAGTGGCGCGATGCCGCGCCCAGAGGATATCGAAGAAGAGGACGAACAATGCGCCGCAGACCAAAACGGTTTCGGGCAGCAGGGCTTGGAAAAGTTCTGCGTAGTCGGTGTTCATAGCGAACCTCCCTTTAGGACGGCGTGGAAGGCGGGCGATTGCAGTGCGACGTTGATCCAGTTGAGCAAGAGGTCGGGCTTCAGGCCGATCAGTACCGTGGCGCCGATTAGCAGGACCGCCCCGAGTTTTTCCGGCCAGGTGATGCCGTCGAGGTGGAGCCGGTTGCCCTCAACCGGCTTCAGCGTGTTGGGGGCAGCTCGCTCCACCACGCTCTCCGTCTTGCCGAAGAACGAAACCTGAATGACGCGCAAGGTGAAGGCGGCGGCGATCAACACGCCAATCGCGGCGAGCAAGGCGAGGAGCGGAGACGTTTGCCAGGTACCGATGAGAATAGTCAGCTCCGCCGGGAAACCGCTGAAGCCGGGCAGGCCCATCGAGGCGAGGCCGGCGAGTACAAACGTTATTGAGGCGAAGGGGAGCAACCGGTGCAGCGGCATGGCCGTGAGCACATCGAGTTGCCGCGTATGCGTACGTTCGTAGACCATGCGACCGACGACGGCGAAGAGCAGGCCGGCGATGACGCCGTGAGAGAACATTTGCAGCACGGCACCGCTGACGGCGCGTTCATTCGCGGCAACGAGGCCGAGCATCACGAAACCCATGTGGCTTACGCTGGAGTAACCGATGACAAATTTGAAATCTTGCTGCACGAGCGCGACGAGTCCGGCGTAGACGATTCCGATCACGGCGAGCCACGCGATGGAAGTTTGCCAGTAAGCAAACCCGACGGGGAAGAGCGGCAGCGCCACGCGCAAGCAACCGTAAGCGCCGAGTTTCATCACCACACCGGCGAGCAGCATCGAGGCACCGGTGGGCGCAGCGACGTGACCGGTCGGTGCCCACGTGTGCAACGGGAAGAGACCGGCGAGCGTGGCGAAACCGAAGAACACGAGGGCGAAGATGATGATCTGGTCGTGCGCGGGCAGGGTGAGCGCGGCGCGCGTGAGATCGCTGAGGCCGAAGCTGGCGGCGTCACCGGCGGCGTAGGTCCAGAGCAGACCGGCCAAGACGAGGCCGCTGCCGGCAAAAGAATAGAGCGCGAGCTTCATCGCGCCGTATTCGCGATTGGTCGAGCCCCAGTTCGCGATCAGGAAATACTTTGGGACGATGGCGATTTCGTAGAAAACGAAGAATAGAAATGCATCGGCGCTCATAAAGACGCCGTACACACCGCCGATCAGCGCGAGGTAGAAGGCGAAGAATTCACCGATGCGTTCCTCGATGTTCCAGGAGAAAAGAATGCCGGCGGTGGCGGCGAGACCGGTCAGCACGATCAAAGTCATGCTGATACCGTCGACCGCGAGGTGGTAGTGAATGGCGGGCGCGGTGATCCAAGGCAGGTCAATGAGGGTTTGCAGTCCGGCGGTGGGGACGAACTCAAAGGCCGCGATTAAGGAAATTGCTGTTGTCGATAGGGCGGTAATGAGAGCCACCACCCGAGCAGCCATGGCGGAACGTGTCCCCGCGACCAAGGCCGCGAGGGCACCGGCGAAAGACAAGTAGATGGCGTACGGCAGCAGATTCATGACGGAGGGTTAGCCACAAAAAACGCAAAATGGTTTTATCTGGCAGGCGAGAAAGGGGCGTGCGCCTATAGGCGCCTTGAGAGCTTCAAGCGCCGCCGGATTTTGTGTTCTTTGTGGCAAAATGGATCGGTAGGGTTTCATGGCTGATGGGCGGATTGCGGCTGTGAGCAGCGTTTGATGTAGCCGCGTTTGAGGGCGAAGCCCGAAAACGTGGTTGGCATCACACGCGCACCACGTTGTCGCATTCGCTCCAACGCGGCTACGATGCCTTAACTGTAGAAGGGGCTTTATGCCCCGATCGAGAGGTGAAAGCGGCTCAGTATTCGAATCGGGGCGTAAAGCCCCTCTTACAGTTGAGGCACTCGAAGACAGTAAAATGGATCGGGTGCTTGTCATGGCAGATGGGCGGACCACGCGGTGAACAGCGGGTTAAAGAGCTGCACGAGCAATTGCGGGTAAACACCGAGGGCAAACATTAGCACGACGGCCGGGACCAGCGTGGCGATTTCCCAGGCGCTGAGATCACGGTACTGCGCGACACCGGCACCCTGCGGGCCGTGGAAGACGCGTTGCCAGAAAGTCAGGAGGAAGAGTGCGGTGGCGAGCAGACCCAGCGTAGCGATCGCGGCGGCCCACGGCGTGAAACTGAAGATGCCACGGAAAAGGAGGAATTCGCCGACGAAACCGTTGAGTCCGGGCAGGCCGAGCGAGGAGAACAGCGCGATGCCGCAGAAGCCGGCGAACACGGGCATCGCAATGCGTACACCGCCGAAATCGGCGAGACTGCGTTTGCCACCCGAGCGATCCTCGAGCACGCCGACGCAGAAGAACAACGCGGCGGCAGAGAGACCGTGGTTGAACATTTGGAGGGCAATACCGCTGAAGGAAGAGACGGCGGCGATACCGGCAGTGGGCGCAGTTGACCCGGCCGCGACGGCGAAAAGGGCGAGCAGGCAGTAACTCAGATGGTTGATCGAGGAATAGGCGACCATGCGCTTCATGTCTGTCTGACGCAGCGCAGCAAAGGCACCGAGGACCACACCGCCGAGCGAAAGCCAGAGCAGCGGAGTCGCAGCGGCGTGCAATTGCGCCGGGAAGATCGGCCAGAGGATGCGGAGGAAACCATACATGCCCATCTTCGACATCACGCCAGTGAGGAACATCGAGAGCCCCGTCGGCGCCTCGGCGTACGCCGGTGGCAGCCAGGTGTGGAAGGGATAGAGCGGCACTTTGACGGCGAGGCCGAGCAATACGCCGAGAAAAATAATTTGCGGCCAGTAGTGGCCGAGGCCGGCCAGTTTCGCGGTGAGGGAGCCGTCAGCTGCTGCGGTGGCGAGAGTTTGAAAATCAAATGAGCCCGTGGCGGCGTAGAGTGCCGCGAAGCCGAGGAGCATGAACGCGCTGCCACCGATGGTGTAGATGACAAACTGATAGGCGGCGCGGGCCGCACTGGGGCCGCCCCAGATTTTCAGGAGGAAGAAGGCCGGCACGAGGCTCAGTTCCCAGAACACAAACCAGTGCACAAAATCCAACGCGAGAAACACGCCGATCGCGGCACCCTGCAAAAAGAGGAACAGTGCATTGAAGTATCGTGGAGAACGCTCAACCCGCCACGAGGCGAGCAGAGCGGTGGGTGCGATCAGCCCGGTGAGCAACACGAGCACGAGACTGAGGCCGTCGAGGCCGAGGTGATAGTGGACGTTGAGCGCGGCAATCCACGGGTAATGCTCGACCAATTGCATGCCTATCGTGGCGGGGGCGAACGACGCGAGGGCGACGAAGCCCAGCGCAAGCGTCGAGAGACTGAAGAGCAGGCCAAGCCAGCGAGAGGCTTTGGGACTCAGCTGACTGAGGGTGCCGAGCAGCAGCGCGCCAATCCAAGGCGTGAAGATGAGGAGGGAGAGAATCGGTAGATGGTTCATGCGTGCCTCCTTGCCGAAACTGTAGGAGCGGCTTTCTTGGCATCCGAAGTCTTGGCGAAGGATGAAGGCCGCGATGGCTCGTTCTGATGTTTTAATCTCCTTTGCTCCCTTCGTATCCTTCGCGAGACACTCTCCGGAAATCCTCTCGCGAAGGAGGCGAAGAGGACGAAGGAAAAGCTAGGGGAATTGTGACGGACAGTGGGATGCGATTGCTTGTCATTGCGAGGAGCGGAGCGACGTGGCAATCCACCTGCCTGGATCGCCACGTCCGACTGCGTCGGACTCGCGATGACAAGCGTGTTTGGATGATTCATCGGGCACCTCCGATCAGGAAGAGCAGCACGAGGACAGTGAAGGCCACAGCAATGGTGCGGAGGTAGCCTTGGGGACGGCCGGTTTGCGCGTGCGAGTAACGGAGACCGGTGCCGCGGAGACTTTCGCTGACGGTGTCGAAGCCGCCGTTGAGTCCGTCTTCGTCGACCGAGCGGTTGACGAGGCCGGTCATTTCACCGAGCCCGGCGAGAAGGCGAATGGCGCCATCAAGAATGACGCGATCAACGAGATCAGCGATGGTGGCGATCGCGCTGTTTAACCGGCCGACGGTGGCGGCATAAAGTTCGTCGAAGCCGAGACGGTTGGCGAGGGCGGCCATGACGGCGGGCGCGGCGACAGTGAGCGGATCGTTGGCTTCGGCGGTGAGCCGGAGTTTGCGGCCGTAGAGGAACCAGCCGGTACCAAGTCCTGCGCCGACGAGCACGATGGAGAGAAGCATTAGGCCAATGCCTTCCGTGAGGTGACTCAGACTGCTGTGCAATTCGGTGCCGGCCAGACGTGCTTGCAGCCAAGGACAGGCGGTCGTGCCGACGAGACTGAGCAACACGGTGCAGACCGCGAGAATGACGAGCGGCATGGTCATGACTGCGGAATTTTCATGTGCGTGGCTGGCGTTCGACGAACGGGCTTTGCCAAAGAATGTTTCAGCGACGAGGCGTGTCATGTAGAACGCGGTGAGGACTACGGCGCAGAGGCCGGCGTAGAGTGGCAGAGAGGAAACATCCCATTCGTGCGCGGCGTGGAGAATGGCCTCCTTGCTCCAAAAACCGGAAAAGAAAAACGGCACGCCGGAGAGAGCCATCATGCCGATGGCGAAAGTGACGAAGGTGATCTTCATCTTTCCCTTTAATCCACCGAGCGAACGGATGTCCTGCTCATGATGCGCAGCATGAATGACCGAGCCGGCGCCGAGGAAGAGGAGGGCTTTGAAGAAAGCGTGCGTGAGTAGATGGAAGATGGCGGCGGTCCAGGAGCCGACGCCGAGGGCGAGCATCATGTAGCCGAGTTGGGAGACGGTGGAGAAGGCGAGGATGCGTTTAATGTCGTTCTGCGCGCAGGCGATCAGCGCACCCATGAGCGCCGTAATCGCGCCAATAAAAGCGACGACCGTCAGCGCATGCACTGGGACAGCGGCGAGCAGTTTGTCGGCTTCCATCAGAGGATAAACGCGAGCCACGAGGAACACGCCGGCAGCGACCATGGTGGCGGCGTGGATCAGGGCGGAGACGGGAGTCGGCCCCTCCATGGCGTCCGGCAGCCAGACGTGGAGGGGAAACTGTCCGGACTTGCCCACCGCCCCGCAGAAGATGAGCAAGCCGATGGCCGTCGAGAGTACGAGACCGCCGGCCACGGTTTGGCCGGCTAAGGTGGTGATGACTCCGGATTCCAAACAGCCCTGGCCGTCATCAAAGAAAAGCGAAGTTCCGGTGGAGTGATAGAGCCAGAGCAGGCCGAGCAACAGTCCGAGATCGCCAATGCGTGTGGTGATGAAGGCTTTTTTTGCGGCAGCGGCGGCGGCTGGTTTGTGAAACCAGAAACCGATGAGCAGATAAGAGGCGAGACCGACGAGTTCCCAGCAGATGAAAAGCAAGAGGAGGCTGTTGGCGACGAGGAGGCCGAGCATCGCGGCGGCGAAGAGACTGAGGAAGCAGAAGAACTGTTTGAAATTCGCATCCTCCTTCATGTAGCCGAGACTGAAGATGAAAATGAGCGAGCCGACGAAGGTGACCATCACGCACATGAACGCGGTGAGCGGATCAAGCAGGAAGCCGAGGCGCAGCGTGCTGGTGCCGAGATCGAACCAAGAGAAATTAAAAACAAGATGAGCTGCGGGATTGGCGAGCGCAGTGCAGAGAGCGGAACAAGAAACAATAAACGAAAGCGCCATTGCGCCGATCGCGGCGCCGGCGGCGAGCCCGCGCCCGGTGCGGGGAGTCAACGCGCCGATACCCGCGGCGAGCAGCGGCAGTGCGGGAATGAGCCAGAGATTTTCGGCGGAAATGGTCATGACTGAAGCCCGGAGTTTTTGGCCACAAAGAGGCACAAAAAGTGTTTTGCCTGCCGTCGAGAAATTACCGTGCGCCTATAGGCGCTGTTCACATCAATGAAGCAGGACGGGCTAACTTGTGACTTTTTGCGGCAATTCATGGTCTAGCCCTTGAGTTTGCTCGTTTCCTGCAGCCGGATGTTTTTCTGATGGCGATACACCGCGATCACGAGGGCGAGGCCCACGGCGGTTTCGGCGGCGGCGACGGCGATGGCGAAGATCACGAACATCACGCCGGTCGAGGACGAATGAGTTGGGCCGTAGCGCCAGAAGGCGATGAAGTTTAGATTGGCCGCGTTGAGCATGAGCTCGATGCCGAGGAGAACCAAGATGGCGTTGCTGCGGACGAGGGCGCCGGCGAGTCCGATGCAGAATAGCGCGCTGGAGAAAATCAGGCAGAGGGCGAGCGGGCTCATGGCTTGTCCTCCGGGGCGGAAAGGACTGAAGGACTGAAGGGCTGAAAGGCTGAATCAACCGGAGTGCGGCGACCACGTCCTGCAATTTCAACCCCGAGGAAACAGTATTTTGTAGGGCCGGCCCTTGTGGCCGTGCCGGGTTTGAAGAAGGCGCGTCCACAAGGGCCGGCCCTACAGCACAGCGCGTCAATGCCCCTGTTTCTTCCCGTCACGGGCAAAACGTGTTTTGCGGTCGAGGCTGCATGGATACGGTTAAGCATCCGCCAATTTGCGCCACAACCCGACGCCATCGGAGTGGGGCGTCTGTGGGTGGATATTGTCATTGGAGGCTTGTTCATCACGGGATTCAGTGCTTCAGCTTTTCAGTTCTTCAGTCTTTGGATTCCGGTGAGGCGATCACGATGGCGCCGAGCAGAGTGACGGTGAGCAAGACGCCGACGACGAGCAGGGCGGCGGTGTGCGGTCCCATGAGTAACTGCCCTACGTCTTTGACGGTGAGCTCGGGGGCGGGGCCGGCATTGCTGAGAGGAAACGCGCCCAAGATGGCACCGATTAACAGGCCGGCGATGAGAGTAGCGGGAAAAATGGCGAAGATCCCTCGGGTGATATTGGGCGGGGGGATATCCAGCTCGGCGCGTGAACGACGGGTGAGGAGCACGGCGAAGAGCACGATCATCGAAACCGCCCCAACGTAGACCAAGATCTGGGCGAAAGCGACGAACTCGGCGCCGGCCCAGAGATAAAAGGCGGCAATGCCCGCCCAGCTAAGAATCAGGAGCAGGGCGCTGTGAATCAGATTACGCAGCATCATCGCTGCGGCCGCGCTGCCGAGCGTGAGAAGCATGATGAAAATGAGGGGAAGCAAAATCATTTTCGATTTTTGATTCTGGATTTCGGATTGGGGGACGGCGCGCTAGTCGCGCCACGTTCGGACTGTAGGAGCGGCTTTATGCCGCGATGTTGGGTGCTTCCTGCAATTGTATGAAAGGGTGGAGCGCATTGTCCCCAATGCGCTGGTTTGAACGTAGCACGGGCCAAGCGCGTTGGGGGCAACGCGCTCCACCTTACGGGAAATCTACATGAGGTAGGTGGCGCGCTGGTCGCGCCACGTTGCGATGAGTGCATGCCATTCAAGACCGACGGATTCAGAATAATCCGTCCTACCTGAAACAGTTGTCTTTCAAGTGTTCTCATGGCGCGTAGCGATAGGTGCGGGGGGCGTAGCCGGCGGAGAGGCGGCGACCCATGAGGAGAAACGGAATCACGATCACGACGATCGAGACGGCCCAGCGGACAAGCTGGAGCGGTCCGACCCAATCGGCGGTCAGCGCCCAGAAGCCGCCATTGCCGAGATTGATGAGCGCGAGCGGCACGAGGAATTTCCAGGAGAGGCGCGTGAGTTGGTCGATGCGCAGGCGGAGCAGGGTGCCGCGGAGCCAGATGAAGAAGACGATCATCAGCACCAGTTTTCCCATGAACCAGAGGTAGGAAGGAATCCACTGGAGGAACTCGCACGGAGCCTGCCAGCCGCCGAGGAAGATCGTGACGCCCAAGCCGCTGAGGGCGGTGAGGCCGAAATATTCAGCCATGAAGAAGAGGGCGTATTTGAAACCGGAATATTCGGTGAGGTGGCCGGCGATGAGTTCACTCTCGGCCTCGGGCAGATCGAACGGCGAGCGGTTGGATTCGGCTAGCGCGGAGATCAGAAAGATGATGAAGCCGGCGAAACCCCAGGGCGTGAAGACAAACCAGTGGGGCAGAAAACCGAAGGTCCAACTGCCTTGCGCGAGTACGATGTTTTGGGTCGAGAGCGTGCCGGTGACGAGGATGACCGGCACGACGGAGAGGATCAGAGGCAGCTCGTAGCTGATGAGCTGGGCGAGGGCGCGCATCGCGGCGAGGAGCGAGTATTTATTCCGGCTCGACCAGCCGGCCATGAAGATCGCGAGCTCGGTGGCGGCACCGGCGGCGAAGAAATAAAGCAGGGCGGCGTCGAGCTCGACCGGGATGAGATGGCGACCGAAAGGCAGTACCGCGAACGTCATCAGCGAGAAGGCGACGACGATAACGGGCGCGAGAAAGTGGAGGAGTTTATCAGCTTCAGCGGGGACGATGTCTTCTTTGGTCAGCGCTTTGATGGCATCAGCGAAAGGCTGGGTGAGGCCGAAGAGTTTGTGCTTAATATGCCAGCCGCCAAAGAGGGAGAATTTCGGCAGGCCGGAGCG
>JANYCF010000053.1 GCA_025360455.1 Opitutaceae bacterium | reverse complement strand
GGCGATCATGCGGCTGGGGTCTTCCATCAGGCCGGCGGCGATGAGCGCGTTGTCGAGCAGTTGCTCGGCGACGAGTTCCGCCTTGTCGGCATTCGAAGTGCGGAGGCCGGCGAGTTTCTTGATGACGGCGTGGCGGGGATTGATCTCGAGATTCACCTTCACCCCTTCCTCGGCCTCGCCGGGTTTCTTCATCGCTTTCATCATGCGGCGCATTTGCGACGACATGAATTTGTCGGCGTTGGTCGCGAGGGCAGGCGAGCCGATGAGGCGGTCGCTCGTCTTCACTTCGGCGACTTGCTTGCCGAGGGTGTCTTGGAGCCACTTGGTCAGATCCTTGATGTCGGATTCACTCAGGGCTTCGCCGGTCTGGGGCAAGTCTTCCAACTTCACGTCGGCATGATCGGCGGCGAGGAACTTCTTGCTGTCGAATTCGCGGACGTTGTTGAACACATACTCATCCACGGGCTCATGGCAGAATAAAACCTCGATATTGCGGGCCTTGAAGCCTTCGAGGTACGGGCCGGACTCGATGGCTTCGCGATTCGGCGCGGTGAGGAAATAAATTTCCTTCTGGCCGTCCTTCATGCGTGACACGTAGTCGGCGAGGGAAGTGGTTTTGCCTTTCTCGGTGAGTGAGGATTCGAAGCGGAGCAGTTTCACTATCGCGTCCTTGTGCGTGTAGTCGAGGGCGGCGCCTTCCTTGAGGAAGACACCGAACACCGAGTAGAATTCGGCAAAGGCGTCGGGATGCTGGGTGGCCTCTTCTTCAAGCAATTTGAGAAAACGCTTCGTGATAACTTTGTTCAGTTTATCGAGGAGCGCTTTGTCCTGCATGGTCTCGCGCGAGATGTTCAGAGGAAGATCCTCGCTATCGACCACGCCTTTCATGAAACGCAGCCACTCGGGCAAAATGTCTTTCGGGGCGGCGTCGATCAGCACCTTGCGGCAATAGAGCGCGACGGAAGGTTCGAGGCGGGCGAAGCCGAGCTTCTCGGTGTTTTCCTTCGGCACGAAGAGCAGGGCATTGATGGAGAGCGGGGCGTCGGCGGAGAAGTGCAGGCGCAGGCGCGGCTCGTCGTGGGCATGGGCTTGGAATTTGTAGAACTCGGTGTACTCCTCTTCCTTGATCTCGGACTTGCTGCGGAGCCAAAGTGCTTGGACCGTGTTGAGCTTGGTGCCGTTGAGGGTGATCGGGAAGCCGACGAAGGAGCTGTAGCGGGTGAGGATTTCCTTGAGTTTCCATTCTTGGGAAAACTCGGCGCACTCGTCCTTGAGTTCGACCACGATTTTGCAGCCGCGCGATTGGCCTTCGCTTTCCTCGATCTCGTAGGAACCGGAACCATCGCTCGTCCAGAGTTGGCCGGGTTCGTCCTTGCGCCAGGAGTGGGTGTAAACTTTGACGCTCTTGGCCGCCATGAAGGCGCTATAGAAACCGACGCCGAACTGGCCGATGAGATTTGCGTTTTTCGCGCCACCCTCACCCAGGGCCTTGAGGAAGGCCTTTGAGCCGGAATGGGCGATCGTGCCGAGATTCTCGACGAGCTCCGCGCGGGTCATGCCGAGGCCCGTGTCCTGGAAGGTGATCGTCTTGGCTTTGTCGTCCGAGGTGATGGTGATCTCAAGGCCGACGCTATCGTCGTGGACATCCTTTTCGGTTAATTGGAGGTGGCGGAGCTTTTCCAGGGCGTCGGAGGCGTTGGACACCAGTTCACGGACGAAGATTTCTTTCTCTGTGTAGAGCGAGTGGATGACGATATCGAGCAGCTGCTTGATCTCGGCTTGGAATTCGAATTTTTGCGGAGTGGTGGTGGACATGGTTGGTAAAAGGCTGAAGGAGGGAAGGGCTGAAAGACTGAAGGAAAAAGGGTCTGGGATCTTGGGTCTAGGAGATAGGATAGGTAGTCGGTCGTCTTGTGGTCAGTGGTCTGGTTAGGTGGTCAAAGGTCGATTTAAGCGCAGAGCCCGCTAGTTTAGCGAGCTTTGGAAAAAATCAAGCGAGACCTTTGGGGTAGGTGGCTTTCCCGCTGGCGCACGAGGGACGGGGGCCAATTACTGGCTTTCCAGCGCCAGCCAGCGCGGACCACCCCTGCGTTGACTCAGGTCATCCCAGGGCTATGTTCCACCCATGAACTCATCCTTGCCTGCCGCCGTGCGCGAACTTCTGTTTACCGAGAAGCTGCAACTGGTCGAGGCGTTATGGGATGATCTGGCCCGTTCGCCTGAACGGATTCCCTTGTCCGACCCGCTCAAAGCCGAGCTCGACCGCCGTTATCAGGAGTACCTCGCCAATCCCGGTGAAGGTTCGGCTTGGGCTGAGGTGAAGCGCCGGGTGCTGGACTCGAAATGACTCTCCTGTTGATCGTCCGTTCGACCGCTGAGCGCGATTTGCTTGAGGCTTTTCAGTACTATGAGTCGGTTGTTCCCGGTCTTGGAACGGCATTTGTGCAAAGGGTGGACGAAGCGATCGCCGCAATCTCGTTGGTTCCGGCCGGTTTTCGCAAGCGGCACGGTGGTTTCGTCTGCTGGTTGTGAATCGGTTTCCTTACGGCGTGTTCTATCTGTTTGACGGCAACATTGTTTCCATCGTCGCGATAGCCCCGCTCAAGTGCGCCCCGGAGAATATCCGGCAGCTGCTTCAGCGCTGAACCGTCCCAGTCCGTTGCCATGGTGCGAAACCGTTGCCGCCGGATACGGGATCCAGCCGTTGGAATTTCCCAACCCCGCGCTTTTTCCCCAGATCCAAAATCCTAGACCCCAGACCCCATTCTCCCCTCCCGGGCGAATATCGCTTGTCGGATCGCGCAAGCATGGCTCAACTTCGCGCGATGGTTCTTCAGGTTCCCCTGCGTCATCTTACCTTGTTGCTCGGCGAGGATATTTCCTCGTTGTCGCAACCGGCGCTGATTGCCCGCATCAAGGCCCTGTTTGGCTTCCTAGGTGACCTCGGCGAAGTCGAGCTGCGCGACGACACCGCTCTGATCAACCTTCTGGAAACCGCTCCGCAAAAATCCGCCGAGAGCGCCAAGCTCGCCGATCGCGCCGCGAAAAAAGCCCGCGAAGGCGACTACTCCCGCGCCGTAGAACTCCTCCGCCGCGCCCTGCCACTCAGCCCGACCCGGCCCACGCTCCACCGCGACCTCGCCATGGCCCTCATGGAGCTCGGTCAGCACGCCGCCGCCAAGGATGCTCTCATCGACGCCCTCAAACTCGACGCGACCGACGCGTGGAGCTTCGTCGTCCTCGGCAACCTCTACGCGAAACACGAAGCCAATTTCCCCCAGGCCCGCCGCTTCTTCGAGCGCGCCCTCGAACTCAGCCCCGACGATGCGTGGGCGCTCAACAGCCTCGCCGCCGCGTGCCACGACTCCGGCCAGTCCCCCGAAGCCCTCGCCCTCTTCGAACGCGCCATCCAGGCCAACCCCGATTTCCCCAATCCCTACTACGGCGCCGCCGGCACGCTCGCCGCGCAGCATCAAACCGACGCCGCCCTCGCCGCCCTGCACCGGCTTTTCTCCCGCGCCAAACTGCAGGACGCCCGCTCCCAAGCCACCTTTGACCGCGCGCGCCAGCTCTACGCCACGCTCCAGACCGACCTCGCGCAACGCGACCAGTCCGCCGCGTTCAAGTGCGTCCAGCAGTACCAAGCCGAGATGGCCGCCCTCTCCGGCTATCCCATCCGCAGCGAGGAAACCGAATTCGCCGACCAGAGCGGCGCCCGCATCCAGCTCGCGTGGAAACACCGTCGCCCGCACCACCTCATTCAGACCCGGCGCGGCTACGCCCCCGAACTCCTCTGCCACCTCGAAGCCCACGAACTCACCCACCTGAAACTCGAAGCCGAAGCGCGCCAGGCCGGGAAGAATCTCTTTTTCACCACCACGCCTCACACGCAGGCCACGGCGCTGCGGACCATCGCGGGCGATTTCCGCAAATGGGAGCAGGACGGCTATCCCGCCGCCACGATTAACCAAGCCGCAGCATCCATGATTGCCGGACTCTGCGGTTTCCTGTTCAACTGCCCGCTCGACATGCTCATCGAGCGCCACCTTCACGCCACCTTTCCCGTGCTCCGGCCCGCGCAATTTCTCTCCCTGCAAAAACTCGCCAACGAACACTGGCAAACCAACAGCGATCCCGAAATCCGCCGCCGCACGCCCCGGAAAATCATGTCGGCCAGCCTCGCCCTGAACGGCGCGTACGCCCTGTTTCTCG
Source organism: Opitutaceae bacterium (assembly GCA_025360455.1). Taxonomy (GTDB): domain Bacteria; phylum Verrucomicrobiota; class Verrucomicrobiia; order Opitutales; family Opitutaceae; genus Didemnitutus. The sequence continues at coordinate 1,308 of JANYCF010000053.1, read as the reverse complement.
ACACGCTTTTTGCCGGCGCCTCCGCGTTCGCCGCGCCCTATCGCAGCCTCGACACCTTCGCCCTTTCGCAACGACTCTACCAGTTCTGGCATGAACATACACAAGACGCTGAAGGGGGGGGGGGATGCGAATACCGCCTCGTTGATGGGTTCGCCGAGCTGATCGGACTGCGCAGTTGGTATCAGTGGCAACCCGATCCCGGCCACCATGACCTGACCGCCGAGACCTCGGCCGAAGGCACCACCAATCCCGAGCTGCTCCAGCAGAAACACCCGGCGGCGGTTCAGTATTTGTTGAGCGCATTGCAGCGCTACGAAAAACTCCCGCACGAAAAAATCCGGGAGATCGCGCTCGAGATCGCCCTCCTCGGCCAAAGCGGCCTCGACTACGCCGACGCCGATAAGAAGTACCCACTCCGCGCCCTCCCCGGAGAAATTTTCAGCGGCCTTGAGGCGATGTGCCTCATGTACGCCGCCTTCAAGCGCGTCGCCCCCGAAAGCGCCGTCGGCATGAACCTCGACGAACCGTTCCTGACGGCGCTCGAGATCTTCAACAACCAGCGGGCCAAATCCTAGGCCGCGCCGCCGCCTGATGCTATCGCGCTCCCCAGCCCTCTCATGAAGAACTTCGACGCATTCAAGCAGCACGGTGACGTGATCTGGAACATCGCCAATCTCCTGCGCGGCCCGTATCGCCCGCCGCAATATCGCCGGGTGATGATTCCACTGACCGTGCTGCGCCGTCTGGATTGCGTACTGGAGAAAACCAAGGACCAGGTGATCGCCATGCACAAGAAGCTGAAGGCGGACGGGAAAGATGCCGAGGCGATCGAGAAGATCATCACCCACAAAATCAAGGTGCCCTTCTTCAACATCAGCGGCTTCACGTTCGAAAAACTTCTGGGCGATCCCGACAAGCTTGCCGCCAATCTCGGAAACTACATGGCCGGTTTCTCCTCTCGCGCCCGGAAAATTATCGAGAAATTCAAGTTCGAGGAAGAAATCGAGAAGCTGGAGGAAGCCAACCGGCTTTTTGAAGTCGTCAAGCAGGTCGCCGCCGTCGATCTGCACCCTGACACGATCCCCAACATCGCGATGGGCTACGTCTTCGAGGATCTCGTCCGGCGCTTCAACGAGCAGGCCAATGAAGAAGCGGGAGATCACTTCACTCCGCGCGAAGTCATCAAGCTCATGGTGACACTGCTCTTCACCTACGACGACCTCGTTTACAAGGAAGGCAAAGTCATTAAAATCTACGACCCCACGGCGGGCACCGGTGGAATGCTATCGGAGTCTGAGAAGCTCATCG
>JANYCF010000297.1 GCA_025360455.1 Opitutaceae bacterium | reverse complement strand
TCGGTAGTTGGAGCATTGATACCGGAATAGGCGGCGAATTTACCGTCGGCCCCGATATTTCCGCGACGGTAAAGCCAGTTGGTGGGTAGCTCCTTGGTCGAATCGTCCACCAGACTCATCCCCGGTTTCTCATAAGTCCCGCTCAGCACATAACGGGCAATATCATGCTGGGCCCGGAGCGTTACGTTGCCCCCTGCTTGACTATATGAGGCAGGATACGCCGGTTTTGGCGCAGCCTCGCCGAGGGCTGCGTCCAGCACCGGGAGGTCGAAATTATCCATGGCTTTCGCCGTTGCCCCAGCGGTATAGATCGTCGCGAGCGGGTTGAGCAATTGCACATCGCGACTGGCTGAGATGTCAATATCACCGGTGCCGGTGCGGATCGTCTGGAAAAAGCGGGAAATGATCGCCACGCGGGTTGCCGTACTGCCAGTCGTAGTCGGCAGAGTCGGGCTGCCCAGACCAAGCAGCACCGAGCCCGACTCAGGCAAAAGTGTGCCGAATGACCGGACCACGCGGGGGTCAGCAGCACTGTAATCCGCGCCGCCCACCAGACGATAGGACCAAGATGATCCGTTCATCAAGGCAGCTGTCCACAAGGCGTTGCTCGCATCGATTGGTTTTAAGGGATCAAACCCATCACTCAGACTGGCATCAAAATTAAAAATCAAATTGCCCTTCGCCCGCAGCGTCAGGTTGCCCGGTTCTAGTTTTACACTCGGACCGAAGCGATAGGAGGAAAGGTCCCAGGTACTGGCCAGAGTGAGATCGCCTGCTGCGGTGGTGATAACACTTGGTCTATTACTGCTGCTAAGGAGCGGGGTGCTGCCGGTGGGAACGACCAAGGCGATAGGCGTACTGCCGGAAGAAAATAAAATCGTGCCGATTCTTGCGGCGGTAGACGAAGTGTTTCTGAACGTGATGGATTTAACCAAACCGGGATCAGCGGGCGACGCCTTGAAAATCTGGCCGGAAGCGACAGTCACAAAGCTGCCCTCTGAAAAATTCACAGTGAAAGCCAATCCGGCACCGTTATTGGAAAGCTTGATCGTATCCCCGACAGAAATACCTCCAGGCACAGGCACAGTGATAACACTGGCTTTAGGCACACTGAATCCGACGGAACTGCCCGTCGTGGGATTGCTCGCGTACAATGTGACCACAGTGTCAGTGGCCGATCCATTGTTTACGATTTCCGCACCTGGTTGAACATGGAATTTCCCCGAGCCAACAAGCGTGGCATTTGGTGTACCCATCGTCAGCGAGTCGCCGATCAATGCAGCGTTGTTGCCAAACGTCGCGCCCGCATTTTTCACCGCCGCTTGCACCGTACTGTCGATCAAGCCTCCCGTGCCAAGCGGAACAAATGCATCCGTCGGCGATCCACTGGTGCCCGTATCAAAAACCTGAAATCCTTCCACGACCACGCTGGATGCCTGATTGATATTTCCCCTCAGTGGTTTGATCTGCACATCGGTGCCGTTGCTCCGCCGAGGAGCACGCAGATGCAAGCTGCCACCGGTGCCATCAGCGGGGAGACCAGAACGATTATTGATCGCCGTGCTCTTTCCTGATGAAGTTTCATTCATATCCTCGAGCATGAACTGGTTTTTCACCCCAAGCGTGACCACTGAACCTGCTTGAATATCCACGACGGCAGTCGAATCAATCCGGCCGGTATAGTTGCCCGCTGAGAGCAAGATCGAGCCACCCTTTCCGGCGTTGTCATAAGCATAACCCGTAGCGGACAAATTGGCGGTGGGTGCAAGCACGACACTACCCGATGCGCTCAAGTTGATCGTCCCGCCGGTAGGATCGACCGCCGGTTTTAATGGATCCGAAACCGATAAGCCTGAGGCGTCAATGCCACCAGTGACCGTGATCGATCCCTGATCGGCGGAGAGACTGACCGCGTGGGCGCGCAAGGTGCCGTCTATGGTAGTCGTGACTCCATTGGTCACCACTTCTTGACTCTGCCCATCGGCCACCACATCCCCTGCCCTCACCCGTAAAGCGACTGAACGATTAAATCCACCGGTCAACAAAGCCTCACTCAATGTCGCCAGATGGCTGGCCGTCGGATCGGAGCCCTTTATGCCTACGGTATCCAAACTAAAGGCCCCGCCCGTGCCGGCCACCCCGGCTTGGCCCGACAAAGTACCGGCCGCGATGTCGAAGTGGCCCAGCGGCACCGAGACATCAAGCGTGCCCGCCGACCCGCCACCGGCATTCGCCGTCACCGAAATTTTACTGCCGGCAGCAATCGACATGTCGCCTTGATCCGCTGTGAGGACAATACTGCCGCCATCGGTGTATTTGGTTATATCGTAGAATGATTTTGCCGTGCCGCTGACATCAAGTTTGCCACCCACGACGGTCAAGTTGCCCGTGGTAGCCTCCACGGTGAGTGTGCCACTGGGCAACTTCACCTCAGTACCCGCCTCCACACTTGCGCCCGTCAAACTGAGCTTCGCCCCCAAACCTGATTTCACTTTCGCCGCGCCGCTATCTGAGAGCAAAATGAGGTTGCCCTGCGCCGTGATAAACTGATCGGTGGCACTGGCTCCGGCCAGCAACGGAGCGGTGATCGACAGGTTGCCTCCGGTTTTTGAAACTTCATCTCTCATCACCGTTACGCCACCGGTTTTTGCCGCCAACTTGGACGAATCGCCGGCGAGAATTCCACCGTCCGCCTTGATCTCCACGTCGGCATAGTTCTGGATCGCCAGCTGATTGCCGCCCAACAGCACGGTGCCGGTCGTAGCGAAATTCAGCGTACCATTCGGCGTGGCAGTGGCATTAACCGATGGGGCATTCGCCGCATTATCCAAGGTAATGTTCTTCGCTGCCACCGTCACCCTCGCGGCGGGAAGCATGGAGTTGGGGTAACCACGGATTGCACCGGCATGCAGGGCGAGAGAATCGAGCTTGAGGGAACCGAACGCGCCGGTGCCGTAAAGATCCAAAGTTGAGTAGCTGAGCAATGAAAGTGCAGTGGCGGATTGCAGCAGGGATTGCTGCACGTCGCGTGAAAGCACCAGGCTCCCGGTCGTCGTCACCGGGCCGGGCTGATCCAGCAGCACACTCACGCGTCCACTGTCGAGGGAAAGATTTTTGATCGCGCTCAGATCAAACTTCGTGGCGAGGTCCGTGGTGTGGGTGGAATCAAGGAGCACACTGGTTCCGGCAATCTTAACCCCTGTCCCCACGGTGAGCGTTGGGTTGGCGGCAAAGGCTACTGGAGAGCGGAGAATCTGCGCTTGGGAAGCGCTACTCACTCGCACCAAGGTCCCATCGCCGACCGACATTGTGATAGGTTGGGCCACCAAATCCGCCGAACTCGCAAAGGTAATCTTGCCTGCGCCCTTGAGCGTGATGGTGCCTCCCGCCGGAACCGTGAAAGCGTTGGCGTCCCCCGCCAAAAAGACGGTCTCCTTGCCGTCCGCCTCAGTGATAATTCCGGCGCTAGTCGAGGTGAGTTGCCCCGCACCTGTCCCGTTGGGCAGTCTGATCGCCGAACCACCCTGATCAAAATTAAGTTCTGCGCCGATGGCTTTGAGCACCGCCGTTCCTCTGATTCGCAAGGGATCAGAAACCACCGCGATTTCGTTGGTCCGGCCGATTTCCGCTCCGTCTTTGAGCGTAAGTTTTTCATTGGCGACCAGAATCACATCCGATCCGGTCAGGGCCTCACCGGCGTTGTCCACTTTCACGTTATTGGTTTTCACCGTTACCGTGGTGCCGTCTGCCCCAGTGGTGCGCACCCCGCCGATGAGAAGACTTTCCGCCCCGAAGCTACCGAGTTGTTTCGCATTAAGCAGCAGAGCATCAGTCAGGGTTTTGTATTCCGGTTTCGCCAACGCCGCCAGACTGCCGATCATGATGTCGGATGAACTGCTGATGTCGACCAACCCACCACGACCTCCGGCCGCCCCCTTGGCCTGTACCGTGCCTTGCAGGTCTAAGGATTTTCCCGCCAACAAACTGAGCCGGCCGGCATCCACGGGGAGACGCGGAGCAAGCTGGTTATTGGTCTTGGCCAGATCACTGAAAAACTTGTTGGCCGAATACTGCTTATATTCCGCCCGCTTGGCTACCACCGCCGGAGCGGCGACTTCCCAGTTATTATACAACACCTGGGACTGGCCGGCGGCATCGATCCCATTGAAACGATAACCGGCCACCATGACCGAACCATCGGGTTTCTGCACACTCGGTGCGGCACCAGCGGTGCTGGAAGAAGATTGCGGTGTCACCAAATACGCACCGGGCAACAGTGCGTAACGCGCGGGCAGCAAAGTGTAGTCTCCTTTGGGCAAGTCGCCGCCGGCTTCGAGATGAACGCGATCACCGACCGTGTAACTCAACTGGGCGTTGCCCACCACATAGCCGGGGTCACTTCCAAGAATAGATGCGGCATCGGGATTATGGTTGTAAGCCGCGAGCGGCGCATAGTTGTCCGTATAACCCGGTATGATCGCAAACGAACCAGCGGTCGCTCCCAGTAAAATATCAGCCTTCCCCCCTGTACCCGCCACAAATTGATAAGCGGAAAGATCACCCCCACCCGCCAGATCAATACTCGCCGCAGCCTTTGCCTTGGTCGTGGTGGCACCTGCAAGCGCGCCCTGAAAATCGATGGCGTCCGCCGTCAGCGTGATCGCTTTATCCAGAGGACCACTCCCGGTGATTTCGCTACCCGTTGGATCAATCCACGTATCTCCATTTTTATTGATCCCGTACGGAATCGTCACCGGTTTGCCCGTGACGGGATCAATGGCGGAGAGCGACGTGATACTGCCGGACCGTAGTACCAGGCTAGCCGTGGCGGGCAATTTAGCTCCAGAAATAATATTCTTTAGGGTGGAATCAGATTCGGCCCCGAGTTGAATGGCACCCAGTGGAGCGCGCAGCGTGCCGTCCTG
>JANYCF010000294.1 GCA_025360455.1 Opitutaceae bacterium | reverse complement strand
CCTCCACCTCCGGAATTGATTTAAGGCCGGGCCAGAGCCGCGAGAAGTTGGGGCAGGTCGGGCGTGGCCTTTGATGCGATGGAAGCCGCGTTCGACGTGCAGGAGCGCGGTGGCGGTCCAGCGGGAGACCTGATTGGTCTCGAGGCGCCAGCGGGAAACCTTGGCCGTCTGGGCGCGGTAATTGCGCATGACGTTCTCAATCGCGTTGGTGGACAGGAGCGAAACATGCAGGGTGGCCGGAACGTTGAGCTGGTGCAGAGTGATGAGTTGATCGCCGGCCTCGGCGAGACTGGTGGCCGCGGCCGCATTGAGCGGGCGCAGGAAGGTTTGCAGAGCGACAAGCGCTTCGCGACCGACGGCTTCGCCTTGCGCCAGGCGCAATCGTCGCCACAAGCGTGCCGCCTCGGCGTGATCGCCTTGGCGCAGGTAGCTGTAGAGATTGCGCTCTTTGTGGACGACGCAGCGCTGGATGAGCGCGGTGGGCCAAAGCGTGAGCACCGCCGTCTGCAAGGCCGGCCGCGCCATCGAGGACGGCCAACAAGCGACTGCCGGTTGGAGGACCAAAGCCGCGGCTCTGCAAGCGGGCGACCAACGCGGTGCACACGACCGCGTTCTCGCTGGCCCCGACCTCGAAGTCCAAGAGGATTTTTTCTCCGGTGCAGAGCAGCCCCAAGGCGATCACCACGACCGCGCCGTCGCCCAAGAAGACCCCATCAAGCATGAGTCCGAAGAAAATCATTTTGCGCAGGTCGCGTTCGCGCAGTTCGGTGATCTTGGCCGCCGTGGCCTCGATCCAATGCCGGGAGGCCGCCGACTTGCTCATCACGCCCTCGCTGGCCCACTCTTGGCTGCGCGTGCTCATGCCCGCCGCGAGCGCGGTCACCACGGCGGCGGCGTTATTGCCCGGCCGCCGCATCGCCGCATAGCTCGCGAGCGCGTGCTCCGCTTCCGTGCCATCGCCCACTTGCTTGCGGACCCGGGGCCGCAGGATCGCTTCGCCGCGCCCCCCGGCATGACAGGTGCCGCGCTCACTGCCGGCGCGTCGATAGATCGCATCCGGCTGCGGAAAATGACTCGGGCCGCAGAGCGCGGCCACCTCAGCCATCAGCATTTGCTCGGCGACGGTGCGCAGGCTGTCGCGCAACAGGGACATGAATAGTTCTTGGTTCTCCACCGCGGGAGCTTGCGCCGCCGCGGCTGGCTTGTTGTATTTTTTCACGGGTGGTGGTTCTTGGGTTTTCGACTTCCCACTGCCTTTCTGGCAGCGGAACCACCATCCACCCAGCTATCTTTTAACCCGAGTTCGTCAGTTCAAAAAGCCGTAAGTTTGGCGTGCAAGTGTTTATAAGATTTAGAGGGTGGTTTTCGGCACTACATTGCTGATGAGGCGCGTGCCTTTGGGCAGGCGTAGCCCAAGGTGCGCGAGTAATTGGGCGGTGGCAGGTTCGGGCGTGGTCACCACCCGGAGCCGGAGTTCGGTGACCACACCCGCGCGCTTGATCGGCACCACGACGTCGGCGCTCTTGATGCCGGCGAGTTGTTTGACCAGTTGGCGCGCGCAGGTCCCCAGGCCCTTGGTTTGCATCCATTGTTCGAGCGTGCGCCACAGCGCGAGCGCGAGGAAGCAGACTAAAATATGCGCCTGCACCCGGTCTTCTTTTTGATGAAAGACCGGCCGCAGCCCCAAATCGCTTTTGGCGGTGCGAAACGCGGCTTCTGCCTGCGTGAGCTGGATGTACCACCGCCACAATAAAACCGGATCGGTTTCCTCGCAATTGGTGCGCAGGAGATAGGCGCCTTTTTGGCGATAGGCGGTTTGGCCGGCGTCCAGTGCGCTCGTGATTTGCAGGCTGCAGGCGCGACCTTGTTCGTCACGCCGGACCTCGGCGCAGATGATCGCCGCAGCCGCTGGATTTTTGCCGAGATGACGGCCGATGCGCCGGCCCACGACTTCGTGATCGCTTTGCGGGCTGCGTCGCAGCCAGGCGTCGACCTTGATCAGTTCGGCGGTCAACCGGTCGCTCTGGCGCTGGAGCATCGCGCGTTCTTTCTCGGCCCGCGCGCTGCTCCGACACAGCACATAGCGTTCGCCCGGCTCGCCGTCGGGGTGCGCGACCAGCCGGACTTCGAGCCCGGCCTGGACTTGTTGCCACTCGGTTTTGTCCAACAAGGTCGCTTCGTGCGCGCGCAGCCAGCTCTTCGGGGTGCCGACCAGATAACGCGCCTTGCGTGCCCGCAAGAAACCGAGATTCGCCTCGCTGACCATGCCGCGATCCATCACCCAGACGCGTTCGGCCGCACCGTATTTTTCCTCCATCGCGCGCACGATGTCCTCGACCGTGGTCACATCGGGCCGGTTGCCCGCAAATACTTCAAAGGACAGCGGCAGGCCTTCCGGCGTGCAGACCAAACCGATGCACACCTGCTTGCAATCGTTGCGTTGATCACGCGAGTAGCCGCGCTGAGCCTGCGGATTGCGCTCGGCCTGGCCTGCAAAATAAGTGCTGGTCACGTCGTAGAGCAAAAATTCGAAACGCACGCCGAACCACTCGCGGTAGCGCGCCATCAGGTGGGTGCAAAGCGCCTCCTTGTGGACCCCGAGTTCGTCGAGCGCGCGATAGAGCCGCGCGTCGTTGACCAACCGCGTGTCCACGCCCAGCAAATCGTCGAGAGCGGTGGTATCATACCCATGCTCGGCCACGCCCAACTCCGACGGCTGCGCGCAAAACCGCGCCACCGTCAGCAACGCCGCCACCTGCGACCAAGGCACCGTTTCGCGCCCCGGCGGCAACAGTGCCGCGAGCAGTTCGTCGAACCGGAGCCGATACCACAACGCGAGCCCGAGAAAACATTCTCCAAAATCACGGGAACGTTCGAGCCGCAGATTACCGACGTCGGCCTGTTCCCATTGGGATTGGGCCGGCGCAGTTGCTCCCAGCGATTCGAAGCCCGGCAGTGGCGCGCTCAGCGGCGCACGGGCCGGCTGTTCCCCGCGCAATAATGCCGGCAAATCATCCCAGCCACCTTGCAGGCCGGCGACCTGCGCCTCGTCGAGTTTCCCCAGCGATGCGACCACGCGCTGCCGCGGACCCCGCGCCGTTCGCACCGTCTCGCAGAGATGCCAATAATCCTATCGGCCGCAGTTGAGAGAGTTGACGGAAGGGACAAGTACTTGATAGCTGAGAGGGATGAGTGAACTTAATCAATGGATTGACCTTCACCTGAAGGGTGAAGCTGAGAAGAGTTTTCGTTTTGAATGTGGCAGCGGGGCGGTGACCGTGAGCACGTGCCCTGAGCGGTTGACCCCGTATGGCGGGGTGGCGGCGTGGAGTCATTATCTCGAAAAACTCGGCGTGGTGAAAGATCTGGCCCAGCGTTCCCCGGCACGCGCACCAGTCCCAATGCCACTCCGGTCGGCGATGTTTTGCAGGCGTTCATGTTCAATTGCCTGATGGGGGGCCGCCGTTTTGCGCATGCCCGGCGGCTGCAGGATGACCGGGCGGTGGCGGTGGTGCTCGGGATGAAAAAGGACCGCCTGTGCGGAGAGGACGCGTTCACGCGGCTGTGCGCCAAGGTGCCCAAGCCGCAGGCGCGCAGTTGGCTGGCTTT
>JANYCF010000369.1 GCA_025360455.1 Opitutaceae bacterium | reverse complement strand
ACCTTCAAACAAATCCGTCTGGTTGATTTTGCTGGAGCAGGTGATGTCACCAACCTGAGTGGTGAAGCCAATTTGTTGGCTTCAGGTTTGGTGAAAGGAAATTCGGCCTTTATGGATCTGCGCGCCATCCTGAATGCGCACGGCATCGACGACGCTCACATCCCCGCCAAACTGGAAGGCATGGCCTTTGGTGAGGACGTGATCGTAAACGGTGTCTTGGAACACACGCTCTATGTTGGCAACGACAACGATTTTCTATCCACCGCTCCTGGTGGGTTGAACAATCCCAACCAGTGGTACGTCTTCGGCCTCAGCGATGCTGATCTCGCCGGCTTGGGTATCACTACGTTTCAGAATCAGGCGATGGCTCCGATTCCTGAGCCAAGCACCTATGCCGCGCTCCTCGGACTTGCGGTGTTAGGTTTTGCCTTTTGGCGCCGCCGCGTCACGGCAGCCTGCTAATGATCGGCTTCGATCAATTCATAATTCCGTACTGCGGGGCGGCACGGAATTATGCGTTTTCCTGAAGTGTGGTTGAGCATTGCTTCAATTGGGTTGGCACATCTGCAACGCTGGCAAGCAGAACGCGAGTTGTTCACAAGGCAGAGGCTGTTTGCTGATCAGCTGCTGTTCGGGGGTTGATGTTACATTTGTAGTCCAAATTGGGTTTTCGCTATGAAAACGCAGAAAATCTCAGTAGGCAGTAAACTGAATTTCGAAAGTATTGCTGCGACCAGCGTACGTTAGAATTCCGATCCAAAATAAATCGGTCGGAAAACGGTCAAACCCTAGCCCAATGAAAAATCCCACCATCACCATCGACGGACGCACCGGATGTATTTTTGAAGGCGAGATTCCTGAAACGTTCTGTTTTGTACCGGAAGAGTGTATTATTGCGGAAGGTGAAAATGTGCGGGTCGCCGAAGGTGATTATATCCGTGGGCGTTGGGATGTGCGCAACATGCGCTTCAATGACGCGGGGGAGGGGCAGCATCTTTTCCCCAACGCGCAGCGTCCGCTTGTCGATTTGAATGGTGCGCCGGTTGGGATCTTTCTCCGTAGAATAGCTGGCGTGCCCTTTAACTGAACCCGGGGATTTTCTGGGCGGTGGCTCGTCCCTCTTGTTTGTTATTGCCTGCTGGCGATTGCCGTCTGCTGCGGAGCCAACGAAGCCGTGGTGGCTGAAGAGACCTCTGTTGCCGTATAGAAAATCGCACAGACGCGTCCGATAAAATTGCCCGATGAAACCATCTCCTGATCAACCGAAGCATTGTTGTCGCCGAGTACATACCAGCGGTCGTCATGCCGTTCGTAGAGGCGATGGATCACTGCCACGCCCGAGGCATTGCGGTAAATGATGATGTCGCCCTTTTTCAATTTGTCCAAGGCGACGATTTCCACCGTCACAATACTCCCTTCATCAAGCGTGGGAAGCATACTGCCCGAGGGAGCGATGGCGTAGACGCGCCCGCCAATGCTGGCGGCGACTTGCTTGGCCAGAGTGAGAGCCTTGTCCCGGCTTACATTGGAACGAGGCGCAGCCGTCGTCAGAGTGGAACCCGTCGCACAACCCAACAGGCCTATCGCCAGCAGCCCAGCGGCCAGTGACGATACGATCCTTCCATAGACATACTCGGTGGAATCCATTCCACCCAAGTGAATCGGAACGACAACAGTCGTCTTGAGCTCTAAGTGAAACTAGCCGAAAGATTTCCCAAAAAAGCGGCACGCCACTGCCCTCTCGCGGACTCAGATTCCCTTCCCAGCGAGTTGCGTCGGTTACGACTCGGTGACAAAAGCGGGCCTGTGTGAGTCTCTGCTGCCCTGTGGTTAGCATCGGTGGTCGGCAACCGCGGCAAATTGACGAGGTCTCCGGCAAGACTAGTTTAGCCGCATGAATGCTTCAGCCACCTCCACCATTATGCTCAATCTGCGCGAGCTGACGCAGTTGTTTAACTCGATGGATTCTTCTCCTTTCGTGGATCGTGATCTCGATGCCGACGCCGAGGAATTTATTACCAGCTGGGCGCGAGAGCTACCGCCCGGCCGCGAACTGGAACTGGTCATCAATCTGGCGGTTTTCACGCCGGCAGGCCGCGGCACCGGCGTGGAGGATGCGGTCCGGCATTATTTTGCGACGCGCGCGGCCATCAAGCGCCTCGAGTTCGCTCAGCTCATGCGCCGGGGGCGGTTGAGTCTCGGCGTCGGTCTGCTTTTCCTGATTCTTTGCCTCCTGCTCGGCGAGTTCGTGGGGAAATTAAACATCGGCTCGGCCGCCGACATTATCAAAGAGGGGTTCACCATTGGCGGTTGGGTGGCCATGTGGCGGCCGTTGGAAATCGGGCTCTATGACTGGTGGCCTTTGTATGAAGAGCGCCGCCGGCTCGAGTGTTTGGCACGGATCAGGGTTAGGGTTGTCATGCCGGAAGTCGCGCCGTCGTTTTACTTGGAAACCAAAGAGCACGAACAAAACGAAGGTGCCGAGACCGCAGCCTGAGGCTGATTCAAGCGCGCGCGCTTTCGGCACGGGTCAATCCGATCACCGGGACTTTGCCGAATTTGCCCGGCTCAGCGTGCGAATAGCTTTCCGGACTGTTTTCAAAATCACACTGGCGAATTCCGCATTGGGATCATGAATCCGGTTGCAGGAACGTGAAACTGGCATCGATGGTCGTAAGTTCGGGCGCGTCGGACGATCGAGTTTTGCGTCGGTCAAGTTTGCGGGAATACACCCAAAGCAATATCTTGAGAATCTTGAAAAACCACCCGACGTGCTCCTAGTATTACTCCGTTAAGTAAATGATTGCGATTTTCCGCCGCTACTTTCACGGTGACGCATGGAATGGAACGGCCCGCTTTTTCAACGCAGCGCGAAACAATTGCTCGGCTTTCTGGCGCCCGTGGTGGCGGGCCTTGGCCGCAGTGAACGGCGGGTGGCGGCGGCGCGCTACGTGCAGGGGCTGCTCATGCCCGGCCAGCGTAAATCCATCGAGCCGATGGCCGCGCGGCTGGGGGTGGCGGCGCAAGATTTGCAGCAATTCGTC
>JANYCF010000368.1 GCA_025360455.1 Opitutaceae bacterium | reverse complement strand
TTTTCTCATTACTGTCGCCAGTGGTTACGGCCATGGATCGAGGAGCAGGCGTTGCGGCTCCGGCTTTGGCGAGAGTTACTGGTCGTGTGAGTTGGGGACTGTGATCTTCTTTTTTAGCTTCATGTTTTGCCTTTCTCTTAGCGATAAAATTGATTGCTGCACCATACGCTTCTTCACGTCCTTTCAGGTCGCGATCTCTCCTTTCAGGCAAGTTCCTGCCTTGTGGTGCACTGTAATCGGCCATTTCTTCATCTGGAGACGTGGTTGGCATATCCAGATGGATTGCTGGCTCACGAGGTTCGTAAGAGTCATGTGCACCTGCACGCATTTTATAGTTTGCTTCATAGGACTTCTGAAAACTCGGGATCGACAATATCGTGAACAGTCCGATGGTCAGGCACGCGGCTAGACCATAGATCCAACGGTGATTGATGTGTTGTTTCTTTTTGACGGCAGCCTGCGGGAGTACGACGGTGTGCGTGTTGCTGGCGGAATTTGGTTTGTGCTCCGACGCACCGATGGCTTGCAGGAGTTTCGCGCGGCGGTCGGGGGCGAGGCGCAGCTGCGTCGGATCGGGGCAGATGGCTTCGCCGATCAGACCGCTCACGGCGGCGATGCGGCGTTGGAAAATGGCGAGCTCGGGTTTTTCCTGGGTGAGGCGCGTGAGCTCCGCAGTTTCGAAGGGCGAGGCTTCACCGGCAACCCAGGCGACTACGCGGGCTTCGAGCTCGGGGTCGATCAGGGTGGAGAGATTGGGATTGTTGGAATCGTGATTCATGGTGTCCTCCTTAGCGGGAGCGGAGCAGTAGCGGCTGCAAAACGCGTTCTCTTTGGGACGTACAGGGGTGTAGCTGTAGGAGGGGCTTTATGCCCCGATTGGAAAATCTCATGGCAAGCGGGCGTTCGATATCGCGGCATAAAGCCGCTCCTACAGTTCGAACAAACCCGTCCGGAGGCCGGGTTCCACCTTTCGGCAAAGGCGTTTCGCGAGGGGAATGATGGTTAAATTTCATGGGGTTGGTTTTAGCCGCGGCTGCTTTCGATGCCGGCGTGGCGGAGGGCGTCGGCGAGGCCCTTCAGGACGTGGTGCAGGCGATAACCGACGTTGCTGACGCTGAGTCCCGTGCGCTGGCTGATGGCTTGGTACTTCAGGTCGTCGTGATATTTTAACTGGAGGAGGGTTTTGTCTTCCTCCGGCATTTCGGCGAGGAGCAGGCGCATCATCCCGATGGCTTCGTTTTTGCCCATGACTTCGGGAGTAGGGCTGTCGTCGGTGGCGGCGGTGTCGTCTTTCAATTCCGACTCGGGTTTCCTGTCGCGCAGGTGATTGATCGCGAGGTTGCGGACGCTGCGATAGAGCCAGGCGCGGGGATTTTCCACTTCAGCCCAACTTTGGTGCAGGCGGAGAAAAGTTTCTTGCACGATTTCTTCGGCGACGGTCCTGCGGCCCACGAGTCCGATCGCATAGCGGAGGAGTCCGCTTTCTTCGGACTCGAACACGATCACGATGCTCGCGGGCTTGGGTGTCATCGGCGCGGACGGGGTTGCCGCTGGAACACCAGAGGGCGGCGGGGAAACACGGGCATAAACCAAGGGTTCCATGGTGAAAGTGAAGAGGAGGAAATCATAGCTCCAGGGATATAGACACGCGGGCCGGAGAATCCTTAGAAAATAGTTTTAGGGGGGAATGGATTGGCGCGAGGCAATCGGCGGGCAGGGAGCGTTTCCGTGACGCGACACATGGTTCGCGGGCCCGGCGGGTTGGGGATAACCGGCCCTGTCGCGTTTGAGCGCGGCTCGTCAGGGACGACTCGTCCTACCGGAAGAAGCGAGCCGCACGTTGCGACCTGAACGATAGGCGCCATGGGGTAGACGATCAGGACAGCGCAGCGGTGAAGGACCGGCAAGTGCGAACTCCAAGTCAGAGGTTTCACGGGAAGCCGCTGAGAGCGCAGAGTTCAATACCTCCTGCCTTTCCTCTGTTACCTCCTGTCAAAATTTCCGGGCTCAGGGTATGGGCTCTGGGAGACTGGTGGTCCGTGGTCTCGTCGTCTGTAGTCTCAGAGGTGCATTCCCTTTCGCGATGTTTCGCGTGTTTAGCGGGCAACTGGATTGCTGGGATCACGCTTCGCCCAAGTTGCGGCGGAGCATGGCGGCGAGAGCGCCGGCGTCGTGGACGGTGATGGTCTTGGCCGCGACGGTGATCAATTTCTGGCTGCGCAGCCGGGCGAGCGTGCGGGACAGGGTTTCGCTACTGGTGCCGAGCTCGGCGGCGAGGACGCGCTTCGTGCCGGGAAGTTTGATGACCGGGCCGGCGTTGCTCGCGGGAGCGCTGCGGCTGTGCTTCACGAGCCAGTTGAGCATGCGGGTTTCCACGTCCTTGAGCGTGAGATCGTCGAGCATGCCGACGAGGACGCGCAGATGTGAGCTCATGGAACCGAGCATGCGGAGCGCGAGGTCGGGTCGGTGGCCGATCAGATCGAGGATGGGTGCTTTCGGGATCAGCAGCACCGTGCTCGGTTCGACGGCGCGGGCATCGGCTGGATAGCCGGTGGGCGAAGCGAGGGCGGCTTCGGCGAGGGATTCGCCGGCGCGAAAAACGTGGATGACCTGCTCCTTGCCCGCCGCGTTGACCCGGTGGACGTTAATAGCTCCGGCCTGCACGACGTAGAAACCGAGGGAGGGTTCGCCTTCGTGAAAAAGATAGTCGTCCTTTGCCAGCGAGATGGAGTTCGTGAAGTTGGCGATGGCCAGCAGATCTTCGGGCGGCACGCCGGTGAAGAGTTGGCTGCAACGGAGGGAGCTCATCAAGCCGGTGAGCTTGAGGTTGGCAGGGCGTGGGGTAATCGGCATCAGCAAGCAGAGTGAGACGGATTGTCCGCACGGTGTCGCGCTGAAAATTCAGGGGGTGGGGGGCGTTGCTTTGCCGGATGTTTGGGTGGGTTGCGCGCTAGTCGCGCAACGTGGTGCGGCAAGCACACCACCTACAACGAGAGAGGTTTAATTAATGCTGTAGCCGCGCTTGAGCTGGAGGCGAAAGCGTGGACTGCTACCGTGCCCACGTTGTCGCTACGCTCCAATGCGGCTACACAGTCATGAACTGCGCTGGTGAAGTCTCGGCGTCTCGCTTTTCATTCCGAGCAATCCATGCGCAGGAATATTTTTTTCTGCCACAGTTTTGGCAATGGATGGTTAGCGGTGCCGGAAAATATGCGCTATATTAAGCTGCAATACCTCGCAAACGCATGACCCACGCTACCGCTCACTTTCTGGCCAAAATGAATCCGCGCCAACTGGCGCTCGTCGCCATTCCTTCGAACGCCCGTTGTGTTATCAAACGTGATGGCACCTCGGTTCCCTGGGATGCGGATAAAATTATCTGCGCCATCGCCCTGGCTTTTTATGATGTTCAGCATGCTGGCGCGGAGAATTCCGAGCGAGAAAATCCGGCGGCGCGTTATGGGCTCGACCAAAATACTTTTTTGAAGGTGCAACGCATTGCCGCGCGCGTGGCGCTGATGCTGGAGCTGTACTACCGCACCGGGCGGCATCCGACCATTGAGCAGATCCAGGATAACGTGGAGAAAGCCATCGCCGCCGAGGGCGAATGGGCCGTAGCTCGCTCTTATATCATCTATCGCGAACGCCAGGCCTCGCACCGGCTCAACCATTATGCGGAGAACGGTCTGAGTGATTACATCGCCATTTCCAAATATGCCCGGTACCGCCGCGATCTCGGCCGTCGGGAAACTTTCGCCGAGGCGGCGCGGCGCGTGCTCGCGATGCATTTGCAGAATTTCGAAGGGAAGCTGACCATCCAGCTGCCGCCGCCGGATGAGAATTCCCCGGTGATGCCAGGTGATCGGCGCTTTCTGACGGAGTGGTTGGCGGGTGGAACGCTGTCGAATGCGATGCATCGCGCTTTCGGGGCGGTGGCGCAGAAACGCGTATTGCCCTCGATGCGTTCGCTGCAGTTTGGCGGCGAGGCCATTCTCAAGAATCATGCGCGGCTCTTTAATTGTTCGTTTAGCTCGGTGGATCGGTTGGAGTTTTTCCGCGAATATCTTTTTTTGCTTTTGGCGGGCACGGGTTGTGGTTTCTCGGTGCAGCGCCATCATATCGAGCGTCTGCCGGTCCTGCCGGTGCGGCGCGAGGAAATGGAGTTGGAGGTGCGCCATCACCATGTGGGGGACACGATCGAAGGTTGGGCCGGCGCGCTCGATATGCTCATGCGCAGTCACTACGAGGGATATAAGGTGGAGTTTAATTTTTCTCAGGTTCGCTCGCGTGGCAGTGCGCTTAAAACTTCGGGCGGCAAGGCGCCCGGTCACCTGCCGCTCAAGCAGGCCTTGTTTGATGCCGAAGACGTGTTGAACGGTGCTTCCGGCCGCAAGCTGCGGCCGATCGAGGTATACGATATCTGTATGTATGCCGCGCGTTCCGTGCTCAGCGGCGGCATCCGCCGCTCGGCCACGATCTGCCTTTTCTCACCCGACGACGAGGAGATGATGGGCGCGAAGACGGGCAATTGGTTTGAGAAAAACTCGCAGCGTTCCGCCTCGAACAACTCCGCGGTGCTCTCGCGCCATGAAACGGACGATACCGTTTTCCGCCGGCTGTTTGCAGCGCAGAAGGAGTTTGGCGAACCGGGGTTCTATTTCGCGGATCATCCGGATTACGGTTGCAATCCCTGCTGCGAGATTGGGCTGCATCCCGTAATTGAAGGCGAGTTGGACGCCGACGAAACGAAGAAGCTCCGCGCTCTCGGTTACACGGGGCCGCTCACTCCCGAGACACGGCTCAGCGGCTGGCAGATGTGCAATCTCACCACGATCAATGGCGCGGTGCTTACGACGGTGGATGATTTTCTGGTCGCGTGCATTCATGCGGCGGTGATCGGGACGTTGCAGGCGGCTTACACCCATATTCCGTACCTCGGGCCGGTGACGCGCTACCTCAACGAGCGCGATGCACTGCTCGGGGTTTCCATCTGCGGCTTCATGGATAATCCGGAAATTTTGTTTAATCCATCGGTGCTCGAACGCGGCGCGAAGTTGTGTCGCGCGGCGAACCGCATCGTGGCCGGCGTGCTCGGCATCCGGCCGGCGGCGCGCGTGACCTGCGTGAAGCCCGAGGGCACGGCGTCGCTGTTGCTCGGTGCGGCTTCGGGCATTCATCCGCATCATGCCCGGCATTATTTCCGGCGCGTGCAGGCGAATCGCCGTGATCCGGTGTACCAGCATTTTTTCGCGGCGAATCCGCAGATGAGCGAAGCTTCGGTATATCGCCCCGGCACGGATGACGTGATTACTTTTGCGGTTGAAGCGCCACCGCACGCGATTTTGCGCGAAGAGATTGGCGCGTTGGATTTCCTGCATCTTGTCCAGGTTGCCCAGCAATACTGGGTGCTGAATGGGGAATATCCGGTGATACGCTCGCCTGGATTGCACCATAATGTTTCCAATACTTGCACAGTGAAGCCTGACGAGTGGGGTGCGGTGGCGGATTTTATTTGGAAGCACCGCGAGCATTTCACAGGCGTGGCCTTGCTGGGGGATGACGGGGATAAGCGTTACGCGCAGGCCCCGCGCGAAGGGGTGATGACCGAGGATGATGCGGCGAAGTGGAACCGGATCAAGTATGTGCCGGTGAATTACACGCAGCTGGTCGAGCACACGGACGAAACCAAACTCAAGGAAGTAGCCGCGTGTGCAGGTGGCGCGTGTGAGTTGACGTGAGGGGGAGTAATAAAATCTTTGTAGCCGCGTTTGAGGGCTTTGCCCGAAAACGTGGCTGATGCGCGCGGGCGGACCACGTTTTCGCTTTTGCTCAAACGCGGGTACAAAACAAAAACGCGTCAGAGGCCGCGTTCCACCTTACTGAGCGGGGAAAGTTTGGCTCAGCACGCGGCGGGACTCGGGCTGAGTTTACTCAACATGAAGTTGAGGACGTCTGCGGCGTGATAGGAAAGATTTCCGTTGGTGAGGAAACGGTTCAGGTCGCGAACATCATCGCCGGCGGTGACAATGGCGGGTTCTTTTTCTCCGGTAGACGTCGTCTGACCTAGACCGATGGCGGCCATGAGGCCGTTGCAAAGACATTTTCGACAAGCGGCATCCGCGGGATCGCCGCCTTTATGAATGAAACTGGTTTCCGGTTCGGCCGGGCAGCGGAAGCCGACTGAGCCGTCTTCTTTTTCGTAGGATTGGCGTAGATAGCCCAAGTCACAGGTGCGGGTGCGTTGCTCGTAGACTTCCTGATCGGATACGGTGCCGGCGAGGTCGACGACTTTGAAAGGCATGCCGGTGGGGGAGGCGCGCGGATCGGTGCGCAGCTCGATGATCCCCGCAGCACTGCGGCGCAACACGGCTTGCTTGATTTCCGGCAAGAGGCCCGATTCTTCGCAGAAAGCGAAAGCGGTACCAATCTGCACGCCAGTCGCACCGGCGGCGAGAGCGGCATTGAGTTGATCGGGTTGCGCGTACGAACCAGCCAACCAAAACGGAAGACCGAGGGCTTTGATCGCGTTGAGATCGGGGTTATCACGCGGACCGTAGACGGGTTCGCCGCGTTCGTTGAATTGCTGGGTGCCACGCGGAGGGGCGTTGTGGCCGCCGGCGGTGATGCCTTCAACGATGAGTCCATCGACTTTGCCGTTGGACTTACGCGCCAAAGTGGTGGCCAGCGCCGAGGAAGAAACAATCGCGAGAAATATCGGCCGACGCAAAATAGGAGCAGGTGTGCCGGTGAATCGGGTCGGGTCGAGCGTGATGCGGTGTTCGTGGCCAGCTTTCTCTCCTTCCACGAAAATGCGCAGGTCAGCTTCTTGCCCGGCAGCGAGGAGATCGAGGGCCCCAGGAATCGAGCGCGGAATACCCGCACCCATCAGAACATAATCCACGCCGGCCAACATCGCACCGTAGAGCGAGGCGAGGGTCGGGAGTTGAATTTTTTCCAGGAGGTTTATGCCGACCACGCCGGAGTGGCCTTCCTTGGCTAGCCAGACTTCCACGAAGCTGCCCACGATCGTGAGCGCCAGCAAATCGTCGGACGTGTTGAGCGAATAAAGAGGATTGAGCCGGTAAGGCTGGTCGGGTTTCCGGCCGCCCGCGAGAAAGTAGCGCGCTAAGATACTGCTCACGACCTCCTGTCGCGGACAGTGCGCCAGAGCGCGGCGGATATCGTTGTGCGGATCGCCATCTTGCAGACGCCGCACGAGCACCGTGGCAAGAGCGGTGCCGGAAACTACCCCGAGATGACCGCGAGTGGAGACAGCGCGGGCGAGGCGCCAGTTTGATACGGCTACACCCATGCCACCTTGGATAATGACGGGATGGCGGATACGATCGGAGTCGGTTGGCATCATGAAGTAAGTTAACGGGAGTGGAGCGAAGTCGCCTTGATTCGGGTCAAGCCATCACGAGACAGCCGGCGAGGAGGCGCCAGCATGCGCCGACGGACAATGGGGATCTGATCACGATCAGTGACAGCCGTGTCGGGTTTGGGGCGGAACTGTCTGATTTGCACCCGGACGGGTTGAGGCTGGGCGCGCAAAGTGTGGAACGTGGTTTTTTGCACCTAGCCACTATGGCGGCAGGAACGGAATTCAGCTGCGCAGAGGTTGCCCAAGACTCGGCACCGGTTGACCGGCTTTCGGGAAAATATCCCGGGCAAAACCAAGCGAACCCAATGTCGATAAAGTGGCGCAAAAATCGACACACTATTCAAAGAAATGAGTTTATGTGGCGCAAAACTCAAAAATATGCGCCAAAAAAGATGATTAATCTGGCGCAATTTAGATATTACGCCATAAAAAAACCATGCCAAAGATAATTCAAAACGAAGAACTCACCGCAGTCCTCGATGCCATCAAAGCACTCCCGGCAGCTGCGGCCTTTGAGGAAATTGCCAGCCGGGTGACGCTGAAATTACCGCGCCGCACCTTGCAGCGCCGCTTGGCTTTGCTCGTGAAGCAAGGCCGACTCGTTGCGACAAGTGCGCGAGGCGGACGCCGTTATCAAGTGAAAGCGCAGGTGCAGCGCGAGGAGCTGACGTATGCCCAGATGGCACATGCGCGGGTGGCGCATTATCCGGTCGATTTCGGTTCAGCGAGTACATTCGTGGTGGAAGAGCATCCACTCACTCCCGCCGGTGATGGCGTGCCGCTCTCGACGGAGGCCAAGGATATCCGGCATAATGTCACGCGCTCGCTCGCGGTCCGCGAGTCGGTCGGCTACAAGCCGGAATTCCTGGAGGCATATCAACCCAACGTCACGGCTTATCTGCCGCTGGAGATCCGCCGCAAACTCATGCGGCTCGGACGCACCAGCAGTGCGCCGTTGCCGGCTGGGACGTATCTGCGGAAGGTGCTCGACCGGTTGCTCATCGATCTGTCGTGGAACTCGAGCCGGCTGGAAGGCAACACCTACTCGCTGCTCGAGACCGAACGACTGTTGCAACTCGGCGAAGGCGCCGACGGCAAAGACACGCGCGAAGTCCTGATGATTCTCAATCACAAGGCGGCGATCGAGATGCTGGCCGAGCAGTCGGAAGAGATTGGTTTCAACCGCTACACGATCTGCAATCTGCACGCACTCCTTGCCGACCAGTTGTTGCAAAGTCAGATTTCGTGCGGACGGCTGCGCGATGAGCCGGTGGGCATTACGGGCACGGTGTATCATCCGTTGAATATGCCGCAGGCGTTGGAAGAGCACTTCGAGATGATTCTGAAGAAAGCTGATGCGATTGAAGATCCGTTTGAGCAGGCGTTCTTCGCGATGGTTCATCTGCCGTACCTGCAGCCGTTCGAGGATGTGAACAAGCGGGTCTCCCGGCTCGCTGCCAATATCCCGCTCGTGAAGCATAATCTCTCCCCGCTCTCGTTTGTGGATGTGCCGCAGCTCGACTATGTGCAGGCCGTCATTGGCGTGTACGAGTTGAACCGCGTGGAGTATTTGCGCGACGTGTTCGTGTACGCTTATGAGCGTTCCTGCGCGCGTTATGCGCAGATTCGCCAGTGCATCGGTGCACCGAATCCGTTTCTCGTGCGCCATCGTCTGCTGTTGGCCGATGTGGTGGTGGAGGTGGTGCGCGGGGGCATGGACAAGACGGCGGCCGTGGCCTGCATTCGACTCCGGGCGGAACGGCTGCCCGTGGCGGAAGATCGCCTGATGTTTCTCGAGTTGGCGGAGGTCGAGCTCATGAGTTTGCATGACGGCAACTTTGCACGCTTCCGGTTGCGTCCTTCGGAGTATGCCGCGTGGAAAAAGGGTTGGCGCTGAGTGATGGGGCGGTGAAGGGGATGCGAGGGAGGTAGGTGACACTTCGTTAGGCAACGGGATTTTGGCAACAGGCAGGGTAAATTCGCTGAGTAGCGGAATGCCCTGCTTTTCTTTTTGATGGGAGACGTGGGCAGGCAGATGTAGCGATGGAGTAACGTTTTTGTGGCCCAAGCCAACGGTGTGTTCAGTAAGGTGGAACCCGGCCTCCGGACGGGTTGTTCGAGGTCCGCAAAGGAAAACCCG
>JANYCF010000345.1 GCA_025360455.1 Opitutaceae bacterium | reverse complement strand
TTTCAGTCCTTCAGCCCTTCAGCCCTTTCCTCCGTCCATGCCTTTTCTCGAACTCAAAAACGTCTGCAAATCCTTCCGCACCTCCAGCGGAACCACGGAAGTGCTGCGGGATATCAATCTGACGATGGAACGCGGCGAATTCGTCGCCATCGTCGGCTACTCGGGTTCGGGGAAAACCACGCTCGTCAATCTCGTGGCCGGTTTGATCGCCCCGGACTCGGGCACCATCACGCTCAATGGCAAGCCGATCACCGGACCGTCGCTCGAACGCGGCGTGGTTTTTCAAAATTATTCCCTCCTGCCCTGGCTCACCGTTTTTGAAAACATCGCCCTCGCCGTAAACCGCTGCTTCCCCGATTGGACCGATAGCAAACGCCTCGCGCACATCGAACACTGGATCGGCATGGTGAAACTCATGCCCGCCCGCGACAAACTGCCGCGACAACTTTCCGGCGGTATGCGCCAGCGCGTAGCCGTTGCCCGCGGCCTCGCGATGAATCCGGCAATTCTCCTCCTCGACGAACCCCTCGGCGCGCTCGACGCACTCACGCGCGGTTCCCTGCAACAGGAAATTGTTCATCTCTGGGAAGAAGATCGCAAAACCGTTTTGTTAATCACGAATGACGTCGATGAAGCGTTGCTCATGGCCGATCGTATCATCCCGCTCACGACCGCTCCCGCCGCCACGCTTGCCGAATCTTTTCCCGTCACGCTGAAGCATCCCCGTGATCGCCGCGAGTTGAACCACGATCCCGAGTTCAAACACCTCCGCGCCACGATCACGACGCGCCTCCTCGAACTCGGCCAGGCCCGTCGCACCGGACTTGGTACTGATCGTGAGGCACCCGATCTTATCCCCGAGGATATCACTCTCGGCCGTCCCATGATCAGCTGGGGCCAGCAGCCGCGGCGGCGAAGCCAAATGGCTGAAGGACTGAACTCAGAAATTTAAACCACTCAACCATGCAACCTTATCGCACGCGCCACAGTCCGTAGGTTGTAAGCTCGCCTCGCAACTCCTCCCTCGTGGCGCGACAAGCACGCCACCTACCAATACCGCCAACTCTTCAGCCCTTCAGTTTTTCCGCCCTTCAGCCCTTCCCCCCATGTCCTCCTTCCTTGATCTCTCCCAAGTCGCAAAAAGTTACGGCCCGGCCGTCATCGTCGAAGATTTCACGCTCAAGATAGAGCGCGGCGAATTCGTTTCGATCATCGGCCACTCCGGTTGCGGTAAGTCCACGGTGCTCTCCATGATTGCCGGCCTCACCGACATCACCGCTGGCGGCATCGCCCTCTCCGGCAAACAGGTGATCGACTCCGGCCCGGACCGTGGCGTCGTGTTTCAATCCCCTTGCCTGCTGCCCTGGCTCACCGCGCTGGACAACGTGCTCCTCGGGGTCGATCAAGTTTATTACACCGCCACCAAAAAAGAGCGCCGCGAACTCGCGGAATATTATCTCTCGCTGGTGGGCCTCGGCAATTCGTTGCACAAACGCCCGGGTGAACTCTCGCAAGGCATGCGCCAACGCGTCGGTCTGGCCCGTGCCTTCGCGCTCTCGCCCAAAATGCTCTTGCTCGACGAGCCGTTTGGCATGCTCGATTCCCTCACCCGCGCCGAACTCCAGGACGTGCTGCTCGAAATGTGGCAACGCCTCAAGATCACCGCGCTCATCATCACGCACGATGTCGACGAAGCGCTCTTCTTGTCCGACCGCGTGGTCTGCATGACCGACGGACCCGCCGCGACCATCGGCGATATTCTCGACGTGAAATTCCCCCGTCCCCGCTCGCGCGCCCAACTCCTCGAAGATCCCGAATACTATCGTTGCCGCGAGCACCTGATCACGTTCCTCGAAGAACGCAGTCATCTCCGCCCGCTCCGGAACCACGATCTCGATCTTCCCCCGCCGTTAGTCCGCAAACCGCAGGAACCAGCCAGCCCGCTGAATCGTTTCCAAAGCAACTTTACCCGCTGGAGCGGCCGAAAAGCAGCCGAAGCGTAAGGCAAAATCTTTCACCTCAGTTCTTTTCGGTGAATTCAACTCATTAAACCGAGCGGAAAAGACTTTCGCATGAATACTGTTCATCAACACGATGAATTCTTTGCGTCACTGCTCCCCTTTCCTTAACGGCAGCTGGCATGGCGCGCGCTATAGAGCGGGTAATCTTATGGAACTCGCCGCCACCGCTCCCGCCACCACCCTCAACGCGCCGCCTACTGCGCCTGCCCTAGGCGCTGCCCCGGCTCTTGCCACTGCCGCCCCCACCACCAAGGCCGGGGTTTACAGCCAACTCCGCCAGCACGGGCACTGGCCGACCCTCGCCACGGCGTTTCTCTATTTCGACGTGAGCTTCATGGTGTGGACGATGCTCGGTGCCCTCGGCGCGCTGATCGCCCCCTCGCTTGGACTGAATACGCAGGAGAAATTCCTGATGGTTTCCACGCCCATCCTTTCCGGCGCCTTTCTCCGCATTGTCCTCAGCCTGCTCGTTGATCGCATCGGCACCAAAAACACCGGCATCCTCGCGCAATTGGTGGTCATGGCCGGCCTCGGTCTCGCGTGGTACTTTGGGATTCACAATCTGAACCAAGCGCTGGCCCTCGGCGTCGTTCTCGGCGTCGCCGGTGCCAGTTTTGCGGTCGCCCTTCCGCAAGCCGGTCGCTGGTATCCCCCGCACCTCCAAGGCGTGGTGCTCGGCCTCGCCGGCGCAGGCAACATCGGTGTCGTGATCGATCACCTCATCGCCCCGCGCATCGCCAATGCCTTCGGCTGGCAATCCGTCTTCGGGGCCGCGCTCCTCCCCCTGGCCATCGCCTTCGCGCTCTATGTCTATTTCGCCAAGGAACCACCGGGCGTCGTGAAAAAGAAAAATCTCGCCGACTACCTTAACGTCCTTCGCTCCCGCGACGCGCACTGGTTCTGTTTTTTCTACACCATCAGCTTCGGTGGCTTCGTCGGTCTCGCCACCGCCTTCGCCATCTACTTCAAAGACCAATTCCACCTCACCCCGGTACAAGCCGGTGAAATGGCCGCGTTCTGCACCTTGGTCGGCGCGCTCGGCCGACCTTATGGTGGCGCGCTCGCCGACCGCTTTGGCGGCATCCGTGCCCTCAATATTTTCTACACCATCGCCGGTCTCGCCCTCGTCGTCGCTGCGCTCTCCACCAATCTCTGGCTCTGCGGCGCCGCCTTCTTTGTCGCTTCCGGCGCCTTCGGTATGTGCAATGGCTCGGTGTTCCAATTGCTCCCCCAACGCTTCACCAAGGAAATCAGCCTCATGACCGGCCTCGTCGGTTGCGGCGGCGGTCTCGGCGGTTTCCTCCTCGGCATGCTCTTCGGCGCCTCCAAGGCCAACACCGGCAGCTACACCACCGGCATCCTCTTCTTCGCCGGCCTCTGCGCCCTCGCTCTCATCTGCCTCTACTTCATCAAAAACACGTGGCGCAATACCTGGGGCAAGACTGCCGCCGCTCGCATCTGATTCTAAAACATGAGCGCCACCTTCCCTAACGCAGGATTTTCCACCGAACAAAAAGAATACCTGCAAGGATTCATGGCCGGCGTGGTGGCGAGCGGCCAATTCGCCGGTCACACGGCGGGTGGCCTCCTCACTAACAACCCGGCCTCCGCCTCCTCGGGTAATCTCGCACTGCCTCCCGTCGAAGACACTGTCTTCGGCACGCCGCTCGACGATCTCTCGAAACCGGAACGCTGGAAATACGACGAGAACCCACTCGACATCTGGGCAAAGCTCGTCGCGCACGCCGAAGCCGATAAATTCCCTGACGAAGCCGACGTATTTCGTTTCAAATACTTCGGCCTGTTCCACGTCGCGCCGGCCCAGGACAGTTTCATGCTGCGCCTACGCGTGCCCGGCTGCGTGATCACCGCCCCGCAATTGCGCGGTCTGGCCGATCTCGCGGACGATCTCAGCAACGGCGTCTCACACATCACCACCCGCGGCAATCTGCAGGTCCGGGAATTCAAACCGCGCGACATCATCTCCGTCCTCACCCGCGTGCAAGAGCTCGGCCTCACCTCGCGCGGCTCCGGCGCAGACAACATCCGCAACGTCACCGCCTCGCCCACGAGTGGTTTCGATCCGGAAGAACTGATCGACGTCGTGCCGATGGCGAAAGCGCTCCACCACTATATTCTGAATCACCGCGACATGTACGGTCTGCCGCGAAAATTCAACGTCGCCTTCGACAGCGGTGGCCGCATCTCCGCCGCCGCCGACACGAACGACATCGGTTTCTTCGCCTGCCGTGTGACGGAGGCAACGCTCGCCGCCCATCCCGATTCGAAAATCACACCCGGAATCTATTTCCGCGTCCAACTCGGCGGCATCACCGGTCACCTCGATTTCGCCCGCGACACCGGACTGCTCATCCAGCCCAGCGAGACCGTCGCTGTCGCCGCCGCGATGATCCGCATCTTCGCCGCCCACGGCGACCGCACCAATCGCAAGAAGGCCCGCCTCAAGTACGTCCTGGAAAAAATCGGCGTCGAAAAATTCATCGAGGAAACTCAAACCAAGCTCGCCTTCCCGCTCGGTCGTTTGCCCCTCACCGCCTGCGAACCCCGTCAGCCCGTCGTGAAACACGGTTGGCTTGGTGCGCACCATCAATCGCAAGCCGGCCTGAACTACCTCGGCATCAGCACGAGCGCCGGCAAACTCACCTCCGAGCAAATGCGCGCGCTCGCCACGCTCTCCGAGAAATACGGTCGCGGTGAGCTCCGCCTCACCGTCTGGCAAAGCGTCATCATCCCCCATCTCACCGCCGCAAGCGTGGTTGAAGTCCAACGCGCGGTGGTTGCCCTCGGCCTCTTCACCGAAGCGAGCGCCGCCGCCGGCGGTATCATCGCCTGCACCGGCAGCCGCGGTTGCAAATACGCCGCCTCCGACACTAAAGCCCACGCCGCTTCCCTCCTCACGGCGCTCGCGGATCGCTCCCTTACCGACTCTCCGCTCAACATCCACTTCACCGGTTGCGCCCATTCCTGCGCCCAGCACTATGCCGGCGACATCGGTTTTATCGGCGCGAAACTCGCCGACGGCTCCGAAGGTTACAATGTCGTACTCGGTGGCGGCATGGACAATGAGCAGGGCATTGCCCGCGAAGTATTCCGCGGCGTCCGCGCCACAGAATTAAACGACTTCGTCAAAAATATCCTCCGTGCTTATACCTCCCGTCGCACGGCCCAAGAAACTTTTATCGAGTGGACGCGGCGCCATTCCGTGGACGAACTGAGAACGATGCTCGCCGCATGAACCCGCCCACCCCACTCATTCCTGACTCCGCACCCTTTACTCCAGAACAACGCGCCTGGTTGAACGGTTTCTTTGCGGGCATGTACTCGCGCAGCTCCGGTGGCGTCCCCGCACTCGCCACCGCCGCCCCGGCCGCGCTCACGCCGCTCACAATTATCTTCGGCTCCCAAACCGGCACGTCCGAAGCCATCGCGAAAAAAGCCGCGAAAGCCGCCATCAAACGCGGTTTCGCCGCCACGGTTGCCGACATGGGGACCTTCGATGCCGGCAAACTTCCCGCCGCGAAAAACGTGCTCATCATCACCAGCACATACGGCGATGGCGAAGCCCCCGACAACGCGAAAGCGCTGCACGCCGCGCTCAGCAGTGGCAAGGTTCCGTCTCTCATCGATGTTCGTTTTTCCGTCTGCGCGCTCGGCGACACCAACTACACGCACTTCTGCAAATGCGGGCGCGAGTTCGATGCGTTGCTGGAAAAATGCGGCGCCACCCGCGCCACCGCCCGCGTGGATTGCGATCTCGATTACGAAGCTCCGTTCACCAGCTGGCTCGATGCCGCTCTCGGCGCGCTCAGCACGAGTGCCGGCAGTGCCACGACTACTCCGACAGCGTCCACGGAGGAATCATCGGAGGATTCCGGTTACTCCAAGAAGAATCCTTTCCCCGCTCCGGTCCTGGCTTTCCGTCCGCTGAATGTCACCGGTTCCGCCAAGGAAGTGAATCACTTCGAATTTTCCCTCGAAGGTTCAAACCTCGCCTACGAAACCGGCGATGCCCTCGGCGTTTATCCGCAGAATTGTCCGGACCTCGTCAGCGATGTTGTCCGTGCTCTCGGCTGCGATGGCGAAGAAGCCGTCGCCACGAGTGAGGGCGAATTGCCGCTCCGTACGGCGCTCACCGTACACTACGATCTCGGTCGGCCCAGCCAGGCGTTGATCGATCTGCTGGGCCCGGTCGCCGCCGGCCCCGCAGCAGCTGGAAAAGCCCCCGCGATTCGCGATGTGCTCGATCTCTTGCTCGGCGCGGAAACCAAACCGACTCTCGCTGCCTTCATCGCCACGCTGAAAAAAATCCAGCCGCGACTCTACTCGATTTCCTCCTCGCCCAAAGCGCATCCCGGCCAAGTTCATCTCACCGTCGGTGCCGTCCGCTACGAAGCCAATGGCCGCAAGCGCAAGGGCGTGTGCTCGATGTTCCTCGCCGAGCGCGCCATGGCCGTGGGCAAAGCCGGCGTCTTCATCCACTCGAATTCCAATTTCCGCTTACCCACTGATGGCAGCAAACCCGTCATCATGTGCGGTCCCGGTACGGGCATCGCGCCGTTTCGCGCGTTCCTCGAGGAACGTCGCGCCACCGGGGCGAAGGGCAAAAACTGGCTCTTCTTCGGCGACCAACGTTCCACCACAGATTTCCTCTATCGTGACGAATTACTGACCATGCAGCAGGAAGGTCATCTCTCCCGGCTCGATCTCGCCTGGTCCCGCGACCAGACGGAAAAAATTTATGTGCAACAGCGCATGATCGAACAAGCCGCCGAATTTTTCGCCTGGCTGGAATCCGGGGCCAGTTTCTACGTCTGCGGCGACGCCAGCCGCATGGCCAAGGACGTGGATGCCGCGCTGCACAAAGTCATCGAAATCGCCGGCAACCGCACCCCCACCCAAGCGGCCGATTACGTCCAAGCCTTGAAAAACGCGAAGCGCTATCAGCGCGACGTCTATTAACTGACCCACCACCTTGGATGCACCCAAGAAAAGCATTATCGACACCTATTTGGAGGAGCAACAACGCCTCCAGACTCCGGTAGCGCGCTTTTCCGAAGAGCACGCCCGCAGCACAGGGCCCGCGCTCGCGCCGGTGTATCGCGATCTGATTCCGCTCTCGAAACCCGGCCCGCACGAGCAATACGCCTTCGAGGTTGATCTCGATTCCTGCACCGGTTGCAAAGCCTGCGTCTCCGCCTGCCACTCGCTCAACGGTCTCGACGAAAACGAAACCTGGCGCGACGTCGGCCTGCTGCTCGGCGGCACACCCGCCGCGCCGTTTCAACAGACGGTCACGAGCGCCTGCCACCATTGCGCCGACCCCGCGTGCATGACGGGTTGTCCGGTACTCGCCTACGAAAAAGATCCGCGCACCGGCATCGTTCACCATCTCGACGATCAGTGCATCGGCTGCCAATACTGCGTGCTGAAATGTCCGTACGACGTACCGAAATACAACGAGCGTCTCGGCATTGTCCGCAAGTGTGACATGTGCCATCAGCGCCTCTCTGCCGGTGAAGCCCCCGCGTGCGTCCAAGCCTGCCCGACCCAAGCGATCAGCATCGTCACCGTCAGCGTGCATCACTCCGAGCCCGAGCGCGTGGACACCTCGACCTTCCTCGCCGCGGCCCCCGCACCCGATTACACGCAACCCACGACACGCTACGTTTCGAAAAATGCGCTGCCGGAAAACGCGCGGCCCGCCGATGCGAACACGCTGCGTCCCCAACCGCCGCACTGGCCGCTCGTGATCATGCTCACGCTGCTGCCCGCCGCGATTTGCACGCAAGCCATGCTGTTATTCCCCATCGCGGAAAGCAGCCCGGCTTTCATGCATTGGGTTCCCATCGTAGCCGGCGCGATCGGTCTCGGGGCTGCGAGTCTGCACCTTGGGCAACCCTTGCGGGCGTGGCGGGTTTTTCTCGGCCTGCACCAATCCTGGTTCAGTCGCGAAGCCGTGCTCTTTGGCGCATGGGTCGGCTTTCTCGTCCTCCGCGAAAGCATCCCGATGTTTAATGTGATGACTGTGATCACCGGCGTGCTGGGCCTGCTCTGCTCCGTGATGATCTACGTCGATACCCGCCGCAGTTTCTGGCGCTTCAGCCAAACCTTCCCGCGCTTTGTCGGCACCGGCATCGTGCTGGCGCTCGCGCTAATCTCGCCGGCACACGCCGCGCTGGCCCTCGCCACCAAGCTCGCTTTTGAAACGCTCGCGCTGTGCGGCCCCAGCGTCTCCGCCCGCCTCCTCCGCGGCCCCCTCCTCCGCGCCACCATCACCCGTTACGCCCTCGGCCTCGCCGGGGTCTTGGTAACATATTATATTACAAACTCCTCAGGCATTCTCAGAGGGAATGGCACGTATTACGTGACAAATGGTTTCAGCGTATCCCAAGGCTTGGTCGGGCAAGGCGCCGCCGTCGCCTTGATTCTCGCGGGTGAATTGGCGGAACGTTATTTATTTTTCAGAGCAGTCGATTCCCCCAAGATGCCCGGCATGCCGTCTGCTGCGGATCACGCGACATGACGACTGCTGTTCAAAATTTTCTGCGCGCCATAGACGGACCGATGACGAGTGAACTCGTGCTGCGGCCCGGCGATTTCGGGTTGGGCCAGATTCCGGCGCGGCTCAAACCGGTCAGCACGACGTCGATGATCTGTGGGTTTTGCAGCACCGGTTGCTCGCTGAAAGTTCACCTCGATAAAAACAGCGAGGCGGTGAACCTCTCGCCTGATGCGGATTATCCCGTGAATCTTGGCATGGCTTGCCCGAAAGGGTGGGAAGCGCTCACGCCGCTGGCTGCGACCGACCGCGCCACCGCCCCGATGTTGCGCCAAGCCGATGGCTCGATGGAATCGGTTTCCTGGGACCAGGCACTCAGCACTTTCTGCGACCGCTTCAAAGCGATCCAAACCCAACACGGCAAAGACAGCGTGGCCGTGCTCAGCACCGGCCAAATCGTGACGGAAGAAATGGCGTTGCTCGGCGCCGTCGCAAAGTTCGGCCTCGGCATCAAGCACCTCGATTCCAACACCCGCCAATGCATGGCGACCACTCACGTAGCCTACAAGGAATCGTTCGGCTTCGACGCGCCACCGTTTACGTACGCGGATTTCGAGGAGAGCGACGTGCTGGTTTTCTTCGGCGCGAATCCCTGCATCGCGCACCCGATCATGTGGCAACGCGTGATGAATAATAAACGCAAGCCGCTCATCATCGTCGTCGATCCACGCCGCACCGAAACCGCCATGGCGGCCCACCGGCATTATGCAATCAAGCCGAAGAGCGATCTCACGCTGCTCTACGGTCTGGCCAACCAGCTGATCAATCGCGAGGCCGTAGATCAAACCTTCATCGACAACCACACCGACGGCTACGAAGCCTTCGCGCGCCATGCCCGGGAATTTTCCTCCTCGCGCGTCTGTACGGCGACTGGTCTCACCCCGGAACAACTCGATCAATTCGCGGCCGAAATCTCCGATCGCACCAAGCGCGTTTCCCTGTGGTGGACCATGGGCGTCAACCAAGGCCACGAATCCACCCGCACCGCGCAAGCCATTATCAACCTCTCGCTGATGACCGGCCAGATCGGCCGCCCCGGCACCGGCGCGAATTCGATCACGGGCCAATGCAACGCGATGGGTTCGCGCCTGTTTGGCAACGCCACCTCACTCCTCGGCGGTTATGATTTCGGCAACGAAGAACACCGCGCCCATGTCGCCAAAATTCTCGCCATCGAACCCAGCACTATTCCGACGGAAAAAAGTTGGGCCTACGACCTGATCATCGACGGCATCGAGCACGGAAAAATCCGCGGCTTATGGGTCATCGCCACTGATCCCGCGCATTCCTGGATCAATCAAGGCCGCTTCGCCCAACTGCGGGAGAAACTGGATTTTCTCGTCGTGCAGGACATGTACACCACGACCAACACCGCGCAGGTGGCCGATCTGATTTTGCCCGCCGCCGGTTGGGGCGAGAAGGCGGGCGTGTTTATCAACTCCGAACGCCGGCTCGGCGCCGTGCGCAAAGTCGCCCGTTCGCCCGGCATCGCATTGAGCGATTTCGCCATCTTCAAACTCATCGCCGAATACTGGGGCGTCGGCGAAATGTTCGACCGCTGGGAATCGCCGGAAGATTCCTTCCAAATTCTCAAAGAACTCTCGCGCGGCCAACCGTATGAATTCACCGGCGTACGCGATCACACCCACCTCACGGAGGCCGGCGGCATCCAATGGCCGTGGACGGAAACGGACGCCGCCACCGATGCGCGACCCGACACCCAAGAACGCCGACTCTTCGCCGATGGCCGCTTCTTCACGCCGCGTCGCCGCGCCAAGTTTATATTCGACGAGCCGCGCCCCATGCCCGAGTTGCCTGACCAAGATTTTCCGCTCCTGATGCTCACTGGCCGCGGCACCTCCGCGCAATGGCACACCGGCTCCCGCACCAGCAAGAGCGGCGTGCTGCGCAAACTCGCGCCGACCACGCTCTACGTGGAATTAAATCCGGCCGACGCCACCCGCCTTAAAGTACGTGCCGGAGATAAAGTACGCGTCTGGTCCCGCCGTGGCGAAACCTTCGCCACGGCCATGCTCACGTCCACTGTACAAATCGGACAAATTTTCCTGCCGATGCATTTCGATACGGTGAACCAGCTTACTTTCCCCGCCTACGACCCGCACTCACGCCAGCCCAGCTACAAAGCCTGCGCCGTCGCCCTCGAGCGCGCCGCACGCCGCTGAGCAGCTGGCCCCAGCAGGCCCGCGCAAAAAAAGATTTTAGCCATCGCCGACGAGCAGCTGGCCTGCCAGCCGAAGTTTTAGGAAACCGAAGGCTGGCCGCGCCATGCGTAGCCACTTTACTTTCGTCTGCATTTCAAGGCCCTCCTTCGTTAAAACTTCGGAGGGCATGCTTCACCCTCGCGTAGTGCTCGGCGAAGGCTGGTGCCCCCGTCCGGAATTGAACCGGAATATGACGTTTAGGAAACGCCTGCTCTATCCATTTGAGCTACGGGGACTAAGCTTGTTTCCAGACATAACCGACCAGCCAAATTGGCAAACTAAAAAATGCCCGTTGACACGGACAGGCCCACCAGCAACCTCTGTCCTCTTTTCCAATCATGAGCGCCACCGAAACACCCACCACCCAGACCCTCAAGCCCGAGGAAATTCCTTTCACCAGCCCACAGCTGATGTCCCGTTTTATCACCGATACTGGCAAGATCTTGCCCCGTAAATACACGGGCTTCTCTTCCAAGCAGCAACGCAAGGTCACTTCCAATATCAAGCGCGCCCGCAATCTGCTGACGATGCAGTAAGCTGAGCCGGTTTTTTCTTTCTCATTGAGCCGGAGCCTTTGCTCCGGCTTTTTGTTGTCCGGATTGAGCGAAAAGCCACGAACCAGATTCTGCATCTTTGCACAGATCACCCAGAATCCGAGGCCTTCCACTCCGTGCATTCCGAAGTCAAAACCACGATCCCCCAAATCTGAACCACAGATTGCACGGCGTGCACAGAATTCAAGCCCTTCCATTCTGTGTTTTCCTTGGGCAAATATTACGAACATGGAACTAAACGAACTTACCGAGAAAATCATCGGAGCTGCCCACAAAGTACTCTTTGCGCTCAAGCCCGGCCTCGACGAAAAACTCTACGAACGCGCTCTTGCTATCGAGCTCACCAAGCAAGGCTTGCGCTGCGAGAGTCAGCGGCAGTTCGAAGTTCGCTACGAGGGGCAACTCATCGGTACGCTCGTTCCCGACCTCATCGTCGAAGGTCTCGTCATCGTGGACCCAAAGGTCGCGACCGCCTTCAACGACACCCATCTCGCACAGATGATTGGCTACCTTAACATCACGGGCCTGAAGACCGCCCTCCTCCTCAATTTCAAATATGCGAGCCTCGGCATCAAACGCGTCGCCAACTGATCGTCTCCGGTTTGATTCCGTGCATTCCGTGCATTCTGTAGTCAAGGTTGAACGTAGCCGCGGGGCGGCGGGAGGGTTGTAGGTGGGGTGAGAGTTGAGGTAGCGTACCGGGCTGCATGGGAGC
The DNA here is from genome assembly GCA_025360455.1 of Opitutaceae bacterium. Classification (GTDB taxonomy): domain Bacteria; phylum Verrucomicrobiota; class Verrucomicrobiia; order Opitutales; family Opitutaceae; genus Didemnitutus. The sequence goes on along the minus strand of JANYCF010000345.1, from coordinate 71 downwards.
GAAGCTGGCGGGACTATGTCCTCACTTCGAGTCCAATATGTTCGTGAACTGACCATCCGGGGTCGTGCTGC